>JBGALW010000304.1:0-2799 GCA_044223585.1 Amaricoccus sp.
GGTCGATGTCTCGGGCGTCAGGCGGGTGGTGAACGTCGCCTGCATCGCCGGCGACGGGCCGCTCGAGGACCTCGTCGGCACCTGGACGCTCATTCACGTGGGCTTCGCGATGAGCCGGATCGACGAGGCGGAGGCCGCCGAGACGCTCGCCATCCTTAAGGAGCTTGGCGAGGCACAGGCCGAGATCGAGGCGATGCGCGACAGCGCCGCCCTCCTGGGCGCGGCGCAATGAAATACGTCACCGAGTTCCGCGACCCGGTTGCCGCAAGGGGCGTGCTCGCGGCCATCGCCCGCGTCACCGACGAGATCGGCGCGACCGGTGAGCACCCGGTCCACATCATGGAGATCTGCGGGGGGCACACCCACGCGATCTTCCGCTACGGCCTCGACCGGCTGACCCCGAAAGGCATCGAGTTCATCCATGGCCCCGGCTGCCCGGTGTGCGTTCTGCCGATGGCGCGGGTCGACGAAGCCGTCGAGATCGCCGAGCAGCCGGGCGTGATCTTCACCACCTTCGGCGACGCCATGCGCGTGCCCGGCACCCGCAAGTCGCTGATCCAGGCCAAGTCCGACGGCGCCGACATCCGGATGGTCTATTCGCCGCTCGACGCGCTGGAGCTCGCCCGCCGCAACCCCGATCGGGAGGTGGTCTTCTTCGGCCTCGGCTTCGAGACGACGACGCCCTCGACCGCGCTCACCATCCTGCAGGCGCAGGCCGACGGCGTCGGCAACTTCTCGGTCTTCTGCAACCACATCACCGTGCCGCCGCCGATCAGGGCGTTGCTCGACGACCCGCACATGGTCCTCGACGGCTTCGTCGGGCCGGGCCACGTCTCCATGGTGATCGGCACCCACCCCTACGACTTCATCGCCCGGGACTACGGCAAGCCGATCGTCGTGGCCGGGTTCGAGCCGCTGGACCTGCTGCAGTCGGTCCTCATGGTGCTTGAGCAGATCCGCGACGGCCGCGCCGAGGTCGAGAACCAGTATGCCCGTGTCGTGCCCGAGGACGGCAACCCGGTCTCCATCGCCGTCTGCGCTCAGGTCTACGAGCCGCGCCCGTCCTTCGAGTGGCGCGGGCTGGGCGAGATCGACGCTTCCGGCCTGCGCATCCGTCCGGAATTCGCCGCCTTCGACGCCGAGCGCAAGTTCGGCATCGGCTATGGCGCCGGGACCCGGAACGTGCCCGAACCGGCGGGCTGCCGCTGCGGCGACGTGATGACCGGACGGATCAAGCCGCATCAGTGCCCGCAGTTCGGGACAGGCTGCACGCCGGAAATGCCCCTTGGCGCGCTCATGGTGTCCTCCGAGGGCGCGTGCGCCGCCTACTACCAGTATGGCGGGCTGAGGCCGGAGCCGGCGGAATGAACATGCTGTCCACCCCGAGGCGGCTGAAGGCGGACACCGTCACCATGGCCCATGGCGGCGGCGGGAAGGCGATGCGCGATCTCATCGAGGACGTCTTCACCGCCCGCTTCAGGCCGCAGGACACCGAGGATCAGGCCCGGCTCTCCAGCCCTGCCCTACTGACGCCGGGCGCGCGCGTCGCGCTGACCACCGACAGCTTCGTCGTCTCGCCCCTGGAATTCCCCGGCGGCGACATCGGCCGGATCGCGGTCTGCGGCACGGTCAACGATCTCGCCGTCGGCGGCGCGACACCGCTCTGGCTGTCGGCGGCCTTCATTCTCGAGGAAGGGTTCGAAGTGGCGCGGCTGCGCCGGATCGTCGGCTCGATGGTCGCCGCCGCCGAGGAGGCGGGGGTGAGCATCGTGACCGGCGACACCAAGGTGGTGGACAAGGGCAAGGGCGACGGCGTCTTCATCACCACCGCCGGCGTCGGCGTCATTCCGGCGGGTCGCGAACTCGCCGCAGCGCGCGTCCGGCCCGGCGACGTCGCGCTGGTCAACGGCCCGCTCGGCGACCACGGCGCCGCGATCGTCGCAGCCCGCGGCGACATGGCGCTGGAAGCGGAGATCCGCACGGATTGCCGCCCGCTGAACCACTTGATGGACGCGGTGCTGCGCGCGGCCCCCGGCGCCCGTGCGGCCCGCGACGCCACCCGCGGCGGGCTCGCCTCGGTGCTGAACGAGATTGCCGAGGCGTCGGGCTGCGGCATCGAGATCGACGAGACCCGCCTGCCCCTCCGACCCGAGGTTCGCGGCGTCTCGGAGATCCTCGGGCTCGACCCGCTCTACCTCGCCAACGAGGGCACGCTGGTGCTGTTCGTGCCCGAGGATCAGGCCCCGGCCGCGCTCGCCGCGATGCAGGCGACCGCCGCCGGGCAGGACGCCGCGGTGATCGGGAGGGCCGTCGCAGCCCATCCCGGGACCGTCGTGATGCAGACGCTCTTCGGCGGCGGCCGGATCGTCGACATGCTGGTCGGCGAACAGCTGCCACGCATCTGCTGAGAATTCAGGGAGGGAAGGTAAGAACCATGAAACGCACGTCTCTGCTCGCCGCGCCGGTCCTCGCGCTCGTCGCCGGCCCCGCGCTGGCCCATACCGGCCACGGGGCGATCGGCGTGGCCGCGGGCCTGCACCACCCGTTTTCGGGTGCCGACCATCTCCTCGCCATGGTCGCCGTCGGCCTCTGGGCGGCAATCGCCGCGCCGCGGCTGTTCTGGGTCGCGCCCGCCGGCTTCCTGACGGGCATGCTCCTCGGCGGCGTCGCCGGCATGGCTGGAGTGGCGATGCCGGGCGTCGAGGCCGTGATTGCCGCGTCGATCATCGTCTTAGGCGAGCTCGCTGCCTTCGCCGTCCGCGCGGCTGTCGTGGTTGCCTTTGACGGCGCGGCCTTTTT
>JBGALW010000045.1:0-22249 GCA_044223585.1 Amaricoccus sp.
CGCACCGCCGGTGCCACGGTCAGCACGGCGAAGAAGCCATAGACGACCGTCGGCACGCCCGCGAGGATCTCCAGCGCCGGCTTGATCGCGCGGCGCACGGGCTCGGAGGCGTATTCGGCAAGGAAGATCGCGGTGTAGAGGCCGACCGGCACGGCGATGAGCATGGCGATCGTGGCGATCAGCAGCGTGCCGGCGAACACCGGCACGGCCCCGAAGGCGCCGGCGCCGGCGACCTGATCGGCGCGGATGGCGATCTGCGGCTCCCAGCGCAGGCCGAAGAAGAATTCCTGCGGGGGCACCATGCGAAAGAAGGCCGACGCTTCGTAGACCAGCGAAGCGATGATCCCGGCGGTCGTCAGGATCGCGACGAGCGAGCAGACCACCATGAAGGCGGTCAGCACCCGCTCGACCGCGTTCCGCGCCCGGAAGCGCGGGGCCAGCCGGCGGCGGGCGACGAAAAGGCCGATCAGCATGATTGCCAATGCGACGGTGAACAGCGAGAGCCGGGCGATTCCGGTCCAGCGGCCGAGCCGCGCCGCGGCACCCGCGACCTCCGGCGAGGGCGGGCGGAACACAAGGCCGGCGGCGGCATTGTGGATCTCGCTGAGGAGCAGGGTCCGCTGGTTGTGGTCCAGCCCCGACGTCAGCGTGTCAGGCAGGCTGCGCAGCAGCAGCGCGTCGATTGCCGGACCCTGGGCCAGCGTCCAGACCAGCACCAGCACCAGCGCCGGCACCCCGACCCAGATCGCGACATAGGCGCCGTGATAGCTCGGCAGCGAGTGCATCGACGCCCGGTCGGTGGGGGCAAAGCCGCGGGCGGAGGCGCGCCCCACGAGATAGGCGACCAGCGTCAGGCCGAGGATGGTGAGGACAAGGGATCCGATCACGAAAAGGCGTCTCGCTGGAGGAATGGGGAAGGGCGGCGCCTGCCGCCCCCGGTCAGTCGGGGCGGTCCATCGGCCTGCCTTCGGCCAGCGCGGCGCGCACCGCGCTGCGCGCCGCATCGGGCAGCGGGATCAGGCCGCGCTGCGGCAGGTAGCCATCGGGACCGAACGCCTCCTCCGACACGTACTCGGCGAGGAAATCGTTCAGCCCGGCGATGACGCCGCGATTCGCGTTCTTGACGTAGAGGTACAGCGGCCGGGACAGCTCGTACGTCCCCGAGGCGATCGTCCGGGGGCTCGGTGACACGCCATCGACGGCCACCGGCTTCAGCCGGTCGGTATTCTCGAACAGGAAGGAGTAGCCGAAGATGCCGAGCGCCTCGGGATCCGTCTCCAGCCGCCGGACGATGAGGTTGTCATTCTCGCCGGCCTCTATGAACGGCCCGTCCTGCCGCATCCGCCCGCAGGTCTCCGCGTGCGGGCCGTCGGCGAGGGGGGCCATCGCCGGGAAGGTCTCGCATCCCGGCACCATGACGAGCTCGACGAAGGCGTCGCGGGTGCCGGACGTCGGCGGCGGCCCGAGGACCTCGATCGGCATGCCCGGCAGCCCGGAGTCGATATCGCTCCACATCTGGTACGGGTTCGGCACGATCCGGTCGCCGACCTCGACCCGCGCCGCCAGCGCCTCGAACAGCTGGGGCTTGCTCAGGTCCATGTCCGGGGCGTCGATCGCATGGGCGATCGTCAGGCCATCGAACCCGAGGAGGATCTCGGTGACGCTGGTGACGCCGTTCCTGGCGCAAAGCGCATACTCGGACGCCGTCATCGCGCGCGACGCGGCGTTGATGTCGGGAAAGTCCGGTCCGACGCCGCCACAGAATATCTTCATGCCACCGCCGGTTCCCGTCGCCTCGACCACCGGGGATTTTTCGCCGGTCAGCCCCACGAACTGCTCCGCGACCGCCTGGGAATAGGGAAACACCGTGGAGGAGCCGACGATCCGTATCTGGTCGCGCGCCTGGCCGTACGCCGACGTCGCGCTCGCGAGCGTGAATGCGAGAAGGGTGGCCGTTGCTCCGGCGTGCAGGGAGGTCATGCGGCGGGTCCTTCGGGATGCATTGCCGGCGCAGGGCCGATCCCCGAGCTTACCGGCCGCCCGCTGACGCTTCCATTGCATTTTCGAGACAGGGATGTGACGGCGCAAGCTGTTGGCGGGGCGCCGGAAGTCGGTGCCTCAGCCGCGCGCGGCCTGCGTCTGCACCCTTTGCAGCCTGCAGCGCCCGGTTGCATCGAGGATCGCTTCCCGTAGCGCGTCGCGATCGATGGGCTTGGTGACGAACCCGTCCATGCCAACGCTCTCCGCCTTGGCGCGGTGGCTTGGCAGCGCGTCCGCCGAGAGGGCGATGATCGGGGTCCGTCGGCGCGCACCGTCCCGCTCGCGGCGTCGCAGCTCGCGCGTGGCGTCGTAGCCGTTGAGCACCGGCATCTCGATGTCCATCAGCACGAGGTCGTAGCAGCCGCCTTCCCAGGCAACCAGCGCGGCGGCGCCGTGCCCGGCGATGTCGAAGGTGATTCCCATCCGCTGCAGGAAGTGCGACAGCACGAACTGGTTGGTGGCGTTGTCCTCGACCATCAGGGCGTGCAGCGTCAGCGGATGGGCCGACACCTCGCCCCTAAGCGTTCTGGACATCCCGCTCATCCGCACCCTTCCTGCCACGTCCAAGACCCCAGGTGCGTCGCGACATGTCCGGACCTGCACCAAACCTTTACCTATCGGCGCAGGGTTAACCGGGTCTTAACGCTCAGCGGTCTCGCGGCGGATGCGCGCGTGCGGTTCCCTCGGCCTCCAGCCACGCCGCCGCCCGGAGCGCGAGGTCCTCCCGCCAGGGCGGGGCGACGATCTGGACGCCGATCGGGAGCGCGCCCGGCTCGAAGACCGGCACCGTCACCACCGGCAGGCCGATGCAGGAAAACGGCTGGGCGAGGAGTCCGAGGTTCGGCCGGAGCGGCAGGGTGGCCCCGCCGATCTCGATCGTCTTCTGCCCGACCATCGGCGCCGGAAACGGCGTCGCGGGCGCGAGAATCAGGTCGCAGTCCCGGAATACCGCCAGGGCCCGCTCGAGCCACCAGCGCCGCACCCGCTGCGCCCGCACCACCCAGGCCGCGGGGATGAGTGCTCCTGCAAGGAAGCGGTCGCGCGTGTCCGGGTCGAAATCGTCGGCCCGTGCCCGAAGCCGCGGCAGATGAAAGGCCGCGCTCTCGGAATTGGTGATGATGTAGGCTGCCGCCCGCCCTGCCTCGGCACCGTCGAGCGCCACGGGCGCCAGCCGGGCCTGCGACCGCAGCGCCTCCGCGACCCGTGCCAGGGCGGCGTACGCCACCGGACCTGCATTGTCGGCGAAGTAGCCGCCGGCGACCCCGAAGCGCAGCCCGGCCACGCCTGCATCGAGGGTCGGCATCACCGGATCCGCCGGCCGGGCCGCACAGCCGTGGTCCGCCGGGTCCGGCCCCTGCAGCACGTCGTGCACCACGGCGAGATCGCGGGCGCTGCGGGCGATAGGTCCGAGGTGGTCGAGGCTGTCGACGAAGGGAAAGGTGCCGGCCCGGCTGGTGCGGCCATAGGTCGGTTTCAGACCGAACACGCCGCAGAGCGACGACGGCACCCGGATCGAGCCGTTGGTGTCCGACGCGAGCGCCACGGGCACGAGGCCCGCTGCCACGGCCGCCCCGGAGCCCGACGAGGAGCCGCCGCTCATCCGTGCCCGGTCATGCGGATTGCGGCAGGCGCCGTCATGCGCATTCTCGCCCGTGAAATCATAGGCATATTCGCCCATGTTCAGGCTGCCGAGCAGCACGGCCCCGGCCTCTGTCATCCGCCGCACCAGCGCGGCGTCCATGGTCGCGCGGGCCCGCTCGCGGTTGATCTTGGATCCGGCCCGCGTCGACAGCCCGGCAACGTCGAAAAGATTCTTCACCGCGAACGGAACGCCTGCCAGCGGCCCGACCGGGCGGCCGGCGGCGATCGCGGCGTCCACCGCGGCGGCCTCCTCCCTCGCCCGCTCGGCGGTGACGTCGGTGAAGGCGTTGACGGCGGGATCGACGGCCCCGATCCGCGCCAGGGCGGCCCGCGTGACGCTCAGCGCCGACGCCGACCTGCCGGTGACCGCCGCGGCCACGGCGACGGCGCTGGCGAAGGGGCCCGGCAGCGACCGGCTGCTCACGCCTCCGGCTCCGGGAGGCGATAGACCGGGGCGAGGTCGAGCAGATCCTCCTCCAGCTGCACCGCCTCCAGCCGCGCCGCCATGGCCTGCGCGATGGCGAAGAACCGCTCCACCCCCGGCCGCTGGCCGGGGGAAAGCGTCAGTCCGACCAGCGCCGCCAGTCCGTCGAGATCCGGCTCCGTCATTCGGCGGGCTGGGCCACGGGGTCCGCCACCGCGGCCGGCGCCTTCATCCGGGCGCAGGCCAGGAGGAAGACCGCCACGATCGCGTAGGCCACCGCCACGCCGGGCGTCACGTTCACCCCGACCGCCTCGCCGTGCATGAAGCCGAAGAAGGTCAGGAGCGCGCCCGCCGCCGCGAAGGCCGCCGCCTTCTCGAACTGCCGCTCGATCACGAAGACCCCGATCGCCGCCAGCACCAGGCCGGTGAGGATCGCGCCCGCGCCGAGGATGTGCAGCCCCTCGTAGAGCACGCCCGACATCGCCATGTTGTGGATGAGGTCCGGGGTCACCGTCACGCCGGCCGTCGCCAGCGTCGAGTCGATCAGCGTCTTGGCCCAGGCCGCGAGATGCGGCAGCAGGCCCAGCACGATCGCCGGCGCGTGCGTCGAGGGCGTGGTCTGGAAGGCCTGCGCCCCGATCAGCATGCCGATGTAGAGCAGGATCGGCGAGATCGCCACCACCGGCACCAGCGCCAGCAGCACCGCGATGATCCCGAACCAGCAGAGGACGATCACCATGACGCCCGTGGCGAAGGAATAGCCGATCCGGCCGCCCATCGACTTCCAGCCGGGGTGGCCGATGTAGACGGCGTTGATGAAGGGATTGCCCATCAGGCAGCCGATCAGGCTCACCACACCGTCCGCGGTCAGCACGCGGGTGGTCGGATAGTGGTCCCCGGCCGCCTCGGCGCTCTCCACGTTGTCCATGGCCTCGACGAGGTCGTAGATGCCGAAGGGGATCGCGGTCACCAGCACCACGCCGAGGAACTGGAAGCCCGAGAACACGTGGTCGACCGCCGGGATCGGCAAGGAGAAGCCGAAGTTCGTGAAGGCCGCCCCGAGCCCCGCGAGGCTCATGCCGCCGATGGGCAGCCCGATCGCCGCAGAACCCCAGGCGACCAGCATCCCGAAGGCGATGGCAACGAGGCCGGCCGGAATGCCGCGCGGATAGCGCACGCCGCCGAACCACGCGACGAGGATGATCGCGAGGCAGACGACGCCGATCACCGGCGTCATGAACATCTCCAGCGCCGGGCGCATGGAGATGAAGGCGATCGAGACGCCGGCGAGCGTGCCGAGCAGCGCCGCCCGCGGGGTCACGTGACGGATGAAGGGCGCGACGAAGCCGCCGATCATCAGGATGAAGCTCTGGAAGAACACCCAGACGAGGCCGGCTTCCCAGCCCTTGATCGGGTCGCCGGTCGCGGTGGCGATCGGCAGCATGATGACGAAGGTCACCACGAACATGTGCGGCACGCTGATGCCGGAGGGCAGGGCGCAGACGTCGCTCCGCCCGGTCTTCTTGGCATAGCGCCAGGCGAGCCAGGCATAGTACCCGGTTGACAGGAACATCATCAGCCCGAGCGCCGGCAGGATCCGGTGAAAGATGATGTCCGTCGGCATCTGCAGCACGAACTGCAGGAGGCCGGTCAGCACCAGCAGGTTGACGAGAATGTTCGTCCCGAACCCGAAGAAGGCATTCCAGTCCCCGGGGGTCCAGAGCTTCGGCCCGGTCCCCTGCATCACACCCGTCTCGCTGCTCATGCCGCCACCTCCCGCGCGCCGCCGGACAGCGCCCGCGCGAAGGCGCCGCTGTCGCTGACCCAGCCGAAAATTCCGCCCTGTGCCTTGATCATCTCCAGTCCCACCCGGTGGAATTCCGGGAAGTACGAGGCGCAGGCGTCGCCCAGCGCCACGCAGCGATAGCCGCGGTCGTTACCCTCGCGAATCGTCGTGTGGACGCAGACCTCGGTCGTCACGCCGCAGACCATCAGCGTGTCGATGCCGTTGTTGCGCAGCACCTGTTCGAGGTCCGTCTGGTGAAAGGCGCCCTTGCCGGGCTTGTCGATCACCGGCTCGCCCGGCGCCGGCGCCAGCGCGTCGACGATGTCGTGCCCCGGTTCGCCGCGCACGAGGATCCGCCCCATCGGCCCCGGGTCGCCGATCCGCTTCGACGGGGCGCCGCGCTCCACCTTGGCCTTGGGCGCGTCCGAGAGGTCGGGCCGGTGCCCCTCGCGCGTGTGGATCACCAGCATCCCGGCGTCCCGCGCGGCGGCGATCGCCGTCGCGCAGGGGCCGACGGCGCGCTGGAGCAGCGACACGTCGTTGCCCAGCGTCTCGCCGAAGCCGCCGGGTTCGAGGAAGTCGCGCTGCATGTCGATGATGACGAGGGCCGTGCGGCCGGGAGAGAACCCGATCGCCGCCGGCTCGGCGTCAAGGAGGCGTTCCGTCATGGGCCTGTCCTCGCCGTTGGGGCATCTGATTTAACGAAGCAAGCCGCATGCCACTCCGCCGCGCGTCGCCCGGCGTCGCCGGGAAGTGCCGGATTTCACGAGGGAAATCGCGGTTTTCCGATGGAGGAGCAGGCGGCGGACCGGCGGCAAGACCCTTGATTGCATACGATCGTGCATGCAATTTGAGCAGTGATTGACTTTTTTTGGCACAGGGGCGCCATTGGTGGCGCAAGGAGAGGCGGCATGCAGGTCGATATCCCCGAGACGGTCTCCGAGATCCGCGCGGCGTTCGACGCCTACGAGGCGGCGTTGATGGCGAACGACGTCGAGGCGCTCGCGGGTTTCTTCTGGCAGGACCCGCGCGCGCTGCGGATGGGCGGCGACGGCAACCTCTATGGCTGGCAGGCGATCACCGGCTATCGCCGGGGCCGCGACGTCTCCGACATCACCCGTGACCTCGGGCGGGTCGAGGTGCACGCCTTCGGCCCGGACATGGGCGTCGCGACCACCGAGTACACCCGCCGCGGCTCCGGCCGGACCGGCGCCCAGAGCCAGACCTGGGTGCGGATGCCCGAGGGGTGGCGCATCGTCGCCGCCCATGTCAGCCTCGCGCCCGACCCGAAATCCTGAAGGCCGTTCAATGACCCAGCCGGAACATGACCCGCGCGAGACCCGCACGAGCCGGCTGACCCGACTTCTCGCCGACGAGATCGTCGCCGGCCGCCTCGGCCCCGGCGTGCGGCTCGACGAACAGTCGATCGCCGACCGCTATGGCCTCTCCCGCACCCCGGTCCGCGAGGCCCTCGGCCAGCTGGCCGCCATGGGACTCGTGGAGAAGCGGCCGCACCGCGGGGTCATCGTGGCCGAGGTGACTGCGGAGCGTCTCGGCCACATGTTCGAGGTGATGGCCGAGTTGGAGGCGCTCTGCGCCCGGCTCGCGGCACGGCGCATGCCGTCGGCGGACCGCGCGACGCTTGCCGCCGAGCACGAGGCCACCGCCAGCCTCGCGGAGGCGGGCGACTTCGAAGGCTACGAGGCCGCCAACCGCGCCTTCCACCGCGCCATCTACGAGGGCTCCGGCAACCCGCTCCTCATCGAGACCGCCGACGAATTCCGCCGCCGGGTGATGCCGTTCCGCCGTGCGCAGTTCCACATCGAGGGCCGCATCGCTCTCTCCTTTCGCGAGCACGGCCTGATCGTCGCCGCGATCGTCGCGGGCGACGAGGAGGCCGCCTATGCCCGGATGCGCGAGCACCTGCTGACCGTGCGCGAGGCCTCCGCCGCCTATGTCGCGGACCATGTCGCCGGCCGCGCCGTCCCGGAGCTCCTCTGACGCGGGCGTCGGGCGGCCCGCCTGCTCTGGCTACCGGGCGCCCCGCCTCCTGCGACGGTTTGCCGTCATCTCGATAGGGCATCGGCGCGCCTGGCTGGGCGGGCGCGAAGCGTCTGCCACGGGGGCAGGCAGGCGCGCCCATGCTGGCGCATCGGCGGGGATTCTTCGCCGGTGGCGCGCCGCATTCCTGCTGGATTGCATGCGCGATTGCGTGCAATCCTGTTGCGCCGCCACAACGGGAGAGCAGGATGCGAGACCAGTCACTGGAGATCGGCGCCCTCCACGCCGCCTACGCCGTCGGAGCTTCCGCCGCCGGCATCGTTGACCTGGTGCTGGCGCGCATCGCCGAGGCGGACGATCCCGGCATCTTTCTCCACGTCGTCCCGCGCGAGACGCTGCTCCGCGAGGCCGAGGCGCTTGGCGCCTTCGACCCGGCCCGCCCGCTCTGGGGCGTGCCCGTCGCGGTCAAGGACAACATAGACGCCGCCGGCCAGCCGACCACCGCCGCCTGCAAGGCCTTTTCCCACGTCGCGGACGAGGACGCGGCGGCGGTCGCCGCGCTGCGCCGGGCCGGGGCGCTCGTCATCGGCAAGACAAACCTCGACCAGTTCGCGACCGGCCTCGTCGGCGTCCGCACCCCGTACCCGGTGCCGCGCAACCCGCATGACGCCAGCCGGATCCCGGGCGGCTCCAGCTCCGGCTCCGCGGTGGCCGTCGCCCGCGGCCTCGTCAGCCTTGCGCTCGGCACGGACACCGCCGGGTCTGGCAGGGTGCCTGCCGGCCTCAACGGCATCGTCGGGCTGAAGCCGACCCTCGGCCTCGTCTCGACCAGCGGCGTCGTGCCCGCCTGCCGCAGCCTCGACTGCGTCTCGGTCTTTGCCCTGACCGTTGCCGACGCCTGGACCGGGCTGGAGGCGATCGCCGGCTTCGATCCGGCGGACGCCTACAGCCGCCGCCTTCCGGCACCGGCGCTGGTCCCGCTGTCGGGGCCACCGAGGATCGGCATTCCCGACGCCGCCGGCCGGCGCTTCTTCGGCGATTCCGCGGCCGCCTCGGCCTTCGACGCGGGTCTCGCCCAGCTCGAGTCGCTGGGCGCCGACCTTGTGACCCTCGACTTCACGCCGCTCTTCGAGACGGCGGCGCTGCTCTACGAAGCTGCCTGGGTTGCCGAGCGCAAGGCCGCGGTCGCCGACTTTCTCGCCCGCGAGCCCGACGCGCTGCTGCCGGTGACGGCGCAGATCGTCGGTGCCGCCGACCGCCTGACCGCCGTCGACGCCTTCCGCGGCTTCTACCGGCTGCAGGCGCTGAAGCGGGCCGCGGAGCCGATCCTCGCCTCGGTCGACGCGCTCGCCGTGCCGACGGTCCCGCGCTTCTGGCGGCTCGACGAGGTTGCCGCCGACCCGATCGCCACCAACAGCACGCTCGGCACCTACACGAACTTCGTCAACCTGCTCGACCTCTGCGGCCTCTCCGTCCCGACTCCCGCGCGCCCGGACGGCCTGCCCGGCGGGCTGACCCTGCTCGCCCTGGCCGGCCGGGACGGCCTGCTCGCCCCGCTCGGCGAGGCGCTGCAACGCCGCAGCGGCGCGCCGCTCGGCGCCACCGGCTGGGAGCCGACCCGCACGCTGCCCGCCGGTCCGCCCGACGGGGACAGCATCACCCTTGCCGTGGTCGGGGCCCACCTGCGCGGTCAGCCGCTCAACGCCGAGCTGACCAGCCTCGGCGCGCGCTTCGTCGGCGAGGCGCGGACCGCTCCCGGCTACCGGCTGTTCCTGCTCGACACCGCGCCGCCGAAGCCGGGCCTGCTGCGGGCCGCCGGCGGCGGCGCCATCGCGGTGGAGCTCTGGCGCCTCGACCCGGCGGCCTTCGGCCGCTTCGTGGCGGCGATTCCGGCGCCGCTCGGCATCGGCAGCGTGGCGCTCGAGGACGGAACGGAAGCCCGCGGATTCCTCGTCGAGGCCGCCGGCACCACGGGCGCCCGCGACATCACCGCGTTCGGCGGCTGGCGGGCGTGGCTCGGCGAGGCCGCGTCCGGCGCGCCGCGCAGCGCCACCGGCTGACCGGGGCGCCCGGCAGGGCTGCGGGCCGGGCGCGCGGGGACGGGCGCGCCCGTCTCTTGCGATGCAGCAAGGCAACTGTCCGGATTGTGAACGTCTTTGCCCATTGTGGGAGGGCCGGGTCGGCGTATGCTTTCTCCGGGGCGAGGCGGTGCGCCGGTTTGCGGCGACGACTTCCGACTGCTGCGAAAGGACAGGCATGGACACCGACGACCTGATGCCGGAGATCGAAGCGACCGGGGCGCGGCTGGTGCAGGCGCGCGAGATGATCGCAAGACGCATCATCGGGCAGGAGCAGGTCGTCGAGCAGACGCTGATCGCCATCCTCTCCGGTGGCCACGGCCTCCTCGTCGGCGCGCCCGGTCTCGCCAAGACCCGGCTCGTCGAGACGCTCGGGACCGTGCTCGGGCTCGCGGCGAACCGGGTGCAGTTCACTCCGGACCTGATGCCCGCCGACATCCTGGGCGCCGAGGTGCTGGAGACGGGCGCGGATGGCAGCCGGGCCTTCAAGTTCATCGACGGGCCGATCTTCTGCCAGCTGCTGATGGCCGACGAGATCAACCGCGCGAGCCCGCGGACCCAGTCGGCGCTCCTGCAGGCGATGCAGGAGAAGGAGGTTTCGGTCGCCGGCCAGCGGCGGATCCTGCCGCGGCCGTTCCACGTGCTCGCCACCCAGAACCCGATCGAGCAGGAGGGCACCTATCCGCTGCCCGAGGCGCAGCTCGACCGGTTCCTGCTGCAGATCGACGTCGGCTATCCCGACCGCGACGCGGAGCGGCAGATCATTCTGGCCACCACCGGCACCGAGGACGCGGTCGCCGAGCCGGTCTTCGATGCCGAGAGCCTGATGGCGGCACAGCGGCTGATTCGCCGCCTGCCGGTCGGCGAGGCGGTGCTCGACCGGGTGCTCGACCTCGTGCGCTGCGCCCGGCCGGACACCGCGGACGCGCACCCCGCGGTGCGCGACGCCGTCAGCTGGGGGCCGGGGCCGCGTGCGGCGCAGGCGCTGACGCTCGCCATCCGGGCGCGGGCGCTGGTGCAGGGGCGGCTGGTCCCGAGCATCGACGACGTGGCGGCGCTCGCGCACCCGGTGCTGATCCACCGCATGGCGCTCGGCTTCGCCGCCCGGGCCGAGGGCCAGACCCTCGACCGCCTGATCGCCCGGCTGGTCGGCGACACGATGGGGCTGGAGGCCGCGGCGTGAGAGAGCAGCCGCGGCTCCGCGGGCGGCACAAGCCGCAGGGGCCGGTCGGGCTGCGCCGCGACGCGGAGAAGATCGCCGGCGCACTGCCGCCGCTGCTGGCGCAGGCGGAACATCTGGCGGCGAGCGTCGCCATGGGCTTCCACGGCCGCCGGCGGGCGGGGCATGGCGAGAATTTCTGGCAGTACCGGCAGGCGTTGCCGGGCGATCCGCGCTCGTCGGTGGACTGGCGGCGGTCGGGCAAGTCCGACCAGCAGTTCATCCGGGAAATGGAGTGGGAGGCGGCGCAGACCGTCTATCTCTGGGTCGACGATTCGCAGTCGATGGACTACCGCGACCCGGACTCGGTCGACTTCAAGGCGCGCTCGAAGTTCGAGCGCGCAGCCCTTCTGTCGCTTGCCCTTTCGGTCCTGCTCATCAAGGCCGGCGAGCGGGTGGCGCTGATGGGGACCGATGCTGCCCAGCCCGGTGTCGGTCGGGCGCAGCTCAACCGCATGGCCCTGGCGCTCGGTGGCGAGCGGCCGGACGACCGGGCCGACTATGGCACGCCGCCCGCCGACCGGCTGGTGCCGGGATCGCGCGCGGTGTTCTTCTCGGACTTCCTCGGTGACGTCTCGCCGATGATGCCGGTGCTCGACCATGCCGCCGACCGCGGGGTGCGCGGCTGCTTCGTGCAGGTGCTGGACGAAACCGAGGAGAGCTTTCCCTTCGACGGCCGGGTGATCTTCGAGAGCATGGGCGGCGCGACGGAGTTCGAGACGCAGCGGGCGCGGGCGCTCCGGGATGCCTACGCCGGACGGCTCGCCGCCCGGCGCGACGACCTCACCGCGCTCGGCCGCCACCTCGGCTGGCGCTGCCTGTTCCACAATACCGGCACGCCGCCGCGCGGAGCCCTGCTGTGGCTCTACATGGCGGTTGGCGAGCGGGCATGAGCGCTTCACAACCGAGCCTGCGCCGCCGCCCGGCGGGAAGCCCCTGCCGATGCGCCGGGGCAGGCGCTGAGGCGGCGTCGCAGGCGCTGGGCGCCCCGCGGATCCGGGCGGGCATGAGGCGGGCGGCATGACCCTGGGGCCCATCGCCTTCCTGTCGCCGTGGCTGCTGCTCGGCTTTGCCGTGCTGCCGGTGCTCTGGTGGCTGCTGCGCGCCATCCCGCCGGCTCCTGGGCGCCGGCCCTTCCCGGGCGTTCGCCTGCTGCTCGGGCTGACCGACCCGGAGAAGATCCCCGAGCGCACGCCGCTCTGGCTGCTCCTCCTCAGGATGGCGGCGCTGGCGGCGGCGATCCTCGCCTTCGCCGGCCCGGTGCTGAATCCGCGGGCCGAGACCTCGGACACGCCGCTCGTCGTGCTGCTCGACGGCGGCTGGGGCGACGCGCCGGACTGGACGCGGCGGATGGAACGGGTGAGCGCCGCGCTCGCCGACGCCGCGCGCGACGGCCGGCTCGCCACCGTCATCACCCTCAGCGGCCCGCTACCCCTCACCGACGAACTGCCGTGGCGCAGCGCCGATGCCTGGGCCGACCGGCTGGGCGGTCTTGCCCCCAGGGCGTGGGCGCCGGACCGCGCCGCCTGGGCCGACTGGTTTGCCGGCCTTGACGAGCCCTTCGAGACGCTCTGGCTGACCGACGGCATTGCCGATGCCGCGGCGGACGGGGGCGCAGCGGCGCGCCGCCGCGCTTCTGTCGCAGGGGCCGGTGACGCTCGTCGCGCCGCCGCGCACCGCGCTCGCGCTGACGCCGCCGCGACTCGATGGCGGCGCGCTCAAGGTCGACGTGGTCCGCGCGGGCACCGGCGCCGCGCGCCCGGTGGGCGTCGTGGCGCTCGGGCCGGATCCGAGCGGGGTCGAGCGGGCGCTCGGTGCCGCCCGGGGCGAGTTCGCGCCGGGCGAGGCGGTGGTTGAACTGACGCTCGACATGCCGGTGGAGCTGCGCAACCGGGTGGCGCGGGTCCAGCTGACCGAAGGGCTGTCGGCCGCCGGCGTCGCAATCGCCGACGACGCAGTGCGGCGGCGCAAGGTCGGCATCATGTCCGGGCACCCGGAGGGCGAGGCGCAGGATCTGGTCGACCCGCTGCACTATCTGCGCAAGGCCCTGGAGCCCTTCGCCGAAGTGATCGAGGCGCCGCTGCCCGAGATGCTGAACGCCGCGCCCGATGTCCTGATCCTCGCCGATGTCGGCACGCTCGGCGAGGGGGAACGCTCGGCGCTGGTGCCGTGGATCGAAAAGGGCGGCCTGCTCATCCGCTTTGCCGGGCCACGGCTCGCCCAGTCCGGCGCCGGCCAGCTGGAGGAGGATCCGCTGCTCCCCGTTCGCCTGCGCGCCGGCGGCCGCTCCGTGGGTGGGGCGATGTCCTGGGGCGCGCCGCGGCGGCTGAAGCCCTTCCCCGAGGACGGGCCTTTTCAGGGGCTTGCGGTGCCGGGCGACGTCGACATCTCCAGCCAGGTGATGGTACAGCCGGACCCGGACCTCCCTGACCGGGTGCTGGCGACGCTGGAGGACGGCACGCCGCTCGTCACCGGCAAGCGGATCGGCGAGGGGCGGGTCGTGCTGTTCCACGTCACCGCCAGCGCGGACTGGTCGAGCCTGCCGCTCTCCGGCCTTTTCGTCCAGATGCTGGAGCGGCTCACCCAGAGCGCCGGCGGCGTCGTGTCCGACGCCGGCTCGCTCGAGGGGACGATCTGGACGCCGCAGCAGGTTCTGGACGGCTTCGGCAAGCTCGGATCGCCGAGCCTTCTCGCCGGGGTACCGGGGCCGAAGCTCGCCGAGGCGCGGCCGTCACCCGAAACGCCGCCAGGCATCTATGCCAGCGGCGACCGGCGGCTCGCGCTCAACGTGATGCGCCCCGACGACCGGCTCGAGCCGCTGGGCGGGTTGCCGCCGGGGGTCGTCGTCGAGACGCTGGAGCAGCCGTCCGAGATCGCGCTCGGGCCCTGGCTGGTGGCGCTGGCGCTTGTGCTGCTGGCGATCGACGTCCTCGCAACGCTCGTCGTCTCCGGCCGCCTGATGCGCGCCGGGCGCGCGACGGCGGCGGTGGCGGTCGTCGCCGCGGCGGCGATCCTGCTCGTCCAGCCGCAGCCGGCCCGCGCCCAGGCCGAGGGGCGGGACGCGAAGGCGATGTATGCCGCCAACCAGACGGTGCTCGCCTATGTCGTGACCGGCGACGCCCGCGTCGACGCGGTCAGCGCCGCCGGCCTGCACGGCCTCAGCAGTACGCTCTTCGACCGCACGGCGATCGAGCCCGCGGACCCGATTGCGGTCGACATCGAGCGCGACGACATCTCGCTCTATCCCTTTCTCTACTGGCCGGTGACGGAGGCCCAAGCGCCCCCGTCCGACCAGGCGGTGGCGCGGCTGAACGACTTCCTCCGCTTTGGCGGGATGATCATGTTCGATACCCAGGACGCCGACCTCGGTGCCGGGGCGGCGACGCCGAACGGCCGGGCGCTGCAGCGGATCGCCATGCGGCTCGACATCCCGCCGCTGGAGCCGCTGCCGAGCGATCACGTGCTGACCCGCACCTTCTACCTGCTGCAGGACTTCCCCGGCCGCTGGACCGGCGGGCCGGTCTGGGTCGAGGCGGCGCCCGAGGCGGAGGAGGTGGAGGGGATGCCGTTCCGCAACCTCAACGACGGCGTGACCCCGGTCGTCATCGGCGGCAACAACTGGGCGGCGGCTTGGGCGGTGCGCGACAACGGTCAGCCGATGTTCCCGGTCGGGCGCGGCCTCGCCGGCGAACGGCAGCGCGAGATCGCGCTGCGCTTCGGGATCAACCTGATCATGTATGTGATGACCGGCAACTACAAATCCGACCAGGTGCATGTGCCGGCCCTGCTCGACCGGTTGGGGCAGTAGAGCCATGCAGGCGATCAGCTTCCAGCCGCAGCTGCCCCTGACGCTGATCGCGGTTCTCGCCGGCATCGCGCTCGTCGCCGTCGCCGTGGCGCTCTGGCGCGGCCTGACCGGCTGGTGGCTGCGGGCGCTCGCGGCCCTCGTGCTGCTCGCGGCGCTTGCCGGCCCTTCGCTCCGGCGCGAGGACCGGACGCCGATCTCCAACATCGCGATCGTCGTGCTGGACGAGAGCGCGTCCAACCGCATCGACGGCCGGGACGCCCAGCTCCGCGAGGCGCTGGAGGGGCTGGAGGAGCGGCTGCGCCGGCTCGGCCAGCCGGGCGGCCTCGAGGTGCGCACCGTGCGGGTGGCCGACCGCGACGACGAGGGGACGCAGCTCCTGACCGCACTCGCCGAGGCGACGGCCGAGCTGCCGCAGGACCGAATCGCCGGGGCGATCCTCGTCACGGACGGGCAGGTGCACGACAGCGGCCTGCTCAAGACCTTTCCGGCGCCGGTGCAGGTGCTGCTGACCGGCCACGCCGACGACTGGGACCGCCGCGTGGTGGTCGAGACCGCCCCCGCCTTCGCGATCGTCGGCGAGGCGGTCAGCCTGAAGCTCCGGGTCGAGGATCTC
Source organism: Amaricoccus sp. (assembly GCA_044223585.1). Lineage (GTDB taxonomy): Bacteria > Pseudomonadota > Alphaproteobacteria > Rhodobacterales > Rhodobacteraceae > Amaricoccus. Next base: position 15,611 of record JBGALW010000045.1, read on the forward strand.
GGCGCGGCGCCGGACGGCGGCGGGTTCGTGCCGCTGGAGGTGTCGCTCGACGGCACCGAGCCGCAGCACTTCGACGTGCCGGTCAACCGCAGCGTCAACCTGCCGGTGATGCTGCAGCGGGGTGGCATCAACGTCCTGCAGATCGCGACACCGGAGGTGCCGGGCGAGCTGACCGCGCGGAACAACGCGGCCATCGTCTCGATCAACGGCGTGCGCGACCGGCTGCGGGTGCTGCTGGTGTCGGGCGAGCCCTATCCCGGCGAACGGACCTGGCGGAACCTGCTGAAGTCGGACTCCGCGGTCGACCTCGTGCATTTCACCATCCTGCGACCGCCGGAGAAGCAGGACTTCGTGCCGGTATTCGAGCTGTCGCTGATCGCCTTCCCGACGCAGGAACTGTTCATGGAGAAGGTCGACGAGTTCGACCTCATCATCTTCGACCGCTACAAGCGCCGCGGAATCCTGCCGAACACGTACTTCGAGAACATCTCGCGCTACGTCCGCGACGGCGGGGCGCTGCTGATCGCATCGGGCGAGGATTTCGCCGGCGCCGAAAGCCTCTATCGCTCGCCGCTCCGCGCGATCCTGCCGGTCGAGCCGACCGCCCGGATGATCGAGCGCGGCTTCTACCCGACCGTCAGCGAGATCGGCCACCGGCACCCGGTCACGGCCGGGCTTGAGGACCACGCCCCGCGCCCGCCGGCGGCCGACGGCACGCCGGGCTGGGGCCGGTGGCTCCGCATGGTCGAGATGGACGCGCCGGACGGCGAGACGGTGATGCAGGGGCCGGAGGGCAGGCCGCTCCTCGTTCTGGCGCGCGAGGGCGCCGGGCGGATCGCGGTCCTCGGCTCCGACCAGGCCTGGCTCTGGAGCCGCGGCTTCGAGGGCGGCGGCCCGCAGGCGGAACTGCTGCGGCGGCTGGCGCACTGGCTGATGAAGGAGCCTGAACTGGAGGAGGAGGTGCTGCGCGGCACCGGCGAGGATGGCGCGGTGGTGATCGAGCGGCGCACCCTCGCGGCGACCCTTCCGCCCGTGCGGGCGGAAAGCCCGTCCGGCGCCGTCTCGGAAGTGACGCTGACCGAAACCTCGCCCGGCCTCTGGCAGGGCCGGATCGAGGACGCCGAGAATGGCGTCTGGCGGCTGGAGAACGGCGACCAGAAGGCGGTCGCGGTGGTCGGCCCTTCGGCGCCGAGGGAGTTCGAGGATCCGGTTTCGACCGGCGCCGTGCTGGGGCCGCTGGCGGAGGCGACCCGGGGCGGCGTGAAGCGGCTGGAGGATGGCCTGCCGGACGTGCGGCTGGTGCGCGAGGACCGGATCGCAGCGGGCCGGGGGTGGATCGGCCTCGCCGACCGCCAGGCCTACCAGCTGCGCGAGATCAGGCAGGTGGACCTTGCGCCGGGCTGGCTGTCCCTGATCCTCGCCGGCAGCCTGATCTTCTTCGCCTGGCGCGTCGAGGGACGCTGACCGCTCGCCACGCGACACTCTCGACCCACGCATCCGCGGACGGCAGGCGGCGCCCGATTTCCCTAAAATTCTCCGGAAGTGGCAAGCCGCATTCCAGCCAGATTCCAGCCGCATTCCAGCCAGACAAATCCGAGCCGTTTCAGACCCTTGCCCGGCGCAATGCGGAAATTGTCACCAGAGTCGTTTTCGCACTGCTCCCCGCCCCGAATTCGGGACGGGGAACCGGGTCGGCGCCGGATCAGTTCCGCGACTTGTCGACCATCTTGCCCTTGCCGATCCAGGGCATCATGCCGCGGAGCTTTTCGCCGACCTGCTCGATCTGGTGGGCGTCGTTGCGCCGGCGGGTGCCCTTGAAGAAGGGCTGGCCGACCGCGTTCTCCTGCATGAAGTCGCGGACGAACCTGCCGGTCTGGATATCCTCCAGGATCCCCCGCATCCGCGCCTTGGTCTCCTCGCGCGGCAGCACGCGGGGTCCGGAGACGTACTCGCCGTACTCGGCGGTGTTCGAGATCGAGTAGTTCATGTTGGCGATGCCGCCCTCGTAGATGAGGTCGACGATCAGCTTCACTTCGTGCAGGCACTCGAAATAGGCCATCTCCGGCTCGTAGCCGGCCTCGACCAGCGTCTCGAAGCCCATGCGGATCAGCTCGACGAGGCCGCCGCACAGCACCGCCTGCTCGCCGAAGAGATCGGTCTCGCATTCCTGCCGGAAGTCGGTCTCGATGATCCCCGACCGGCCGCCACCGATCGCCGAGCAGTAGGACTTGGCGATCTCCAGCGCGTTGCCGCTGGCGTCGTTGTTGACGGCGACGAGGCAGGGGACGCCGCCGCCCTTGACGAACTCGCCGCGGACGGTGTGGCCCGGCCCCTTCGGTGCCATCATGATGACATCGACGCCCGGCTTCGCCTCGATCAGCCCGAAGTGCACGTTGAGGCCGTGCGCAAAGGCGATCGCCGCGCCGTCGCGCAGATTGTCATGGATGTATTTCCGGTAGGTCTCGGCCTGCAGCTCGTCGGGCATCGTCATCATGATGACGTCGGCCCACTCCGCCGCCTCGGCGATGCCCTTGACCTTCAGGCCCTCGGCTTCCGCCTTCTTCGCCGATGGCGAGCCCTCGCGCAGCGCCACGGCAACCTTCTTCACGCCGGAATCGCGCAGGTTCAGCGCGTGGGCATGGCCCTGGGAGCCATAGCCGACGATGGCGACCTTCTTGTCCTTGATGAGGTTAATGTCGCAATCACGATCGTAGTAGACACGCATCCTCGGGTTCCCCCTTCGTTAAGGTGCGCGGAGGATAGGCCGGCGAATCCGGCACGCACGGCTTGCCTTCGCGGGATTGTCGGATTTTTCACGTTTTGCATTCGTCAACTTTCCGATAATCGCAACTGTCATGCGCGCGATAGACGATCTCGACAGAAAGCTCCTGAGGGTCTGGCAGGACGAGCCGGACCTGCCGCTGTCCGAACTCGCCACCCGCTGCGGCCTGTCGCTCGGGCCCTGCACCCGGCGGATCGAGCGGCTGGAACGCGAGGGCGTGATCCTCGGCCGGAGGATCGACATCGACCTCCGGGCGCTCGGCTACGAGGTCCGGGTATTCCTGCGCGTCACCCTCGACAAGACCGCCACCCACGCCTTCGACGCCTTCGTCGCCGCCGCGCGGGCGTTGCCGGAGGTGGTGGCGATCGAGACGCTGCTCGGGCGGGTGGACATCCGCATGGACGTCGTCGCCCGCGACCTCGCGCACTATCAGGAAATCTACCGCGAGCGCATCCTCGCCCTGCCGTACATCGCCGAGATCGAGGCGCTGATGCTGGTGTCCGAACTCAAGAACTCCGACCGGCTGCCGCTGTGATCGACCTCGACGACATGGACCGGGCGATCCTGCGCGCATTGATTGCCGACGGCGGCCTGACCGCGAAGGCGGTCGGCGCGGCGGTCGGCCTCAGCCAGCCGGCGGCCTGGCGGCGGATCCGGCGGCTGGAGGAGGCGGGGGTGATCCGCGGGCGCCCGCTCGTGCTCGACCGCGCGCGGCTCGGCTTCACCGTCGTGGTCTTCGTCGGCGTCCGCCTCGCCGCCCGCGGCCGCCTCGACCTGGAGGCCTTCGAGCGGGCGGTGCAGGCGATCCCGGAGGTGCAGGGGGCGCAGCACGTCCTCGGGATCTACGACTACCGCCTGCGCGTGGTCGCCCGTGACCTCAGCGATTTCGAGCGCATCCTGCGGCGCCGGATCATGACGCTGCCCGGCGTCGGAGCGGTCGAGTCGAACGTGATGCTGACGGAGGAAAAGGCATCCGGGCCGCCGGTGTGACTGGCCTTCAGCCGCGCGGCGCGCTAGCCAGAAGTCATGAGCCGCACAGCCGAACACCCCAGCCCCGCCGACGCCGAAGCCCGCCGGGCGATCGTTCCCGTGGTTGCCTATCCGACGGACGCCCTGCCGGCGGCGGATCTTGCCGGCTACCGTGCGGCGCGGGACGGGTGGCAGCGGACCGGCAGCGTCACGGCAGCGCCGCGGGAGGCGGCGACTTTCACGGTGCCCGCCGGGCATTTCTTCCGCATCCTGTCGGTGGATGGGCCGCAGGTGGGCGATCTCACCCTGTGGAACGCGAACGACCTCTCCGAGCGGTTCTATTCCGGCAAGACGCGGGCGATCCACGGCACCCATCTTTCGACCGGCGACCGGCTCTGGTCGAGCTTTCCGACGCTGCGGCCGCTCGCCACGATCACCGAGGACAGTCTCGACTGGTACGGCACCGACCCGCATGGCGGGCGGGTGCACGACGTCATCGGCACCCGCTGCGACCCTTACACCAACTGGCTGCTGACCGGCGGCGAGTATCACCATTGCTGCCACTCCAACCTGACGCGGGCGCTGGCCGACCACACCGGCCGGCCGATGGCGGAGGTGGAGCCGCTGGTGCATGACGTGTTCAATGTCTTCATGTGCACGGGCTTCACAGCCGACGAGGGTCGTTACTTCATGAAGGCGAGCCCGGTCCGGCCCAGCGACTTCCTGGAGTTCTTCGCCGAGGTCGACCTCCTCGGCGCGCTCTCGGCCTGTCCGGGCGGCGACTGCAGCGACTCGCATTCGAGCGACGCGGCGGCCTGCTTCCCGCTCCGGATCGACGTCTACGCCCCGGCCGCGCCGCCCGCCGGATGGGCGCCACCGCCGCCGAACGGCTATTCACGCACCCACGGCCGCTGACACCCCGCGTCCCGCCCGCTCGGCAAGCATCTGAGCCAGAAGCGCGCGCAGGGCGCCGGGGCGCACCGGCTTGTGCATCAGGCGATACCCGCGGGCCTCGGCCGCCGCGCGCAGGGCGGGGTCGCGATCGGCGGTGAGCAGCGCCGCCGGCAGGTCGCCGAGCGCCTGCCGCAGCAGCGCCAGCGCCTCCAGCCCGGTGCGGTCGTGGTCGAGATGATAGTCGCTCAGGACCGCGTCCGGCCGGCGTCCGGCCAGGGCCACGAGGGCCGCCTCCGCGGTAGGCGCGGTAACGAGGGCGCAGGACCAGGTGGCGAGAAGCTCGGTCATCGCTGCGGCGATCGCCGGCTCGTTCTCGACGAGCACGACGAGCGCGCCGTCAAATCGCCGCTGCGCCCGGGCGCGCGGCACCGAGGACACTGCCGGCGCGGTGGCAACCGGCACGCGGATGCTGAAGCAGCTGCCGCGCCCGGGCCGGGAGCGGACCTCGAGACGGTGGGCCATCAGCCCCGCGAGCCGTTCGACGATCGAGAGGCCGAGGCCGAGGCCGTCGCCGCGGGATGCGCCTTCCTCCAGCCGATGGAACTCGAGGAAGATCTCGCTGAGCTTCTCCTCCGGGATGCCGGGGCCGGTGTCCCAGACCTCGATGGCCACCTCGGTCCCGTGCCGGCGGCAGCCGATGAGCACGCGGCCCTCGACGGTGTAGCGCAGCGCGTTGGCGAGGAAGTTCTGCAGGATGCGGCGGAGCAGCGCCGGGTCGGAGCGCACGGCCACCGACGAGGCGACCGCACGGAATCCGAGGCCCTGCTCGCGGGCCATTGCCGAAAATTCCTCGCCCAGCGGTCGCAGCACGTCCGACAGGCGGAAATCGGCGAAGCTCGGCGTCGTCACGCCGCTGTCGAGCTTGGAGACTTCGAGGAGTTCGCCGAGTAGGTGTTCGACCGAGTCGAGCGCGGCGTCGATCTGTCCGACCGCCGGGTCCGGGCTCCGCTCCGAAAGGGCGGAGAGGAACAGCCGGGCCGCCTGCAGCGGCTGCAGCAGGTCGTGGCCCGCGGCGGCGAGGAAACGGGTCTTGCCCTGGTTCGCACGCTCCGCCTCCGCCTTCGCGGCACTGAGTGCCAGCGTGCGCTCCGCCACCCGAGCCTCCAGCGCCTCGTTCGAGCGCCGCAGCGCCTCGGCCGCGCGGTAGAGCTCGGTGACGTCGGTATAGACGGCGACGAAGCCGCCGCTCGGCATCGGCGTCGTCGAGATTTCCAGTACCGTGCCGTCGGGCCGGCGACGGGCATAGACGTCGGGCTTGTCGCGGCGCGAAGGGTCGGCGCGGCGCGCCAGCAGGGTCTCGAACTCGCCATGCGCGCCGTATTCGCCGCGGGCCTGATTGAAGCCGGTGATCTCCTCGAGCCGCGTGCCGACCCGGATCATGTCATTGGGCAGATCGAGCAGCTCCATGAAGCGCCGATTCCAGAGCGTTACGGCAAACTCCTGATCGAACGCACAAAGTCCCTGCCGGATCGTCTGCATCGCGTCGCGCATGAGCTCGTGCCGGCCAAGGATCGCCCGGCTCGCCTCGTCGATCAGTTCGCGCGCGTCGGAGCGCGAGACGCGGCGGTCGGAGAGCAGGCTCGCCACCACCACGCGGGCCGAGGCCGAGCCGATGGCGCCGGCGAGCAGGCGCTCGGTCACCTGCACCGCCTCGGAGTCGCCGAGCGCGGGCAGGAGGCTCTCGTCCACGCCGCCGAGGGCACGGGCGAGCGCAAGTTCCTGGAAGGCGGCGTCCGCCCGGTACGTCGGCCGTGAGCGGGCGGCGAGCGTGTGGAGGTCAGCCAGCGAGGCCGTGCGCGACGGCCCGTCCCGCCCGGGCGCGGCGGCGCGCATCGCGACGAAGCGTTCCGCCTGCCGGCGCTCGGCCTGGCTCTGCCGGGTCACCAGCGAGACGGCGACGTAGGCCACGAGGTTCGGCCCGAGGCTCCAGAGCA
>JBGALW010000046.1:0-22891 GCA_044223585.1 Amaricoccus sp.
CGTTGCCGCCGATCGCGACGCTGGCGCCCACCGCGATCTCGTCCGAGTCGCCGCCGATGCCGCCGCCGCCGCCGACACTCTGGGCGATGATCGCCTTGGAGCTGTCGCCGTGGGTCAGGATCTCGACGTTGCTGGCGGCCACGCTCACGCCGCCGCCGTCGCCGCCCTTGGAGCCGGCGCCGCCGCTGGTGGCGAAGCCAGCCCCGCTGCCGCCATTGCCGCCGCCCCCGCCGACGCTCTGCGCCACGGCGCCGTGCAGGTGGGGGCCCGTGGTCGTCACCGTCCCTTGCGTGCTCGCGGTGCCGAGGTTCAGCGTCGCGCTGCCACCATTGCCGGCGGCGCCGCCGTTTCCGCCGAAGCCCGAGAACGAATCCGCCTGGGCGCCGTAGCCACCGAAGCCGCCGCTGGCCTGCGCCAGCAGCCCCTGGCCCATCGGCATCACCGCGGTCGCCGGGGCGGTCGCCGTGAGGCTGCCGGTGAAGGTCAGCGTCGCCGCGCCGCCGGCCCCGCCGGCGCCGCCCGAGCCGCCGCCCTCGTTTAGGCCGCCGTTCGCCTGGCCACCATCGCCGCCGTTGCCGCCGTTGGCGGTCGCGGAGATCACCGAGACGACCGACTGGTTGCTGGCGTCTATGCTCTGAACCGCTGTCCCGGCGAAATCCGCCGTCGCCGTGCCGCCGGCGCCACCGAAACCGCCGTCGCCCCCGACCGCCTCGGCCGCCGGGACCGAACCGTCGGCGTGGGCGCTGCCGCCGCCATTGCCGGCGCCGCCGTCGGCGGTGACCTCGACTGCTGCCTCGGTGGCGGTAATCGTAACGCCCGCCGCGACCGTCGTCGACGCGGTCCCGGCGGCGCCGCCGTTTCCGCCCGGTCCGCCGATCACCTTGTCGAGGACGTCGAAGGTGGGCGCGTCGCCGCCGGCGCCCGCGTCACCTCCGGAGGCATCGACCCCGACGGCCTCGTCGGCGACCACGCTGCCCCCCGTCAGGCCGAGGGTGGCGGTGCCGCCCTGTCCGCCGTCGCCGCCGGTCCCGCCGGCCTTGATGTAGATGCCCTGATCGCTCGAGTTGCCGCCGCGGCCGCCGAGGCCGCCGATGGCGCTGATAAAGAGGCCGGCGAGCAGCTCGTCCGAGCTCGTCTCTGGCCCAACGGTCCCGCCGAAGGTCACCGCGACCCTGCCGCCGCCGCCGCCCGCACCGCCGTCGCCCGGGATGACCGAGCTGTTGGTGACCGCGCCGGAATCGCCGCCGCGGCCGCCCGCCCCGCCGCCGGCGGTGACCGTTGCCGTCCATGGCCGGAAGGTGTCGAGAACCCCGGTCACGGCGACGCCGGAGTAGCTGGCGGTGAAGGCCGGTCCCGGCACGCCCGGCGAGCCGTTGCCTCCGTTCTGGCCGGCGCCGCCGGTGCCGCCGTCGCATCCGGGGTCGCTGGTCAGCCCGTCGTTCAGCGGCGCCTGGGCTGTATACTTGGCCCCGCTGATGCTGACATCCGCGACGTTCGGCGGCGTCGGGTTGGCGCTGCCGCTGCAGGCCTGACCGTAGGCGGCGCCGGCGATGAGGTGCGTCAGGGCGAAGCCGCCGAGAGCGAGGACGTTGGGTCGCCGGGCGACGCGCGCGCGTGCGCCGGGAGACCGGCCGGCGGAAGTCCGCATCGATTCACCCCTATAAGCGAATGGTGATGGGAAATCAGGCCATTGATGTCGGCGCACGCTGGCGGCCGAGACCGGATCCCGAAGGCCTCCGAATTGCGACGGGCGCGACCTCGCGATACGAATACGAGGGAAGGTCGTGCGTCAAGCCGCATCCTTCACGCAGACGGCACGATGACACGGCAGCCCGCCGTATCCCGTCCGTGAGCCTTCGGGGCGAACCGGACACTGACGCCGCGCGTCGCCTTCCGACCGTGGGCAAGGACCGCTCAGCGACCCGGTTCGATCCGGCGACGTCGCGGCGGACGACGGCTTTCCGCCCTTCGCCGCAGTCGGTCATAAATGCGCCAATGAACTGGCTGTCGCGGTCCAGCAGGGCTGCGGAGAAGGCCGCCGCCTTCCCGAGCCGGATAGTCGACCGGCGGACAGCAGGCGTCGCCATCGATCCTTAAAATTGTCTTCTTTCTATCTAATCCTATCGCCTTCGACACCCGTTTGGACGGCCAATCTCTCCCGTGACTCGCAGCAACCTTGACGCACAGCCCAAGGAAGCCGCCCATGTTCGACTATCTTCCCGCCCGGACTATCGAACAAACCGACCCGCGGCTTCTCGGGATCCGTTTCCTCATAGCGCACCGAGCCGCGCTCGCGAGGGTCGCCGCAGCGATGCACGACGAGGAAGTCGCAGCCCTCGCCCACGCTCTCGCCGACATGATGATCGATCCGACGGTCGATCCGATGCACTGGCCCATCGAGGAGATGATCGCGCTGCTCCGGCTGCCTCGCGCCGCTCAGGGCGGAGAGGCCGAGCTGCTGGCAGGTGAGCTCACCCGTCTCCGCGACGCGATCGACGTCGGCCGCACGTGATCTCGGCTCCCCCGCAGACGCCTGCCGGGCTTGGCGCTGAACCAGATCGAAGCTGTGATGGTCGCAGCGAACCGGAAATGGGTGGCGACCCACGATGAGTCGCCACCCGCTGCGGGTGCTAAGCCGACGGGCGTATGTCCGAGGCAACCCCGAGGAGCACCCGGTTCCATTCTCGCAAGGTCGCCAGTAAGGTGTTCAAACTTTCTCTCTCCAAGCGCACCATCCTCGGGCGCGCTGTCGACAGGGACCGCCGGTAGCAGCGAAAAGGCTAAGAAACGCAACCGTTTCGGCCGCAAACAGTGCGAAGATTGCGGCGGGTGGCTGATGAGGCATTCAGGGAAGCCCTCGCGGTGATCCCTTGCGGCGTCCCGGTCAGATAGATCAGAAGGCTTCGAGCCGCCCTACGGCGGGGACGCGGTGGGCGTCGCCCTCGCTGATGGAGGGCCTCGCCTTTGGCGGTCTGATCGCGGACACGGCCTTCGGCCGAGCTGCATTGGCGCCGACCTCGGCGTGCGGAGGCGCGCGGGTGGCCGGTTCTTCGGCCTCGGCCGTGGCCGCGCTGCCATCAACCGATGCTCGCCGAATTGAACCGCAAACGCCGCGCTCGGCGCCCTTGCATGCACAAGCAAGATTGCACCTCCGCTTTCAACCTGACCCACTACCGGCGGCCTCCGGGTCTGTTGCCCCGGATGCACGGTCGGGGTAGGAGCGGCTTGATGACCAAGCCTCTGGTGACGATCGAATACTGCACGCAGTGCAACTGGCTCCTCCGCTCCGGGTGGATGGCGCAGGAGCTGCTCTCGACCTTCGGGGCGGAGCTCGGCGGCGTGACGCTCGTTCCCGGCACCGGCGGGATCTTCGAGATCCGGGTCGATGGCGCGCTCGTCTGGGACCGCCGGCGCGAAGGCGGGTTCCCGGACGTCAAGGCGCTGAAGCAGAAGGTCCGCGACGCCTTCGACCCCTCGCGCGACCTCGGCCATATCGACCGCTGAGAGCTAGGCCTTCGCCAGCGCCGCGAGGTCGCGGGCGATGCCGAAGGCGCCGGCGAGGCGAGCCTTCTCCGCGGCCCAGTCGCGGCGGAGGACGATGCGGTTGTCCTTGATCTTCGCCGTGCCCTTCTGGTCGTTGAGGAAGGTGACAAGGCCCGCGGGGCTTGCATACTTGTCGCCGTGAAACTGCACGGTGGCGCCCTTCGGCCCGCCGTCGAGCCGGGCGATGCCGGCGCGCTTGCAGAGCGCCTTGATCCGCACGATCAGCATCAGCGTGTCGACCTCCGCCGGCAGTGGGCCGAAACGGTCGATGAGCTCGGCGGCGAAGCCCTCCATCTCCACCTTCTTCTCCAGGCTGGAAAGCCGGCGGTAGAGGCCGAGGCGGACGTCGAGGTCCGGGACGTAGGCTTCGGGGATCAGCACCGGCACCCCGAGGTTGATCTGCGGCGACCAGTCCTCGTCCGGCGCCATCTCGATCTCCCCGGACTGCAGGCGCGCGATCGCCTCCTGCAGCATCTCCTGATAGAGTTCGAACCCGACCTCGCGCACCTGCCCCGACTGTTCCTCGCCGAGCAGGTTGCCGGCGCCGCGGATGTCGAGGTCCTGGCTCGCCAGCGTGAAGCCGGCACCGAGACTGTCGAGCGCGCCGAGGACGCGCAGCCGCTTCTCGGCCTGCGGCGTCAGTTTCTTGCGCGGTTCGGTCGTCAGGAACGCATAGGCGCGCACCCGGCTGCGGCCGACGCGGCCGCGGATCTGGTAGAGCTGCGCGAGGCCGAACATGTCGGCGCGCTCGACGATCAGCGTGTTGGCCGCCGGGATGTCGAGGCCGGACTCGACGATCGTGGTGGAAACCAGCACGTCGAAGCGCCCGTCGTAGAAGGCGTTCATCCGCTCGTCGAGGTCGGAGGCCGCCATCTGGCCGTGCGCGACCACGAACTTCACCTCGGGCACCTGCTCCTTGAGGAACGCCTCGACGTCGGCGAGATCCGCGATGCGCGGCACGACATAGAACGACTGGCCGCCGCGGTAATGTTCCCGCAGCAGCGCCTCCCGCACGGTGACGGGGTCGAACTCGCTGACATAGGTCCGGACCGCCAGCCGATCGACCGGCGGGGTGGCGATGAGGCTGAGCTCGCGGACGCCGGAGAGGGCAAGCTGCAGCGTTCGGGGGATCGGCGTCGCGGTCAGCGTCAGGACGTGCACGTCGGAGCGCAGCTGCTTCAGCCGCTCCTTGTGGGCGACGCCGAAATGCTGCTCCTCGTCGATGACGAGAAGGCCGAGGGTCCTGAACCGCACCGCCTTGGCAAGCAGCGCGTGGGTGCCGATGACGATCTCGACCGAGCCGTCGGCGAGGCCCTTGCGGGTTTCCTCCGCCTCCTTCGCCGTCACGAAGCGCGACAGCTGGCGCACGCGCACCGGCAGGCCGCGGAAACGCTCGGAGAAGTTCTTGAAATGCTGCCGGGCAAGCAGCGTGGTCGGCGCGACGACGGCGACCTGCATCCCCGACATCGCCACCACCCAGGCGGCGCGCAGCGCCACCTCGGTCTTGCCGAACCCGACGTCGCCGCAGACGAGGCGGTCCATCGGCCGGCCGCTCTCCAGATCGCCCAGCACGTCGCCGATGGCGTTCAGCTGGTCGTCGGTTTCGGCATAGGGGAAGCGGGCGCAGAACTCTTCCCAGCTGCGGTGGTCGGGCGGCGCCAGCACCGCTCCCTTGCGCAGCGCCCGTTCCGCCGCGATGCGGATCAGGCGGTCCGCCATGTCGCGGATCCGCTGCTTCAGCTTCGCCTTCTTCGCCTGCCACGCCCCGCCGCCGAGCTTGTCGAGCAGCCCCTCGTCATGACCGTAGCGGCTCAGGAGCTCGATATTCTCGACCGGCAGGTAGAGCTTGTCGCCGCCGAGATATTCCAGCCGCAGGCATTCGTGCGGCGCGCCCATCGCAGTGACCGTCTCCAGCCCCATGTAGCGGCCGATACCGTGGTCGGCGTGCACCACGAGGTCGCCGGGCGTGAGGCCGGCGGCCTCGGTCAGGAAATTCTCCGCCCGCTTGCGCCGGCGCGGCGCGCGGATCAGCCGGTCGCCGAGCACGTCCTGCTCGGAGACGACGGTGAGGCCCGGTGCCTCGAACCCGTGCTCCAGCGGCCAGACCACGAGGCCGAGGCCCCCGTCCCCGCCGAGGTCGCCGGCGCGGGCGACCAACGCCGCGTCGGCGACGCCGCTGTCGGCCATCAACCCGGCCAGCCGCTCGCGCGCGCCCTGCGAGTAGCTTGCGACCACCACGTCGCCCCTGCGCCGCCGGTCCGCCACATGGGCGGCGAGTGCGCCGAACAGGCTCACCTGCTCCTGCTGCCGCTCCGGCGCGAAGTCGCGGCCGATCCGGGCGCCGAGGTCGATGACGCCCGGCCCGAGCGGCTGCGGCAGCACCGAGAGCTGGTGCAGCGGCCGGCCGGCGACCGCCGCATCCCAGCCGGCGTCGTCGAGGTAGAGCTCGCCCGGCGGCACCGGCTTGTAGACCGAGCCAAGCTTCGACTTCGCGGCGAGCGCCGCGGCGCGCGCGTCATACTGCTCGGCGAGCGCCGCCCATCGCGCGGCACGGGCCTGTGCAACCTGGTCGTCGATCAGCACCGGCGCGCCGGGCAGATGGTCGAACAGCGTCTCCAGCCGCTCGTGGAAGAAGGGCAGCCAGTGTTCGAAGCCCTGCAGCTTGCGCCCGGCGCTCACCGCCTCGTAGAGCGGGTCGTCGTTGCCGGCGGCGCCGAACATCGCGCGGTATCGGGTGCGGAACCGCTGGATCGCGGCGTCGTCGAGGATGACCTCGGAGACGGGCGCGAGTTCCACCCGCTTCACCGCCTCGGTGGTGCGCTGCGTCTCGGGATCGAAGCGTTTCGCGCTGTCGAGCAGGTCGCCGAAGAGGTCGAGCCGCACCGGCGTGCGGGCACCCGGCGGAAAGACGTCGATGAGGCCGCCGCGGATCGCGAACTCGCCGCGCTCGGTCACGGTCGGCGCCTGCTGGAAGCCCATCCGCGCGAGGTACTGGCGAAGCGCGCCGACGTCGACCCGGCCGCCCACTTCCGCGGTGAAGCTCGCCTCCGCCAGAGTCTCGCGCGGCGGCACGCGCTGGGTCGCGGCGTTGACCGTGGTGAGGAACGCCGCCGGCCGGCGGAAGCCGGCGGCGAGCGCGGCCAGCGTCGCCGTCCGCTGCGCCGCGATCTCGCCGTTGGGCGAGATCCGGTCATAGGGCAGACAGTCCCAGGCGGGAAATGTCAGGACCGGCAGGTCGGGGGCGAAAAACCGCAGGCTCGCCCGCATCGCCGCGAGCCGCCCGTCGTCGCGCGCGACATGGATGACCGGCCCGCCGGACCGCGCCACGACGTCGGCGAGATGGCGGCCGTCGAAGCCTTCGGGGCAGCCGCCGACAAGCAGGCGTCCGGTGGAAAGGGGGCGAAGCGCGGTCATGGCCGCGACCTAGCGCAAGGGTCGGAGAGCGGCAAGGCGCCCGCCGCACCGCCCCTCAACTTCCGCTTGCGGAAAGCGACCCTGCCGGACCGACGACCTTCACCGGCCCCCGTGCCCCGGCATCAGCGTGCCGCTGCCGGGGCAGAAGCCGCTATGGCATCGCGATCGGCGGGTGCAGCGACAGCGACATCGCCGCGGCGCCGAGCATGGCGGTGACGGCGAAGACCTGATGCCAGGTCCGGCGCCGGGCGAGCGCGAGGACGAGTGCGGGGCCGGCGATCCCCTGCCGCTTGATCGCCAGCGCGAGGCGCAGCTTGGAATACTGGATGATGGCGAGCGGCAGCACCAGCGCCAGCGCCGCCTGCGCCGTTTCCATCCGCGCCAGGAAGCCGAGGGTCGCGAGGGTCGCGAGGACGAAGCCCGTCGCGGCAGCAATCGCGGCGCCCATCAGGTCGGAGAGACGCCGGTCCATTCGCGCCACCGTCAGGTGCCGCCGAGAGGACACGGTCGCCGCGATCTCCGGCCGGCGGCGGCCCGCACCAGCATGTCGAGCGGCACGCCGAGCGTGCGGTAGCAGGCGAGGGTCCAGAGAACCACATGCAGCGCCCAGTACCAGAAGCTCTGGAAGCTTGCCGCCGCGAGGGTCTGAAACACGTAAGGCCGATCCGAGACAGGGCGGCCCACAGCGGTCCCGCACGCGGCGACAGTTTTGGGCCGCCGGGCGCGCGGTCGTCAACCCTCGGTGGCGCGGCATCGTGAACGCGGGCTTGAGGCGCGTGGGGCCGCGTGTCACACGGGGCACCATCCGCGCCGGAGGCCGCCCGATGACCGACCCTGCCCCGTTTCCCCTGTCCCGCCCGCGGCGGATGCGCCGGACGCCGTGGATCCGGGACCTCGTCGCCGAGCACCGGCTGACTGCGGCCGACCTCATCTGGCCGCTCTTCGTACGCGCCGGGACGGACGTCGCGGAACCGATACCCTCGCTGCCGGGTGTCGAGCGGCTGTCGATCGACCGGGCGGTGCAGGCGGCGGAGGAGGCCGCGGACCTCGGGATCCGCTGCCTCGCGCTCTTTCCCTACACCGACGCCGCGGACAAGAACACCGGGGCGACCGAGGCCTGGAACCCGGAGAACCTCGTCTGCCGGGCGACGCGGGCGATCAAGGCCGCGGTACCGGAGGTCGGCGTGCTGCTCGACGTGGCGCTCGACCCCTACAACGCCGACGGCCATGACGGACTCCTGCGCAACGGCGTCGTCCAGAACGACGAGACGCTGCTGGCGCTGGAGAAGATGGCGCTGGTGCAGGCCGAGGCCGGGTGCGACATCCTCGGTCCGTCCGACATGATGGACGGCCGGATCGGGGTGATCCGCCGCGCGCTGGAGGCGCATGATTTCCCCGACACGCTGATCATGAGCTATGCCGCCAAGTACGCCTCCTGCTTCTACGGGCCGTTCCGCGACGCCGTGGGCGCGACGGGCGCGCTGAAGGGCGACAAGAAGACCTACCAGATGGACCCGGCGAACGGCGACGAGGCGCTGCGCGAGGTCGCCGCCGACATCGCCGAGGGCGCCGACATGGTGATGGTCAAGCCCGGCCTGCCCTATCTCGACGTCTGCACCCGCGTGAAGGAGACGTTCCGGGTTCCGACCTTCGCCTACCAGGTGAGCGGCGAATACGCGATGCTGGCCGCTGCCGAGGCCAACGGCTGGCTCGACGGCGACCGGGCAATTCTTGAGACGCTCCTCGCCTTCAAGCGCGCCGGCTGCGACGGGGTCCTGACCTACCACGCGGCACGGGCGGCACGGTTGATGGCAGCGGGTGGAGGTCTGTGACGCGATGTGCGCGCAGCAGCGTCAAGCTTGGCCGAAGGCCGGCAATGCGGTGCAAACCCGGCTCAGACGCTGCTCGGCACCAGCCGATCTTCGAACATGGCCCTGACGCGCTCCATGTCGAACGGATTTTCGTGCAGGTTCTCCGGATCCCACTCGCTGCGTTCAGCCTCGAAAAAGTCTCCCCCATAGACGTGAAGCGCCCCGGTCAGCTTCGCAATGGGATTGGTCACTGAATGGATGACGTCGGCACCCAAAGGCCGCCAGTCACCGGTGCCAAGATTGCTCGCGCCGACAGCCTTGACGCGACCGTGGGGATCATCCTTGATCCTGCGCCAGAAGATGTTGTCCTCACGTCCTCCATATATCCCGATCACGGCCCACATCTCGTGATTGTGGGGCTGGGCTGTCATCGACGGCGGCCAGATGAGATTGAGGATCGTCAGGCTCGATGATCGGTAGATCGGGACGATACCGGGCTTCCGCGGCGCACCGAGTGCGGCTGTGACCGCATCCGGGTCGCTCATTGCGCGGGCCATCAACTCCCCGATCTCTGTGGAATTCGGGGAGCGGTCCACTGCATTCCGACAATCGGCGACGAATGTGTCGAGATTCCACATGGCGGTTCTCCCATTCGCATCGGAGCAGGACACCATACCACATCCGGCGCCGCAGATCATTTCCGCGGCAGCGTCGAACCGACCGATTGCTTGGGCGTGCTCGAACCGACGGATCATATCCTTCATCATGTCGGTCGAATGCCGTGAAGCGGGTACTCGTCCGGCCGACGAATTGAAGCCGGACGTCCGCATCGGGTCGCGCGCGAGAGCAGCGTGGCGCCCGGATACCAGTTCTTGCTCGGATACACCCTAAGGCGCCACCGGGGCGTTCGCGAGCGCTGCGCGGAGTCGGGCAATCGACGGGGCGAGGAGCACGGTCAGCGCGACGTCCCCGCCACCGACGGCGCTGCCCATCGCCGAGACGATGGCGGTGACGCGCGCGCCCGGCCCGGTGCCGGCGAACACCGGCGCGCCGGAGATGCCGTAGGTGACGGAACATGCGAGCGTCATTACCCGGCCGGAGACCGCGACGGGGGGGCATGGTCCCTCCAGCGTCGCGACCTGGCCGCGCCCCTTGCGATAGGAAACGATCCAGAGGTCGGCGCCCCCGGATCCTCCGACCGCAAAGGGTGCCGCGTCGGAGGCCGCGACCGGCGCCTCAAGCTCGAGCAGCGCGAGGTCGCTGGCGACACTGGCGAGGGTCGGGTCGCCGAAGCGGAAATCCGGGTGGATCGCGGCGCGCACGGGTCTTGCGAGCGCTGCGACCACGCCACGGCGCAGGCCGGCGACGAAGCGGAACTCGCTCAGCGGCACGCGGGCGCCGGTGCGCGGGTTGAAAAGGCAGTGGGCGGCGGTCACGATCACCGCCGGCTCGATCAACGTCGCGGTGCAGAAGCGCGATCCGGCGATGTTGAGCCGGCCGACGCCCCGGTACGGCGCCGCCGCCTCCGGGTCGAGCAGCCGCTGCTCGGACGCCGTGGCGGCCGTCATCCAGAGGGTGGCGAGCAGCAGGGCGAGGCGCGTCAGGATGCGATCCCCGCCAGCGCCCGCGGCTTCGGGCCGCCGGTCGCCCAGTCGAGCAGCGCGGCGGTATGCACCACCGGCAGCCGGGTGCCGGCGGCAATCTGGGTGAGGCAGCCGATGTTGCCGGCAGCGATGAGGTCGGGCCCGCGCTCCTCCAGCGTCGCGACCTTCCGGGCCCGGAGTTCGCCCGCGATCTCGGGCTGCAGGAGGTTGTAGGTGCCGGCCGAGCCGCAGCAGAGGTGGCTGTCGCGCGGCTCCACCACCGTGAAGCCCGCGGCCTGCAGCAGCGCCTTCGGCTCGGCGCGGATCTGCTGGCCGTGCTGCAGCGAGCAGGCGGCGTGGTAGGCGACGGTGAGCGGGGAAACGGCGGCAGTGGCGGGTGCCGGGCGGAGGCCGATCTCGGCCATGAGTTCGGTCACGTCGCGGGCCAGCGCCGCAACCCGTACCGCCTGCGGCTCGATGGGATCGCCCGCGAACATCCAGCCGTAGTCCTTGATCGTGGTGCCGCAACCCGAGGCGTTGACCACGATGGCGTCGAGCCCGGCGCCGTCCGCCTCGGCAGCAAAGGCGACGAGGGTGGCGGCGGCCGTGGCATGGCTTTCGGCGGCGCGGCCCATGTGATGCGCGAGGCTGCCGCAGCAACCGGCGCCGGCGGGGACCACGACCTCGCAGCCGTGCCGCGTCAGGAGGCGGATGGTCGCCGCGTTGATTTCCGGGTCGAGCACCCGCTGGGCGCAGCCGGCGAGCAGCGCCACACGCCGGGTGCGCGGGCCGGTGGCCAGAAAGACCTGCCCGCCGCCCAGGCCGTCGCCGCGCGGCAGACGGCGCGGCGCGAGCTCCAGCATCGCCCGGAATCGCGGCGGCAGGACCCGCGCGAAGGGCCGGCCGAGCATCGCGGCACCGAGCGCGAGGCGGAAGCGTCGGGGATGGGGCAGCGTCGCCGCCAGCAGCGCCCGGAGCGCCCGGTCGGGCCAGGGGCGGCGGTAGGTCGCCTCGATATGGGCGCGGGCGTGATCGACCAGGTGCATGTAGTGCACGCCGGACGGGCAGGTCGACATGCAGGAGAGGCACGAGAGGCACCGGTCGATGTGCCGGGCGGTCTTCTCGTCCGCCGGCCGCCCGGACTCCAGCATCTCCTTGATGAGATAGATCCGGCCCCGCGGGCTGTCGAGTTCGTCACCCAGCACCTGGTAGGTCGGGCAGGTCGCGGTGCAGAAGCCGCAATGCACGCAGGTGCGGAGGATGCGGTTCGCCCGCGCGACGGCAGGGTCGGCCAGCTGCTCGGCGGTGAAGTTCGTCTGCATCAGGCCGCCGCCTCGGCCATGCGGCCCGGGTTCAGGATGCCGTGCGGGTCGAACCGGGCGCGCAGACCGGCGGCAAGGGCGGCAGGCACCCCCGGCTCCGGCGGGAAGACCGGCCAGCGCGGGTGCGCCGGATCGGCGGGGCGAACCAGCGTCGCGTGGCCCGGTATCCCGGCCAGCGCGGCGCGGACGTCGAGCGTATCGGCGGCGAGAACGGTCAGCCGGCCGCCGGCCCAGTCGAGGATCGCCTCGGTGCCGGGCAGACGCGCGGCGGCCGCCGGGCCATCGGTCGGCCGGACCGAGAGGCGCCAGACCGCGCCCTCGCGGCCGGCGAAGGCGCTGGCGTCGCGGATCGCGGCCCAGTCGACCGTCTCCTCCCCCACCGGGCCGAAGGAGGCGAGCGCCGCGGCAAGGACGCCGGCCCGGTGCCGGACCGAACCCTCGAACCCCTCAAGGCGCAGGCAGGTGCGCCCGCCGACATGGGCGGCGGCGCTGACGTCGCAGGGCGTCGCGAGGGCGGCCCGCATCGCGGCGCCGGCGGCCGCGATGTCGAGGCCGCTCAGAACCAGCGTCGTGGCGGTCTCCGGCCGGGGCAGCACCTTGAAGGCAACCTCGGTCAGGATGCCGAGCGTGCCGTGGCTGCCCGCCATCAGCTTCACGAGGTCGAGGCCGGTGACGTTCTTCATCACGAGGCATTGGTCGCGGCCATGCCGCCCACCGTCGGCGTGCCGTTGGCACCGGTGAGCGGCCGGCCGTCCCACGGCTCGAACGGCAGCATCTGGCCCTCGGCGGCCAGCACCGCCTCGACCTCCGCCACCGGCGTGCCGGCGCGGGCGACAAGGGTCAGCGCGCCGGGCTCGTAGAGGGTGACACCGGTCAGCCGCGCCGTCGAGAGACGCTCACCCGCAACCGGCTGCCCGATCCCTCGTGTGCCGCCGCCGGCAATGGCGAGCCCCTGCCCCGCCGCGGCCGCCTCCCGCACGATCGCCGCCAGCGCGTCCTCCGACGCCGGCTCGTGGCTGGTCATCGCCTGCTCCTCCCTTTGCCGGCGATTGTGCGTCAATCGCCGGCAATGGCAAGGTGCAGTGGGAAGACGCCGATCCCGCACGGCGCCGCCGCACCGCCGGCGCCGCTGGACGGCGGCCGCGCGCGCTGACACGCTCGCTTTCCATGCGCGCCCGCCTCTGGACTGCCTTCGGTCTCGTCTGCGTCGCCCTCGGCCTTGCCGGGGCGGTGCTGCCGCTGCTGCCGACGACAGTCTTCATGCTGCTCGCCGCCTACGCCTTCGCCCGCGGCTCGCCGCGCCTCCGCAGCTGGCTGGTCGATCACCCGCGCTTCGGCCCCCCGGTGCGCCGCTGGGAGGAAACCGGCGCGATCTCGCGGCGGCACAAGGTCTACGCGGCCGGCGCCATGGCGGCGTCACTGGCCATCGCCCTCGCCGCGGGCCTGCCCCGGACGGCGCTGATCATCCAGGCCCTCTGCCTCGCCGGAGCGGCGGCGTTCGTGCTGACCCGGCCGGAGGGGTGAGGGGAGGCCAGTGCACTGGCAGGTTTCGGGCTGGAGCCGCCCCGCTGGCTAGCGAGGATCTGAGCCGATTCGATCCAGGCGGTCCACCGCGACCCTCCTCACGCCGCGTCCCGGCGGGAGCTGGTCGTGGCGAGCGGGAAGACCTTGGCGGGGTTGAGGAGCCACGCCGGGTCGAAGGTGTCCTTGACGCGGAGCTGGGCCTCGAGATCGGCGGGGTCGTACTGCACGTCCATGAGGTCGCGCTTCTCGACGCCGACGCCATGCTCGCCGGTCAGGCAGCCGCCGACCGCGACGCAGAGCCGCAGGATGTCGGAGCCGAGCGCCTCGGCCTTCGCGAGGTCGCCGGGCCGGTTGGCGTCGTAGAGGATCAGCGGGTGCATGTTGCCGTCGCCAGCGTGGAAGACGTTGGCGACGGAAAGGCCGTAGCCCTCGGTCAGCTCGCCGATCCGGCGCAGCACGAAGGGCAGCTGGCTGACCGGGATCGTGCCGTCGAGGCAGATATAGTCGGCGATCTGGCCCATGGCGCCGAAGGCGGCCTTGCGGCCCTTCCAGATCAGCGCGCTCTCGGCCGCCGAGCGGCTCTCGCGCACCACCTCGGGCCCGTGGCGCTCGGCGATGGTGATGATGCGGCCGAGCTGGTCGGCGATCTCGGCCTCCGAGCCCTCGACCTCGACGATGAGCAGCGCCTCGACGTCCGGATAGCCGGCGTGGGCGAAGGCCTCGCAGGCGTGGATGCAGGGCCGGTCCATGAACTCGATCGCCACCGGCAGCAGGCCGGCGCGGATGATGTCGGAGACGCAGGCGCCGGCGACCTCGGACGAGGCGAAGCCGAAGAGCACGGGACGCGCGCCCTCCGGCTTGCGGAGGATGCGCAGCGTCGCCTCGGTGACGATGCCGAGCTGGCCCTCCGAGCCGCAGACGAGGCCGAGCAGATCGAGCCCCGTCGCGTCGAGGTGGGCGCCGCCGAGCTCGACCACGCTGCCGTCCATCAGCACGAGTGTCAGCCCGAGCAGGTTGTTGGTGGTGACACCGTACTTGAGGCAGTGCGCCCCGCCGGAGTTCATGCCGATGTTGCCGCCGATGGCGCAGGCCAGCTGGCTCGACGGGTCGGGGGCATAGAAGAACCCGGCCTCGTCGACCGCGCCCGAGACCTTGAGGTTGGTGATGCCCGCCTGCACCCGGATCACCCGGTTCTCGAAGTCCGCCTCCAGCACCTGGTTCATCCGCGAGACGCCGATCAGCACCGCGTCCGCGGTGGGGAGCGAGCCGCCGGCAAGGCTGGTGCCGGCGCCGCGCGGCACGACCTTCACGCCCTCGGCATGGCAGGCGGCGAGCACCGCGGCGACCTCGGCGGTGGTCGCGGGCAGGACGACCGCGAGCGGCGGGCAGCGATAGGCGGTGAGCGCGTCGCATTCGTAGGCGCGCAGTTCCTCGGGCGCGTCGATCACCGCATCGGAAGCGGCGACGGCGGCACGCAGCCGGCGGACGATCGCGGCCTTTCGCGCGAGGATCGCGGGATCAGGGTCTGGCATCTGCATCGGCGGGCCTCCCGGGCGAGGGAATGCTACGGCGCGGCGGTACGTTTGCCAAGCGGGCGGGAGGCTCTTGAAAGCCCGCCGGGCGGTTCCCAGATCCGGCGTGTCCGGGGCCGCGAGGCGGCCCGGTCAGCCAAGTCAGGGGCCTGTCCGAAGGAGGGTCCCGTCGATTGTATCGCTCACGGAGGATGCACCCATGCGTCATTTTGATCTCGCCCCGCTCTATCGCTCGACCGTCGGCTTCGACCGGCTCGCGTCGATCCTCGACCAGGTGACGGCCGCCGACGTCGGTTCCAACACCTACCCGCCCTACAACATCGAGAAGACCGGCGAGAACGCCTACCGGATCACGCTGGCAGTGGCCGGCTTTTCCGAGGACGAGCTTTCCGTCGAAGCCCGTGACGGCCAGCTCGTGGTGACCGGCCGCAAGGCCGAGACCGAGGACAAGCCGAACGTCCTGCACCGCGGCATTGCCACCCGCGCCTTCGAGCGCCGCTTCCAGCTCGCCGACCATGTCCGCGCCGTCGAGGCCGTGACCGAGAACGGCCTGCTGCACGTCGACCTCGTCCGCGAGATCCCCGAGGCGCTGAAGCCGCGCCGGATCGAGATCACCCGCGGCAAGGCGATCGAGGGCCAGGCGGCCGCCTGACCTCTCCTTCACCGGCCTGCCGGAGGGCGGGCCGCGGAAGCCATCGGGGCTTCCGCGGCCCGTTTTGCGTTGCGCGGCAGGCTGACGCGCGGCGCGCTCGTGACGGGCGCAGTCCGTATCAAACAGGTGCGTGCGCGGGCCGAGGTGGTATAGCTCGGGAAAAATCGACCCGGGGAGGAACCATGACCTTTCGCCCGCCGCCACCTTGCCCCGACCCGCGGCAGAGCGGCCGCCCCGCGGCATGACGCCGGGGGCGGAGGAGGCGCGGTTTGTGGCGCTCGATCGCTTCGGGTCGCTGCCCGAGGCGTTCCTGGCGGCCCGCCGGTCGCTCGGGGCCGAACGGGTGGCGTTCGAGGACATCGAGGGAACCACCCTCACCTATGGCGCGCTTGCGCTCGCCGGCGCGGCGCTGGAGCGTGGGCTGCGCGCACGGTTCGCGCCCGGCGCGCGGGTAGGCGTGCTGCTGCCGGCCGCGCCGGGGGCGGTGGCGGTGCTGCTCGCCTTCTGGCGGGCCGGACGGGTGCCCGCCCTGCTCAACCACACCGTCGGCGCCGGACCGATGCTGGCCGCCCTCGGTGTCGCCGGTTGCGACACGGTGCTGTCGAGCCGTGCCTTCGTCGAGAAGGGCGGGCTTCAGGCGGTGGCGGCGGCGGTGGAGGCGGCCGGCCTCCGCCTGATCTGGACCGAGGATCTGCGGGCCGCAGTCGGCTGGCGGGACCGGCTCGGCGCGCTCGTCGCGGGGCGGCGGGCGCCGCGGGACATCGGGCGCGAGACCGAGGCGGCCGTGCTTTTCACCTCCGGTACCGAGGGCGCGCCGAAGGGCGTGGTGCTGACCCACGGCAACCTGCTCGCCAACGTCGCGCAGCTGCAGGCGCGGGCGCCGATCGGGCCGGATGACCGCGCGGTCTCGGCGCTGCCGCTGTTCCACAGCTTCGGGTTGACCGCGGGCGTCGTGCTGATGCTGCTGACCGGCATCCGCACCGGGCTGCATCCCTCGCCGCTGCACTTCCGGGTGATCCCGGCGCTGGCGGAGCGGCTGAAAGCAACGATCCTGTTCGGCACCGACACCTTCCTCGCGGGCTGGGGGCGCCGGGCGACCGGCCCGGAATTCGCCAGCCTGCGGGCGGTCGTCGCCGGGGCGGAGCCGGTGAAGGCGAGCACCCGCGCCTACTGGGCAGAGCGGTTCGGCGCGACAATTCTCGAAGGCTATGGCGCGACGGAGACCGGGCCGGTGCTGGCGCTGAACGACCTCGACGATCCTCGGCCGGGCAGCGTCGGGCGCCTGCTGCCCGGCATCGCGCACCGGCTGGCACCGGTGCCGGGGGTCGATGGCGCCCGGCTGCTGGTTCACGGGCCGAACGTCATGGCGGGCTATCTCAGGGCCGAGGCGCCTGGCCGGGTCGAGGCACCGGCCGATGGCTGGTACGACACGGGCGACATCGTGCGGCTGGACGGCGACGGACGGATCGCCATCGTCGGACGCGCGAAGCGGTTCGCGAAGGTGGGGGGCGAGATGGTATCGCTCGCGGCGGTCGAGGCACTGGCGGCGGAAGTCTGGCCGGGCGAGCCGCTCGGGGCGGCCGCCCTGCCCTGCCCGCGCAAGGGGCAGCGGGTGGTGCTGGCGACCGCCAACCCCGCGGCGACGCTCGATGCGCTGCAGGCGGCCGGACGGGCAGCGGGCGTGGCGGCGATCCAGCTGCCCGAGGCGATCGTCGTCCTGCCGGAGATCCCGGTGATGGCCTCGGGCAAGACCGACCTGCCACGTCTGCAGACGATGCTCGAGGGCCTCGCCTGACCACCCGGCCGGCGTGCAGTCACCCCGTCGGGGCCGATTGCACCGATCCGCGAGGCCGGGCAATAATCCGGCCAAACACTGCTAGCGACCGGGGGAGGAGCGGCATGCGTCTGGGGCTCGACTACGGCGGCACGAAGATCGAGGGCGTGGTGCTCGGGCCCGATGGCGCCGAGCGGGCCCGCGCCCGGGTGCCGACGCCGCGCGGCGACTACGAGGGCGGGGTGCGTGCCATCGCCGGGCTGACCGAGCGGCTGGAAGCCGAGGCGGGCGGGCGGATCGATACGGTCGGGATCGGCGTGCCCGGCTCGGTCGACCGGGCGAGCGGGCGGATCTCGATGGGCAATTCGACCTGGCTGCACGGCCGGGACCTGCGCGGCGACCTGACGGCCGCGCTGGGGCGGCCGGTAAAGATCGCCAACGACGCCAACTGCTTCGCGCTCTCCGAGGCGGTGGACGGCGGCGGCGAGGGCGCGCCGGTGGTGTTCGGCGTGATCCTTGGCTCCGGGGTCGGGGGCGGCATCGTCGTCCACGGCCGGATTGTCGAGGGGGTGAACGCGATCGGCGGCGAGTGGGGCCACGTGCCGCTCCCGACCCCCGAGGATGACGAGCGCCCCGGTCCGGTCTGCTCCTGCGGGGTGCACGGGCACACCGAGGCCGGCTCTCCGGCCGTAACCGCCGGCCTATGCCCGGCGCCGCGGGATGGCGGAGGACGCCCCGGCGCAGGAAGATCGCCGCCGCCGAGGCGAGCCCGACGCGGTCGAGACGCTGCGCCGCTACGAGGAGCGGCTGGGCCGGTCGCTGGCGATGATCGTCAACATCCTCGACCCCGACGTCATCGTGCTCGGCGGCGGGATGTCGAACGTGAAGCGGCTCTACGAAACCGTGCCGCCGCTGATCCGGCGCCACGTCTTCGGCGACCGCTTCGACACACGGCTGGTGCCGAACCGCCATGGCGACAGTTCCGGGGTGCGGGGGGCCGCCTGGCTCTGATCGCGCGACCGCGGCCCGCCCCCCTTCTGCGCGAAGGGGGCTAAGGCCCCGGCGTTACCAGCTGTTCGAGATCATGTCGGTCAGCGCGGCGTTCTCGACCTGGATCTCGGCGATGCGGGTACTTTACCACGTCGCCGATCGAGATGACGCCGATCATCTGGCTGGCCTCGATCACCGGCATGTGCCGGAAGCGCCCGTCGGTCATCCGCTCCAGCACCGAAAGCGCCGTGTCCTCCGGCTTGCAGCCGACCACCGCCGCGGTCATGAGATCGCGCGCGGTCATGTCGAGTACGCCCGCGCCCTCTGCGCCGAGACCCCGGACGATGTCGCGCTCGGACAGGATCCCGTCGACGATCTTGCCGTCGCGGCTGACGATGACGGCACCGATGCGGTTCTTGGCCAGCACCTCGACCGCCGTCCGCACCTTATCGCTCGGCTGAATGGTGATGATCTGGCGGATAGCCTTGGTGTCGATGATGTTACGGACGATCATGCCGGGGCCCCTTGCTTGCGGCAAAATTGTCCCAATCGCCACCCCACCTGTCAAGCGGCTGACGGGTGGAAAAGGATGTTTCGCGCTGTGGGGTTAAGCACGCGGCCCGCCGGTCAGGACACGTCCGCCGGTTCCTCGACCAGCGCACCGCGCATCCAGTCGACGACGCTGTCGGCCAGACGGTTGATCCGCGCGACGCGGGCGTCGTCCTGGTGCCGGACGAGGTAGAAGGAGCGCGTGAGGCGGATGTCGTCTTCCAGCAGGCTCTGCAGCTCCGGATACACCCGCCCGACGAATTCCGGCAGGATGCAGATACCGGCGCCGCGCCGGCACCAGCCGAGCTGGATGATCAGGCTGTTCGACGTCAGCGCCGGCTCGTTCTCGCGCCCGAGCAGCGCGTAGTAGTCGAGCTCGCGGTCGAAGATCATGTCCGAGATATAGCCGATGCCGCGGATCGAACGCAGGTCCGCCATGGTGCGGATCGGCCCGAGCGAGGCGACGAGGTCGCGGCGGACATAGAGCCGCAGCCGGTAGTCGGCGATCTTGCGCACCGTCAGCCGGCCGGCGGTCGGCGGCGAGACGGTGATCGCAAGGTCCGCCTCGCGCTTGGAGAGCGAGAACATCCGTGGCAGCGACACGACCTGGACCTGCAGGTCGGGATTGTCGCGGCTGAGCACGTCGCAGGCGTCGACCAGCAGGTAGTTCGAGACGCCGTCCGGCGCGCCGATCCGCACGGTGCCGGAGAGCCGGTCGGCATGGCCGCCGATCTCCTCGGTCGCGGCGCTGGCCTGGCTCTCCATCGCCTGCGCGTGGGCGAGAAGGCTGCGACCGGATTCGGTCATCGCATAGCCCTGCGGCGAACGGTCGAAGAGCTGCGCGTCCAGCGCCTCCTCCAGCGCGGTGATCCGGCGGCCGACGGTCGCGGGGTCGAGCCCCAGCTTCCGGCCGGCATTCTTCAGGCCGCTCTGGCGGGCCACCGCCAGAAACACCCGCATGTCATCCCATTTCATCGTGCCTTTATGCATGGGGCCGCTTGTAGCACGGCGTCCCACCCTCCAAAATTGCAGAACGGCAACAGGTTGGAGAAATGAGCCTTATCCGGCGGCTCTCCCTTCACCCCCCGCCTGGGTCGCCCCGGGGTTGCCGGCCTTGCGGCGAACGACATAGTCTCCGGCATGACCAACGTCGTTACCCGCATCGACGGCCGCACCGGCCGCATCACCCTCGCGCGGCCGCAGGCCCTCAACGCGCTCGACCAGCCGATGGTGCGGGCGATCGACGCGGCGCTTCGCGCCTGGGAGGGCGACCCGGCCGTCGCGCTGGTGCTGATCGAGGGCGAGGGACCGAGGGCCTTCTGTGCCGGCGGGGACATTGCCGACGTCTATCGCTCCGGCCGGCGCGGCGACTTCACCGACGGGCGGCGGTTCTGGGCGGACGAGTACCGGATGAACGCGCGGATCGCCGCCTATCCCAAACCATTCGTGGCGCTGATGCACGGCTTCGTCATGGGCGGCGGGGTCGGCGTCTCGGCGCACGGCAGCCACCGCGTCGTCTGCGAGACGACCGAAGTGGCGATGCCGGAATGCCTGATCGGCCTCATTCCCGACATCGGCGGCACCCATCTGCTCGGCCGCGCGGCGGGGCGGCTCGGCGAATATCTCGGACTTTCCGGACACCGGATGCGGCCTGGCGACGCGATCCGCGCCGGCTTTGCCGACTGGTTCGTGCCGCAGGAAAGCTGGCCGGCGCTCGCCGCCGCGCTGGCGGCGACCGGCGACGCCGACGCGGTCGCGGAATTCGCCGCGCCGCCGCCGGACGCGGAGCTGGCGCCCCTCGCCGGGATGATCGACGACGCCTTCGCCGCCGACGACCTCGCGACGCTCGCCGCGCGGCTGGAGGCTTCCGACTGGGGCCACGGCGTCCTGCGGACGCTGCAGAAGCAGAGCCCGCTCTCCATCGCCTGCACGCTCCGCCTCGTCCGCGCCGCCCGCCGCGAGCCCGGCGTCCCGCAGGCGCTCCGCCGCGAATACCGCTTCACCTGGCGCGCCGCCTCGGACGGCGAGTTCCTCGAAGGCGTGCGGGCGGCCCTGATCGACAAGGACCGCCGCCCGGTCTGGCGCGACACCTGGGACAGCCTGCGGGGCGAGGAAGTCGCCGCGATGCTGGCCCCGCTCGGGCCCGAAGAGCTCGAGCTCTCCTGAAGCAGCGCCGCCTCCTAACGGCGAGCCTGCCTCAGAACGGATAGTGCAGCGCGCCGTCCTGGACGGTGATCCACCGGAGGTCGGTGAACTCCGCGATCCCGGCCGTGCCGCCGAAGCGGCCGTAGCCCGAGGCCTTCACCCCGCCGAAGGGCATCTGCGCCTCGTCGTGCACCGTCGGCCCGTTGACGTGGCAGATGCCGCTCTCGATGCGGCGCGCCACCGCCATCGCCCGGTCGGTGTCGCGGCCGAACACGGCGGCGGCGAGGCCATAGTCGGTGTCGTTCGCCACCCGCACCGCCTCGTCGACCGACGCCACCCGCACCACGGCGGCCACCGGGCCGAAGCTTTCCTCGTGGTAGAGCCGCATCTCCGGCGTCACCCGGTCGAGCAGCGTCGCCTCGACAAGCCTGCCCTCGACGCCGCCGCCAGCGACGAGCTCCGCCCCCCTGGCGACCGCATCGTCGATCAGGCCCCTGATCCGCTCCGCCGCGCCGGCGTCGACCACCGGCCCGAGCGGGGTCCGGCCTTCGGCGCCGACCGGAAGGCTGCGGGCCTTGGCGGCCATCGCCGCGACGAAGGCATCGGCGACGGCGTCGTCCACCACCAGCCGTTCGGTCGACATGCAGATCTGACCCTGGTTCATGTAGGCGCCGAACGCCGCGGCCGCGACCGCCTGCTCCAGATCGGCGTCGTCGAGCACGAGGAGCGGCGCCTTGCCGCCGAGTTCCAGCAGCGCGGGCTTCAGCTCGCGGGCACAGGCTGCGGCGATCAGCCGGCCGACGCGGGTCGATCCGGTGAAGGTGACGCGCCGCACGCCGCGGTGCGCGATCAGCGCCTCGACCACCGCGGCGGCATCCTCCGGCGCGTTCGAGACGGCGGTGACGACGCCGGCGGGGAAGCCCGCCTCCTGCAGCGCCGCCACGATCAGTCCGTGGGTCTTCGGACAGATCTCGGAGGTCTTGAGGATCACCGTGTTGCCGCAGGCGAGCGGGGTGGCGACGGCGCGCACCCCGAGGATCACCGGCGCGTTCCACGGTGCGAGCGACAGGACGACGCCGGCCGGCTGGCGGACCGCCATCGCCGTGGTGCCGGGGCGGTTCGAGGGGATGACCTCGCCGGTGATCTGCGTGGTGAGCGCCGCCGCCTCGCGCAGCATGTCGGCGGCGAGGCCGACATTGAACATCGCCCACCCGGCGGTGCCGCCCGTCTCCTCGCCCATCGCCGCGACGAAGCCGGGAGCGCGCGCCTGCAGCGCGTCGGCGGCGGCAAGGAGCAGGCGGCGGCGCTCGCCAGGGGCGGTGGCGGCCCAGCCGGGGAAGGCGGCGGCGGCGGCATCGGCCGCGGCGACGGCTTCGGCAACCGGAGCAGGCCGGTCGAGGTCGAGTGTGGTCACGGGGGCGTCCTCCTGCGTGGTCGCCTCCGGTCTAGCCGGGCCCCGGCGCCATGTCGACCGGCACCCCGGCGCCGCCATCGACGCCAAGGACGAATGCCGTCAAATGCCCTCGACCGCGGTGAAGCCCTCGAACTCGGGCGGCCCGAGGTAGAGCGGCCGGGTGCCGCCGGCGCTGCGGTGCGCATCGCGGAACTGCTCGGAGGTGGTCCAGGCGCGGAACGCCGCCTCGTCCCGCCAGATGGCGTGCGAGGCAAAGAGGGTATGGGTCTCGCTGGCCGGCCCGCGGAGCAGGTTGAACGACACGAAGCCGTCCATCTCCTCCAGCCGGCTGCGCCGGTTGCGCCACGCCGCCTCGAAGGCTTCCTCCGATCCGGGAGCCACCCGGAATCGGTTCATCGCCACGAACATCGCTCACTCCTGCCTCGGGCCAGGAAAGGCCGGGGGCGATCCTGCCCGGACGAGGGGCGGGGTTCAATCGGGGATCCAAGCCGGCCCTGCCCCGCTTCCGCCTTTGCCGGCCGCCCGCCGGAATGCTGAGGTAAGGCGGGCACGGCATCCGGGGCGGCAGGGAGCACGCATGAGCAGCATCGTCATCAAGGGCGGCACCATCGTCACGGCGGACCTCACCTACGAGGCCG
>JBGALW010000047.1:0-22509 GCA_044223585.1 Amaricoccus sp.
GTCGAGGAGCTCTTCACCGCGGCGCGGGCGGAGTTCAAGCACCTGGAGGCCTGGTACTTCCACAACTGCCTCTACGAGTCCGTCTGGCGCGACAACCGCCGTCGCTGGGACGAGACGGTGCCGACGATGGAGCTGCTGCACACCTACGGCTCCGACTATCGGGTGATCCTCGTCGGCGACGCGGCGATGTCGCCCTACGAGATCACCGAGCCCGGTGGTGCCAACGAGCACTGGAACGCCGAGGCCGGCTCGGTCTGGCTGCAACGCCTGCGCGACACCTGGCCGCACGCGGTCTGGATCAACCCGACGCGGCAGGACGCCTGGGCCTACACCCGCTCGACGGCGATGATTTCCGAGATCTTCGAGGGGCAGATGTACCCGATGACCCTCGCGGGACTCGACGCCGCGATCCGCGCCCTGCGCTGACGGCGCGCCGGAACCGGACGGCCGCCCCGCGGCCAGCCTGTTCGCGGCGGTGCCGACGTGATATGGTCGGACCAAAGAGTTCCGCCGATTTTCAGCCATTTTGCATTCATGATTGGAGTCCGGCCATGCCTCACGAGGCGATCATCCTCATTCCGGGTGTCTCCTCGCCGGGAACGTATACCGAGGAGTTGATCGCCAACCTCACGCTCCTCGTCGATACCGAAGGCCGCGGGACGATTTCGTCCGAAACCAGCGACGGGCTAACCCGCTACACCTTCACGCCACCGGGCCAGCCCGCCACCCAGTGCGTCGTGCGCGAGGTCGCCTGGAGCGACCTGCCCTACAAGCTCAGCACGATGTCCGGCCTCAACAAGGCGTGGAGCGGCCTCGGGCTGTTGACCTTCGTCGCCGGCCTGACCCTCCGCCACGGCCGGGTGTTCTTCCACAACAAGTATCAGGCCGTCGTCTTCATATTCTCGGCGACGATCCTCTATCTCTGGTACCTGAGCGTGCTGGTCGTGGTGCCCCCGCTTGTGCTCGAGGCTCTGGGGATCGGAAATCTTGCGACTGGCGGCGAGTCCACGCTGCTTGGGAAGTGGAAGGCCCTTGGCATCGACGCCCTGCCCTTCTTCGCTGTCCTCACCGCCATCATGGCCGCGGTGCGCGTGAACGCGCTCGTCGACACGTCGAGCGCCATAAAGCAGTACCTGACCGACGAGGCGGACGCGAGCAACCGGCAGATGGGCGAAGAGGTGCGCGCCCGTATCGCGCGCGAGATTTCGGCGCTGCAGAAGCCACCGGCCGAGGGCGGGCCGGCCTACAGCCGGGTCACCATTCTCGCCTACAGCTTCGGAGCGATTCCCGCGGTCGAGGCATTGAGCCGCTACCGCAGAGGGGCGCCGCTGATCGAGGGCGCGGAGGTCAGGCTTGTGACACTCGGCGCCCCGCTTCCGGTGGCGGCCGCGGGCCGGTCGGCCGTCGGCAAGGCCGTGGAAACGCTGCTGGCCGATGGACGGATCAGCTGCTGGCTTTGCTTCTGGTCCCCGTATGACTGGCTCTGCGGCGATCCGAGGCAGATCGCAGCCGCGACGGAAGCCCTCGGCTCAACGAAAATCCAGCCGATCGAGCGTCAGGGCACGCCGATCTGGTCGGGTCCCGCGGCGCGCCACCAGGGCTATTTCTCCGACGATGAGTTGGCCGCGTTCCTGCTTGGCATGCCGCTCGGCGCCACCCCAGCCGCGCAGGAATCGCTGGGCCAGTCCGTTCCGGCCTAACGCCGCCGCGGCGGGCAGTCCTCGATCCGGATCCGCACGCGGCGCCGCCGCGGCTCGGAAACCGAGGCCAGCCAGGAGATCATCGCGGCCACGACCGGCACCGTCGCGGACAGGAAAATCCAATGCGTCGTCAAGAGATTCGTCCTCCTCGGACACGCTCCAAACGACAAGGTAGCACAGCCGCCACAGGAGTCCATCTACCGCAGGTGCGAAATCGGCGCGGATCGGCGGCCTTCCGCCATTCACCGCGGCCGGCCGATCCTCTACCGTGCCGCCATGACCCAGGCATCGCTCTTCGACACCGGCCCCTTCGCCCCCTGCCCGGCCCCGTTCAACATGGCCGCCCACACCTTCGCCGCCGCCGACCGAACCCCCGGCAAGGTCGCGCTGGAGGTGCTGGAGGCGCCGGGCCGCGTCTCGCTGCGCCTCACCCACGGCGAGGCCGCCGACCTCGTCCGCCGCACCGCCGCCGGCCTCGCCGCCGCCGGCCTCCGTCCCCGCGACCGCATGCTCCTGCGCGTCGGCCACAGCGCCGACTTCCCGATCCTGTTCTTCGCCGCGAACGCCCTCGGCGCCGTGCCCGTGCCGGTTTCCTCGCTGCTCACCGCCGCCGAGCTCGCCCCGCTCATCGCCGACCTCGCCCCCGCACTCATCTGCCACGACCCCCGCCTGCCGCTGCCCGCCGACCCCGGCGCACCGGTCCTCGGCCCCGATGCCATCGCCGCCCTCCGCGCCCATGATCCCGCCGCCTTCGCCGCCACCGCCCCAGACGACCCCGCCTTCATGGTCTACACCTCCGGCACCGGCGGCCGGCCGAAAGGCGTCGTCCACGCCCAGCGCAGCGCCTGGGCGCGCCGGATGATGTGGGAGGGCTGGTACGGCCTCACCGCCTCGGACCGCGTGCTGCACGCCGGCGCGTTCAACTGGACCTTCACCCTCGGCGCCGGCCTCACCGACCCCTGGGCGGCCGGCGCCACCGCCCTCATCTACGCCGGGCCACACGACCGCCACGTCTGGCCCGCCCTCGCCGCCGCGCACGGCGCCACTATCCTCGCCGGCGCCCCCGGCGTCTTCCGCCAGATGCTCGACGCGCCCGGTCTCGGCGCCCTCGCCGGCCTCCGCCACGCCATCGCCGCCGGCGAGGCGCTGCCCGCCCCGGTCCGCGCTGCCTGGACCGCCGCCACCGGCCGGACGATCCATACCGCCCTCGGCATGTCGGAAATCTCCACCTACCTCTCCTCCAGTCCCGCGCACCCCGCCCCGCCCGAGGCCGCCGGCTACCCCCAGCCCGGCCGCCGCGTCGCCATCCTGCCGGGCGACGAGGCGGGCGGCGGCACGGAGCCGGTCCCGCGCGGCACAGACGGACTTCTCGCCGTCTCCGGCCGCGACCCCGGCCTGATGCTCGGCTACTGGCAGCGGCCGGAGGACACGGCCGCCGCCTTCCGCGGCGAATGGTTCCTCACCGGCGACCGCGCCCGCATGGCGGAAGACGGCGCCGTCACCTGGCTCGGCCGCGCCGACGACCTGATGAACGCCGGCGGCTTCCGCGTCAGCCCGGCCGAGGTCGAGGCCACCCTCCTCGCCCATCCCGGCGTCGCCGAGGCCGCGGCCGTCGAGCAGCCGGTCCGCCCCGGCGTCTCGATCATCGCCGCCTTCTACGTTCCCGTGGCCGGCCCGGTCCCGGAACCCGAGCTTGCGGCACATTGCGCCGCCCGCCTCGCGCGCTACAAATGCCCGAGGACCTTCCACGCCGTGGAGGCCCTGCCCCGCGGCAACACCGGCAAGGTCCTGCGCCGCAAGCTGAAGGAGGGCGGCGCGTGAGCACCCGTCTGGACATAATCTCCGACGTCGTCTGCCCGTGGTGCTATCTCGGCGCCGCCAATCTCCTGAAGGCGATCGAGGACCGCGGCGGCGCCCACCCCTTCGCGCTCCGCTGGCATCCGTTCCAGCTCGACCCGACGATTCCGGCCGAGGGCCTCGACCGCCGCGCCTACATGACCGCCAAGTTCGGCCCCGACCCCGCCCGCCTCGACGCCGCCCACGCCCGCCTGACCGAGATGGGCGCCGAGGTCGGCATCCAGTTCCGCTTCGGCGCGATCACCCGCTCCCCGAACACGCTCGACGCCCACCGCCTGATCCGATGGGCCGCCGCCGACCACCTGCAGACCCGGACCGCCCTCACCCTCTTCGCCCGCTACTTCGAGCGTGGCGAGGATGTCTCCGACCATGCGGTGCTGACCGCCGCCGCCGAGGAGGCCGGCCTCGATCCCGCCGCCATCGCCCGGCTGCTGGCCGGCGACGCCGACCGCGACGGCGTGGCCGCCGAGGTCAGGGCCGCGTCCGAGATGGGGGTGACCGGCGTCCCGACCTTCATCCTCGCCGGCTCGCGCGCCATCTCCGGCGCGCAGCCGCCGTCGCTCTGGACCGACCTCATCACCGCGCTGGAGGCCGCCGCGCCGCCGGCCTGACAGCCGTTAACGATCGGCCCCGCACGGGAAAACCGGTGCATGCGATGTGCATGGATGGTGCACGCATTGTGCATGCCGGGTGCACACGGGTTAACAGGGAAATCTTCCCTCCGGACACCATTTGCGGCACGGGAACGCCTTCCGTCGAACCGGCCACGTGCGAGAACCGCATTCTTCCGACGTTGCGGCCCGAGGCCGGGCGCCGGCGCATCGGCCGGGCATCCCGGACGATACCGCCACGAATGAACCCGTGCCGCTAGTAGAGACCGCCGCTCGACATCGACCCCAGCGACGGGTTCTTCGGCAAGGTACGCGTCTGGTTCCCCACCTTCACCCGCTCGATCTGCGGCGAGTTCGCCACGCTGTCATAGAGCGGCACGTCCGCCCCGAGCTTCCAGCCACCGTCCACCGTCTGCCCGTAGGCGCCGACCAGCATGTCCTGGCCGTCGCGGATATACTCGGCCTGCACGTTGTCGCCGGCCGCGTTGTCCGCCAGCCGCTGCCCGGTATGGCGGTCGATCTTGATGAAATGCCCGCCCGGCGGCACGGGGAAGGTGACGGGTCCCTGCCCTTCCATCGCCTTCTTGATGAACTCGACGAAGATCGGCGCGCAAAGCGTTCCGCCGAAGGCGCTCTCGCCCAGCGGCCGGGGATTGTCATAGCCCATGTAGCAGCCGGCGACGATCCGCGGGCTGTAGCCGATGTACCAGACGTCCTTCGCCTCGTTCGTCGTGCCGGTCTTGCCGGCGAGGTTCAGGTTCAGCTTGCCGACCGTCGAGGCGCTGGTGCCGCGGCGGACCGCGCCCTGCAGCATCGAGGTGATCTGGTAGGCGGTGATCGCGTCCATCACCCGTTCGGCGTTCGAGCGCACGACCGGCTGGGTCGCGGCGGAAAGGTCATCGGCCGTGCAGCTGTCGCACTCGCGCTGGTCGTGGCGATAGATCGTCTTGCCGTAGCGGTCCTGAACCCGGTCGACCAGCGTCGGCTCGATCCGAAGGCCGCCGTTGGCGAACATCGCGTAGGCCGCCACCATCTTGTAGAGCGTCGTCTCGCCGGCCCCGAGCGAATAGCTGAGGAACCGCGGCATGTCCTGGTAGACCCCGAACTCCTCGGCATAGTTCGCGACGAGGTCCATCCCCACGTCCTGCGCGATGCGCACGGTCATCAGGTTGCGCGACTGTTCCAGTCCGGTGCGGATCGGCGTCGGCCCGTAATACTTGCCGCCGGAATTTTCCGGCGCCCAGATGCCCGCCCCCGTCGACACCTCGATGGGCGCGTCGAGCACGATCGTCGCGGGCGAATAGCCGCTGTCGAGCGCGGCGGCGTAGACGAACGGCTTGAACGACGATCCCGGCTGGCGCAGCGCCTGCGTCGCCCGGTTGAACACGCTCGACTGGTAGGAGAAGCCGCCCTGCATCGCGAGGACCCGCCCGGTCTGGGTGTCCATCGCCATGAAGCCGCCCTGGATCGCGGGGATCTGCCGGTAGGACCAGTGGTCGAACGCGCCGTCCTTGTCGATCGCCTTGACGAACACCACATCGCCCACGTGCCACATGTCGTCCGGGCCGCGCGCCGGGCGAAGCCGGTTGTTGTCGTCGCGGAGCCGTGCCCAGCTGGCGTCCGAGAAGCTGAGGAAATTGCCCTCCGGATCGTCGGAAATTCCCTCGATGCCGATGCGCGCCGATTTTTCGCCGACCGACAGGATGACCGCCGCATGCCATCCGGCAATGTCGCGCGGCACGGCCGTGGCGCCCAGCGCCTTCCGCCAGCTCGCTTCGTCGGCGGGATCGAAGGTCGCCGGATCGATCTTCGCCACCGGCCCGCGGTAGACCCTGGTGCCGCGGTCATACTGCTCCAGCCCGTCGCGCAGCGCCTGTGCGGCCACGGTCTGAAGTTCCGGGTCCACGGTCGCGCGGATCTGCAGGCCGCCGGTGAACAGCTGCTCGTCGCCGAGGCTCGCGGCGAGCTGCCGCCGGATCTCCTCGGTGAAATAGTCGCGCGGCGGCATCTGCGCGCGGGACGAGACGAGTTCCCCGCCCTGCACCGTCTGCAGATCCTCGGCCTGCGCGGCAGCCGACTCGGCACGGGTGATGTACCCGTTGTCCGCCATCTGGTTCAGCACATAGTTGCGCCGGTCGATCGCCCGCGCCTTCTGCCGCACCGGATGCAGGTTGCTCGGCTCCTTCGGCAGCGCCGCCAGATAGGCGGTTTCGGACAGCGTCAGCTCCTCCAGCGACTTGCCGAAGTAGGTCTGCGCCGCGGCGGTGACACCGTAGGCGTTCTGCCCGAGAAAGATCTCGTTGAGATAGAGCTCGAGGATCTCGTCCTTGGTCAGCGTGTTCTCGAGCCGGGTGGCGAGGATGATCTCCTTGATCTTCCGCTCGCCCGACCGGTCGCCGGTCAGCAGGAAGTTCTTCATCACCTGCTGGGTGATCGTCGACGCGCCGCGCAGGCGCCCGCCATGCACTGCCGCATCATAGAGCGCCGCGGCGATGCCCATCGGGTCGAAGCCGTGATGCTCGTAGAAGTTCTTGTCCTCGGCCGAGATGAACGCCTGCTTGATCTGGTCCGGGATCTCGTCGACCGGGGTGAAGATCCGCCGCTCGCGCGCGAATTCGTCCATCAGCGCGCCCTGGCCGGAATAGATCCGGCTCAGCGTCGGCGGCTCGTAGCGCTCCAGCTGCGCGGTGTCGGGAAGATCCTTGCCATAGATCGCGAACACCGCGGCAACCGCGCCGAGCGCCATGATCGAACCGATAGCGAGCCAACTGAAAAGGAACCCGAAGAACCGGAATATGATGCCCGTCACGATTCGTACCTATGAGATCTCGCGCGCACCCTACCGGCAAGTGCCCGAAACGTCACGTCCCCCTCACGGGGCCGGCATCGGTCCGCCGGCGCCGCGGCGCCAGCCGATCGCGCGACGACGCTCCGCGACCGGCCGGTTGGGGCGCGGGGGAAAAATCATTTGTCATTCTGGCGGCCGCATGCATAAGGTATGGCGTCGGAAAAGGGCCTGTCCCACCAGTCCGACGCCCTATTCGTCGCAGGTTCGCGGCCTCGCAAGATCATCCCGAATGTCTTGGATGAGCCCGGCCAACAGCGACAGGCGTTCGCGCCATGGTTGAGACCTCAGGGCCGGCAAGGCCCCGCAGAAGAAATTGGTTCGGGGCGCGCGCGCATCATTCCACGGGAATACCGCGCGGCCCGGGCCGGAGAGAAAAAACGCGGTGAAGCGCGCAGGAAACGACCCGACCCTCCTTCCGAACGGCCCTGCGGGGCTGCTGGATCCGGTCTGCCGTCGCGCTTCCGCCCCAAACCCCGGAACGCAGCGTCGCGCCGGCCTTCGGGCCACGCCGATGGCATGCGTTCCTGAAGGCACCCATGACAAAGAAAATGCTGATCGACGCCACCCACGCGGAGGAAACCCGCGTCGTGGTGGTGGATGGAAACAAGGTCGAGGAATTCGACTTTGAGTCACTGAACAAGCGGCAGCTCGCCGGGAACATCTACCTCGCAAAAGTCACGCGCGTAGAACCGTCGCTCCAGGCCGCTTTCGTCGACTACGGAGGAAATCGTCACGGTTTCCTCGCGTTCTCGGAAATTCATCCCGACTACTACCAGATCCCCAAGGCCGACCGCGAAGCCCTCCTCGCCGAAGAAGCCGCCCTCGCCCGCGAAGCCGACGAGGATGCGCCGCGGGAGAAGGCGAAGCCGCGGCGGTCGCGCAGCCGGCGCCGGAGCAGCGCCGCCGAGGCGACGGGCACCGCCGAGGAGGCCGTCGTCGTCTCCGAGCCCGTCGCGGACCTGCCTGCGCCCGAAGGGATGCAGGACGTGCCGCCGCCGTCGGCGGCCGCCGGAGACATCGAATTCGTCGTGCCGGACGAGCCGACCGGAACGGTCACGGAACCAGCCGAACAGCCGGAAGTCATTGACTCTCCTGTGGAATTGCCGGCGGCTGTTCCGGCGGACGCTCTCGTCGAGGCGGACGAGGAAGACGCTGCCGCTGAAGAGGCCGCCGAGGACGGCTACGAGGCGGTCGGCGGCGACGACGTCCAGGAGGAACGGGCGCCGCGCAAGCCGATGCGCCAGCGCCGCTACAAGATCCAGGAGGTCATCAAGGTCCGCCAGATCCTGCTCGTGCAGGTCGTGAAGGAGGAGCGCGGCAACAAGGGTGCGGCGCTCACCACCTATCTCAGCCTTGCCGGCCGCTACTGCGTGCTGATGCCCAACACCGCCCGCGGCGGCGGCATCTCTCGCAAGATCACCAACGCGACCGACCGCAAGAAGCTGAAGGAAATCTCGTCCTCGATCACCGTTCCGGAGGGCGCGGGCCTCATCATCCGCACCGCCGGTGCCAGCCGCACCAAGACGGAGATCAAGCGGGACTACGAATACCTGCTGCGGCAGTGGGAACAGGTCCGCGACCTGACGCTCCGCTCGATTGCGCCCGCGCCGATCTACGAAGAGGGAAGTCTCATCAAGCGGGTGATCCGCGACCTTTACAGTCGCGAGATGGATGAAATCCTGGTCGATGGCGAGCGCGGATACCGCGAGGCCAAGGACTACATGAAGATGCTCATGCCTTCGCATGCGAAGAACGTGAAGCATTACAACGATCCGTTGCCGCTGTTCTCCCGTTTCCAGGTCGAGAGCTATCTCTCGGCAATGTTCAACCCGGTGGTTCAGCTCAAGTCCGGTGGCTACATCGTCATCGACGTGACCGAGGCGCTGGTTGCCATCGACGTGAACTCCGGGCGCGCCACGCGCGAGGCGTCGATCGAGGAGACGGCGCTCAAGACCAACCTCGAGGCGGCCGAGGAAGCCGCGCGGCAGATGCGCCTGCGCGACCTCGCCGGGCTCGTGGTCATCGACTTCATCGACATGGAAGACCGGCGCAACAACGCCGCGGTCGAGAAGCGCCTGAAAGACAAGCTGAAATCCGACCGGGCGCGTATCCAGGTCGGCCGGATCTCGCCCTTCGGCCTTCTGGAGATGAGCCGCCAGCGCCTGCGCCCCGGCATGATCGAGGCGACGACCAAGGCCTGCCCGCACTGCCACGGCACCGGCCGGGTGCGGTCCGACGACTCGATGGCGCTGGCGCTCCTGCGCGAGATCGAGGAGGAGGGCGTCAAGCAGCGCTCGAAGGAGGTGCTGATCGTCGTCCCGGTCGAGATCGCCAACTACCTGGAGGGCGACCCGAGCCTGATCAGCCCCGACTACCGGATCGAGCGGTTCAAGACCGCCTCGCGCATCATCCCGGTGCCGGAGGCGCTGAACCTCGGCACCGTCAGCTATCCGGAGCCGACCGAGGAAGAGGTCGCCGAGGAGGAGGCCGAGGAAACGGCGGCCGAGGCCAACGGCAACGGCGAGAAGGCGGCGGGCAAGCGCAAGCGGCGTCGCCGGCGTCGCGGCGGCAAGGCGGGTCAGGACGGCGCAGGCGACGGCCTCGGCGGCGAGGCAATGGCCGATGACGAGGCCGCGGCGGACGACGAGACGGAGGGCGAGGCAGCCGAAGAGGCTCCTGAAGCCGTTGAGGCGGCCGCCCCAGCGGACGAGGA
This sequence comes from Amaricoccus sp., assembly GCA_044223585.1. Lineage (GTDB taxonomy): Bacteria > Pseudomonadota > Alphaproteobacteria > Rhodobacterales > Rhodobacteraceae > Amaricoccus. The sequence continues at coordinate 9,730 of JBGALW010000047.1, forward strand.
AGCGGCCCCTGCCCCGTCGCGGACGCGCTCGCGGCGCCGGTCGCGCAGCCGGAGCGGCGATGGCAGCGCTGAACAGCCCGCAGCCTCCAGCGAGCAGGCGGAGCCGTCGGCGGACTCCTCCTTCGGCGAGGTGATCGACCTCGGCGAAGAGTCGGTTTCGGCGATCGTCGAGGTGCCGGAGACCGGCGTCACCCAGCGGCGACCGCGCGAGCGCGTCCGTCAGCCCGCAGCCGCCGTGCTGGCCGGCGTCGGTGTGGCCGTTGCCGAACCGACGGCCGTTGCCGAGGTGACCGAGGCCGGCGGCGAGGTGGCCGAGGCGGTGGCCGAAAATCCGGTCGACGCGCCTGTCGACGCCCCTGTCGAGGAAGGTAGCGCAGCGGAGGCCACGCCCGTCGAGGGTGCTGCCGCCGAGGTCGTGACCGAGGAGGCTGCGGTCGATCCGGCACCGGAAACCTTCGTGGCTGAGGCCGCGGCCGAGGAGCCCGCGCCCGAGCCCGTGGTGCAGGAAGACGCACCGATGCCGGAGCCGGCGCCGGAGGAAACCACAGGGCAGATGCCCGACCAGGCCCCAGAGCCGATGCCCGACCCGGCGCCGGAGCCGATGGCCGAGGCCGAAACGGCGGCCCCGGACCTCGAAACGGTCCAGCCGGGGCCGGGCGAGGAGAAGCTCGACGAAGGTCCGAAGCGGCGGGGCTGGTGGTCGCGCGCCGTCAGCTCCTGATCCTCAGCCGTTGACACGCGCCGCGGCGGCCCAGGTTTCGAGCCGCCGCAGCGCCTCCACGATGTCGGCATGCGGGCCGGCATAGGAGAAGCGCAGGGTGCCGAGCCCGCGGCCCGGATCGAAATCGAGCCCGGGCGTCACCGCGACACCGGCCTCCTTCAGCAGCCGGTCACAGAGGAGCCGGCTGTCACCCGTCATCTCGCGGACATCGGCATAGATGTAGAAGGCGCCATCCGGCGGCGCGATACGGGTGAACCCGGCCCGCGGCAGCCCTTCGAGCAGCGTCGCCCGGTTGGCCGCATAGACCGCGAGGTTGGCGTCGAGTTCCTCGGTCGCATCGAGCGCCGCAAGCGCGGCCACCTGGCTCGCGTGCGGCGCGCAGATGAACAGGTTCTGCACCAGCCGCTCCACCCGCCGGACATGTGCCGCGGGCACGACCATCCAGCCGATCCGCCATCCGGTCATCGAGAAGTACTTGGAGAAGGAGTTGATGACGTAGACGTCATCCGACAGCTCGAGCGCGGTGACGGCGCGGCCGCCGTACTGGATGCCGTGATAGATCTCGTCGGAGATGAAGGCGATCCCCTGTTCCGCCGCCGCGCCGATCAACGTGCCGAGCTCCGTGTGGTTCAGCATCGTGCCGGTCGGGTTGGCGGGGCTCGCCACCAGCAGCCCCGCGAGATCCGGGCCGAGATCGGCCGCCGCCGGCTGGTAGCGGCTGTCGGGTCCCGTGGGGATGCCCACGGGCACGAGGTCGAGGGCCTTCAGGATGTTGCGATAGCTCGGATATCCCGGATCCCCGATGGCCACACGGTCGCCGCGGTCGAAGAGACTGGTGAAGGCGAGGATGAAGGCTGCCGAGGACCCGGCGGTGACGACCACCCGCTCCGGGTCGAGGTCCACCCCGTACCAGTCGCGATAGAGCCGGGCGATCCGCGCCCGGAGCGCAGGCAGCCCGAGCGCCACGGTATAGCCGAGAGGCCCGGCCTCCATCGCCCGCGCCAGAGCGGCGCGTGCCGCGCGTGGGGCCGGGGTGCCGGGCTGGCCGATCTCCATGTGCATGATCGACTGACCGCCCACCTCGGCGATGCGCGCGGCCTCCATGACGTCCATAACAATAAAGGGATCGACCTCACCCCGGCTTGATGTCCGCATCCCTCGTCTCCTAGGCTGAACCCGGCCCATCAGCCATGAATGGCGGCGGCGCGCAAGCGGAGGGGGAGAACCTGCGAGTACCGACCCGGACCCTCGCGGCGTTGATCGCGGTCCTGTCGCTCTCCGGTCCGGCAGGCGCCTTCACGACGATCCGCGACGCGGAAATCGAGCAGACGCTGAAGCGCATCGCCTGGCCGCTGTTCCGGGTCGCGGCGGTCAGCCCTTCGACGGTCGACATCTACATCGTGAGCGATCCCCAGCCGAACGCCTTCGTTGCCGGGCGGCAGGACATCTTCGTCAACACCGGCCTGCTGACCGAACTCGAGACGATCGACGAGGTGCGCGCGGTGATCGCCCACGAACTGGGACACATCACCGCCGGCCATCTGATCCGCCGCGACGAGGCGGCGAGCGGCGCCCGCGGGATCGCGGCAATCGGCATGGTCGGTGCCGCAGCGGCAGCGATCGGCGGCTCGCCGAAGGCGGCGATGGCGATTGCCGTGGGGTCGGGGCAGGCGGCGAGCCGGGATGCCCTCTCGCACAGCCGCGCCGACGAGGCGAGTGCCGACCAGGCCGGCCTGCGCTATCTCGCCGCCGCGGGCGGGGATCCTGAAGCGATGATGACGGTGCTCCGCCACTTCCGGCAGCAGGACATGCTGACGGCGGCGATGGCGGACGATTCCTCCGCTCTCGGCCACCCGCTCTGGGGCGAGCGGATGGCGCTGCTGGAGGACCGGGTGGCGGATCTGCCCAAGGGCAAGCCCGCCTCGGCGGAGGACGCCTACTGGCACGCCCGGATGGTCGCCAAGCTGGACGCGTTCCTCGACCGCCCGGCGCAGACCCTGCGCCGCTACCCGGAAAGCGACACCAGCGAGGCCGCGGCGATGGCCCGCGCCATCGCCTGGCACCGGGAACCCGATCCGGCACGCGCCCTCGCCGGGGTCCGGGCGCTGACCGCGGCGCACCCGGACGATCCTTACTATCAGGAGCTCGAGGGGCAGTTCCTGCTCGAGGATGGCCAGGCGTCGGCCGCCGCGGACGCCTATCGCCGCGCTGCCGCGCTTGCGCCGGACGAGCCCCTGATCCTCTCGGGGCTCGGCCGCGCGCTCCTCAACAGCGACAGCGAGGCGGCAACGCGGGAGGCCCGCGACGTCCTCGCCCGCGTCGCCACGCAGGACCGGACGAACACCGAGGCACTGCGCGACCTGGCGCTCGCCGAGGCCAGGCTCGGGAACGAGGGCGCGGCGGCGCTCGCCACCGCGGAACGCTTCGCCGCCGAGGGCGCGATGCGCGACGCCAACCGCAACGCCGTGCGCGCCGCCGACCTGCTGCCGGAAGGATCGCCGGGCTGGCGCCGGGCGCAGGATCTGATAGGGGTGACGCGCCGCGCCCTGAGAAAGAAATGAAGGCTCCGATGCGACCGATCTGGCCCCTGTTCGCTGCCGCCCTCCTTGCCGCGCTGCCCGCGGTGGCGCAGGAGGCGACCCCGTCGCAGTCCTCGCCCTTCACCGACGCGCAGCGTGCCGCGCTGCACGCCGAGATCCGTGCCTACCTGCTCGACCATCCCGAGATCGTGATGGAGATGGTCCAGAAGCTCGACCAGAAGCAGAAGGAGGCGACGGCCGAGACCGACCGCGACCTCGTGGCGCAGAATGTCGACGCGATCTTCGACGACGGCTTTTCCTGGGTGGGCGGCAACCCGGAGGGCAGCTTCACCATCGTCGAGTTTCTCGACTACCAGTGCGGCTTCTGCCGCAAGGCGCAGCCGGACGTCCGGGCGCTGCTCGGCGAGGATGGCGACATCCGGCTGATCGTCAAGGAGCTGCCGATCCTCGGCCCCGGCTCCGAACTTGCCGCCAGGGCCGCCGTCGCGACGCTCGTCAGCCAGGGGCCCGACCAGTATGCCGCGCTGCACGACCGGCTGATGGCGATCCAGGGGCCGATCGACGACACGATCCTCGACGCGACGCTTGTGGACGCCGGGCTGGAGCCTGCGGCGATCCGCGCGGCGATGGAGGATCCGGAGGTCGAGAGGCGCCTGCAGGCCACCCGCAGCCTTGCCGAGACGCTCGCGATCTCCGGCACGCCGACCTTCGTCTTCGACAACCGGATGGTCCGCGGCTACCTGCCGCTGCCGCAGATGCAGGAGCTCGTGGCCGCCCTGCGCATCGACAACTGACGGCATCGGCCTGATTTCCCGGCCGAAAGCCGGCCGGGCCGGGCAAGCTGGAGCGCGCGCGTTTAACGCTTTCCAGTCTCGCCCCACTTGAATATACAGAAGCACCCCAACGCAGGCGGGCCAAGTCCGCATCAAACAAGAACAGGTTGGAACAGGGCAACAGGGCATGACGAAGCGACCCCAGGACTCCGACATCGAGTTCATCACAGCGCTCGCCGAACTCCTGCGCGCCAACGACCTGAGCGAGATCGAGGTCAATCGCGAATTTGGAGACGACGACTCGCTGACCGTGCGCGTCGCCCGGCAGGCGGCGCCAGTCGTTGCCGCCGCGCCCGCGCCGGTCCATGTCGTTGCCCCCGCCGCGCCGGGCGCCGCCGCCGCTCCCGCGGCCCCGGTGCCTGCCGCCGCCGATCCGGCCGAGGATCCGGGTGCGGTCCACTCGCCGATGGTCGGCACCGCCTACCTTCAGGCCGAGCCCGGCTCGCCGCCCTTCGTCAAGGTCGGCGACACGGTGACGGAAGGCCAGACCATCCTCATCATCGAGGCGATGAAGACGATGAACCAGATTCGGCGCCCCGCGCCGGCCGGATCAAGCGGATTCTCGTCACGGACGGCCAGCCGCTGGAGTTCGGCGCGCCACTCATGATTCTGGAATGACGCTGTCCGCGGCCCCCGCGATGCGACACCTCCCGATGCAAGCCCCCTCGACGCAAACCCGAGGCGCCTGATGTTCAAGAAGGTCCTGATCGCCAACCGGGGCGAGATCGCGCTGCGCGTCCACCGCGCCTGCAAGGAAATGGGCATCCAGACCGTGGCGATCCACTCGACCGCCGACTCGAATGCGATGCATGTCCGCATGGCGGACGAAAGCGTCTGCGTGGGCCCGCCGCCGGCCAGCCAGAGCTATCTCTCGATGCCGAACCTGATCGCCGCCTGCGAGATCACCGGCGCGGAGGCGATCCACCCCGGCTATGGGTTCCTGTCCGAAAACGCCACCTTCGTGCAGATCGTCGAGGACCACGGCCTCACCTTCATCGGCCCGTCCGCCGACCATATCCGCCTGATGGGCGACAAGATCACCGCCAAGGACACGATGAAGAAGCTGGGCGTCCCCTGCGTGCCCGGCTCCGACGGCGGCGTCCCGACGATCGAGGACGCCCGCAAGGTCGCCGCGGGGATCGGCTATCCGGTGATCGTCAAGGCGACCGCCGGCGGCGGCGGCCGGGGCATGAAGCTCGCCAAGACCGAGGCCGACCTCGAGACCGCCTTCTCCACCGCCCGCTCGGAGGCAAAGGCGGCGTTCGGCAACGACGAGGTCTATCTGGAAAAATACCTCGGCGAGCCGCGCCACATCGAGATTCAGGTGTTCGGCGACGGCAAGGGCGGGGCGGTGCATCTCGGGGAGCGCGACTGCTCGCTGCAACGCCGCCACCAGAAGGTGCTGGAGGAAGCGCCATCGCCCGTCATCGACGCCGCGACCCGCGCCCGGATCGGCAAAATCTGCGCCGAGGCCGTAGCGCGGATCGGCTATTCCGGTGCCGGGACCATCGAGTTCCTGTACGAGAAGGGCGAGTTCTATTTCATCGAGATGAACACCCGGCTGCAGGTCGAGCATCCGGTGACGGAAGCGATCTATGACGTCGATCTGGTGCAGGAGCAGATCCGCGTGGCCGCCGGCCTGCCGATGTCCTTCACGCAGGCCGACATCGTTCCGAACGGCCATGCCATCGAATGCCGGATCAATGCCGAAAAGCTTCCGAACTTCCAGCCATCGCCGGGCAGGATCAGCACCTATTATGCGCCGGGCGGCCTCGGCGTACGCATGGACAGCGCGATCTATGACGGCTACACGATCCCGCCCTACTATGACAGCCTGATCGGCAAGCTGATCGTCCATGCCCGCACCCGCGAGCTTGCCCTCGCCCGCCTGCGCCGTGCGCTGTCGGAGCTGGTCGTCGACGGCATCGACACGACGACCCCGCTGTTCGACGCGCTGCTGGAAGAACCCGACATCCAGGCCGGGCGCTACAATATCCACTGGCTCGAGCACTGGCTGGAGCGGATGGAGGGTGAGGGCTGACGCGGGCGCACGGGACGGAATGAAGGACGATCTGCCGGAGATCACCCCCCGCCTGCTGCTCCAGGCCTACGCGTCCGGCGTGTTCCCGATGGCCGAGGCGGCCGGCTCCGACGAAATCTTCTGGGTCGATCCCGAGCGCCGCGGGATCTTTCCGCTCGACGGGCTGCACGTCCCCCGGCGGCTCGCGCGCACCTTCCTCAGGCCCGACTTCGAGATCCGCATCAACCACGACTTCACCGCCGTGGTGCGCGCCTGCGCGGCGCGGCCGGAGACCTGGATCAACGACGAGATCGTCGCGCTTTACCGCGACCTGCACCGGCTCGGACACGCGCATTCCGTCGAAATCTGGCAGGACGGGACGCTCGCCGGCGGCCTCTATGGCGTGTCGCTGGGCGCGGCCTTCTTCGGCGAGAGCATGTTCAGCCGCCGCCGTGACGCTTCGAAACTGGCGCTGATCGCGCTGGTCGCCCGGCTCAACGCCGGCGGCTTCCGCCTGCTCGACGCGCAGTTCGTCACCGACCACCTTGCTTCACTCGGCGCGGTCGAGATCAGCCGGGCGGCGTATCACCGGATGCTCGCGCCCGCGATCAACCGGCCGGCGGACTTCAACGCCCTGCCCCGCGACGCCTCGCGTCAGTCGTTGCTGCAGCTCACCACCCACACGTCATAGCGCGGGTGGTCGAGCGCGGAGAGCGCCGGCGACGAGGCGAACATCCAGCCCGAAAAGCGCGGCGTCCCCTCGCGCACGTCGCGGATCTTGAGGAAGGCATAGGCGTCGGCGGTCGGCGTTTCGCGTGGCACGCGGCAGGTTTCGGCCGTTATCTCCAGATGGCCGAAGCGCGCCGTCTCGCCGACATGCACGTCGATGTCCTGCGTCGTGCCGTTCAGCGTGTCGAGCCCGCGCAGGTGCAGGACGTCCGCCTGCATCGTCGCCTGCGTGTTGGCAAGCTGCGCGGACTGGGCGGCCACGGCCTGGCCGCCGCCGACCGCCAGCGCCACCGCAAGCAGCATCTGGATCATTTGCCCATTCCAAAGCGCATCAGCAGGTTCAGGAGGCTGACCGAGCCCTGGACGTTGGTGATGGCGTCGCCCGCCGCCAGCATCGTGTCAGACGCGCCCGGCGTGATCTCGACGAAGGACCCGCCGAGCAGGCTCTCGGACGTGATCTTCACGTCCGAATCGTCGGGCAGTTCCAGATCGCCGCGGAGGGTGAAGGTCGCCACCGCCTCGTAGGTCTGCGGGTTCAGCTCCAGTCCAGTCACCGAGCCGACATTGATTCCAGCGAGCCGCACGTCGGTGCCGACCGAGATCCCCTCGGCGCTGCGGAAGTTCGCCGTCACCGGATAGCCGCCGCCGACGTCCACCCCGCGCGCCTGCGCGGCGTAGATGACAAAGCCGGCGGCCGTCGCCAGCACCACGGCGCCGATCACCGCCTCCGCGGCACTGTTGGCCATGCCCTACTCCGGCTTCCAGGCCTGATAGTCGGAGCCGACCTGCGGCCCGAGCGGCGCCAGGATGCTGCCCGGCGGCCGGTAGGCGAGATCGGTGCCCGTCATGTTCGGGATATGCGGCTGTTCCCAGGCCTTGCGCGGCAGCGGCGCCTTGGTCGGCGGCTCCTGCCAGGTGTGGTGCAGCCAGCCGTGCCATTCCGGTGACACGCGGCTCGCCTCGGCCTCGCCGTTGTAGATCACCCAGCGCCGGCTGCCGTCCGCGGACTGGTAGTAGATGTTGCCCTCGGCGTCCTCACCGACCTTGCTGCCCTTGCGCCAGGTGAACAGCTGGGTGCCGAGCGTCTGGCCGTTCCACCAGGTGAAGACCTTGATCAGGAAGTCCATGCCGCCTCTCCGCCGCGCTGCGTCGCCCCGTTATGGCGCAACGGCCGCCAGTGGTCCAGCACGCCGCCACGCTTCCGTGACCTTGCGGGCCCCGTCATTTGCCGGGCGCGTCCCGCGGGTCCTCGGCCAGCTGCTCCGGATGCATCGTCCCGCCGGGCCGATGGCGGAAGAAGCGGTTCCACGCCGCCGTCAGCGACCAGAGGAGAACGCCGACCGCGAGCAGCCAGGCCGCGATCCGGTACTGCTCCATCTGCCCGGCGCTGCGCGCCCAGGGTCCGGCGAGGAAGGCGCAGGAGGCGGCGCCGACGTAAGGCGTCCAGGACGGCGCGCGGAAATGATCGTGGCCGACCGGCCCCTGGCGGCGCAACACGATCAGTGCGACGTTGACGATCGTGAACACGCAGAGGAGCAGCAGCGCCGTGGTCCCGCCGAGCAGCGCCACCGCCTGACCGCCGGCCCCTGTCACCACGGCGCCGATGAGCCCGAAGGCGATCGCGGTGGTGAACAGGATCGAGACCCACGGCGTGCGTCGGGTCGCGTGGACGCGGCCGAGCGCACGCGGCAGCACCCCCTGCCGGGCGAGGCCATAGAGCAGCCGGCTTGCCATCAGCATGTTGATGAGCGCGGAGTTCGCCACCGCGAACATCCCGATGAACGGAAAGATCCGGTCGAAGGCGAGGCCCGGCGCCCCGGCCCGCACCACCTGCGTCAGCGCCGAGCCCCTGGAAGCGTCGGCAAGGTCGCCCACCGGCACCAGCGCGACCGCGCAGATGGCCACGAGGATGTAGATGAGGCCGGTGATCCCGAGCCCGGCCAGCATCATCCGCGGAAAGTCCCGCACCGGGTTCGTGCACTCCTCGGCCATGTTCACCGAATCCTCGAACCCCACCATCGCGAAGAAGGCGAGCGCGGTCGCGGCGGTGAGGGCCAGAAAGACGCTCTTCTCCTCGGTCGAGTGGAACACCATCACCTCGGAGAAGTCCGCCCGCCCCTGAGCCATTGCGAAAAGGCCGATGAAGATGACGAGGAGCAGCCCCGAGAGCTCGACGCAGGTGAGGACCACGTTCGCCTTCACGCTCTCGCCGACGCCGCGGAAGTTGACCGCCGCGACAACGGCCATGAACCCGAGCGCGAGCGTCAGGCGGCCCGCGCCGCCCGGCTCGAAGCCGAGCAGGAAGGCATCGTTGACGAAGCCGGCGAAGGCGTTCGAGGCCGTCGAAGCCGAGGTGATGCCCGAGCACATGACGGTGAAGGCGACGAGGAACGTCAGGAAGTGGATCCCGAACGCGCGATGCGCATAGAGCGCCGCCCCGGCCGCCTGCGGATGGCGCGTGACCAGTTCGAGATACGAGATCGCCGTGACCGTCGCGATCAGGAAGGCGAGGAGAAACGGCGCCCACGCCGCGCCGCCGACCTCGCCCGCCACCGAACCCGTCAGCGCATAGACCCCGGTGCCGAGGATGTCGCCGACGATGAACAGCAGCAGGAGCTTCGGCCCCATCACGCGCGCGAGTTCCGGCCCTTGTCCGTCCGGGCGCAGTCCCGGCTCCGAAGCCGCCGTCATCATCCCTCCGTGTCCGAGAACGTCAGGCAACCATTACCGGGCGGGCGCTACCAGCGCGGCCGGATCATACTCCCGCGCCACCCAGTCGCGAAACGCCACGCCGGTTTCCGCCGCCCGTGCCGCGTAGGCGGCCAGCAACCGGCCGAGCAGGGCCGTGCGCCCGGTGCCGAGATGCATGTGGCGCCACGTCAGCTGCGCCTGCGCCTCGGCCACGGTGCCGCCGCCGTGGGTCAGCAGGTAGACGGCGGAGGCAAGCCCGGTCCGGTCCGCCCCGGACTTGCAGTGGATGAGGAACGGCCGTGGCAGCAGCCCGAACAGCCGGTCGAGCTCCAGCAGCTCCTCCCGCGCTGGCAGGCGCTGCGCCGAAAGCTTGAGGTCGTAAAGCGCGATCCCGGCGTCACGGCACGCCGCCCGCTCCAGCAGGTAGGATCCCCATTCCGTCTGCCCGCGCAGGTTCAGCACCGCGCGGATGCCGCGCGCCCTCAGCCGGGCGATCGCCGCCGGATCCGGCTGGTTCGACCGCCAGACGCCCGGGGCGATCTCGGCCTCGTTGCGCCAGAACTTGCGGATCAGTCCGTGATCGAACACCAGCATGTCGATCGTCGCCGCCCGCCGTGCGCCCGGCGCGTCGAGATCGGCTACCCAGCCGTCCTTCCAGCGCCGCAGGGCCGCCCCGATCGGCCCACGGCTCTTGGGCGCACGCGGTTTGCCATCCATGGTCAGGCCCCGGGGTCCGACGCCACCCGGCAGGGCGCGGTCAGCGCGCCGAGCGCCTGCCGCTGCCGCCCGTCGCCATCGAAGTTCGACGGGTCGAGCCAGGCCTCCCACGCGCTCCGCAGGCAGGCCCAGTCGCCGTCGGTCATCGCGAACCAGGCGGTGTCCCGGTTCCGCCCCTTCACCACCGTCGCCTGACGGAAGATTCCTTCGAAACTGAAGCCGAACCGCTGTGCCGCCCGCCGACTCGGCCGGTTCAGCGCATCGCATTTCCATTCGAAGCGGCGATAGCCCTCGCGGAACACCCAGTCGGCGAACAGAAAGATCATCTCGCTGGCAGCAGGCGTCCGCTGCATCCGCGGGGAGAGGCAGATGTGCCCCACCTCGATCGACCCGGCCTCCGGCGTTATCCGCATCAGGCTGGCGACTCCGCCCGGCGCGCCGGTCGCCCGGTCGATCAGGGCAAAGAACAGCGGATCGGCCTTGCCGGCCATCGTCGCCACCCAGCCGGCATAGTCGGCCTCGGTCCTGAAGGGGCCGTACGGCAGGTAGTCCCAGATGGCATCGTCCACCCGGTTGGCGGCGTAGAGTGCGCCGGCGTGCCCCGGCCCCAGCGGCTCCAGCCGCAGGAACCGACCCTCCAGCCGCATCGGCCCCGGCCACGGCGGCGGGGTCCAGCCCTCCAGAAGCTGTCCAAGCTCGGCCATGCCTCGCCGCTCCCCCTCCGGCCCCACGCCGGCAGGCATGTCCCGCCGCGGGCGATCCGATCCCGTCGTCAGCCGGCCATCGGGGACGTCACATCCGGTGCCAGACATCGAGGTCGCGCACGGTGAGACCGCCCCAGAGGATGAAGGCGCAGAGCGGCAGCCACAGCAGCAGCGTCACCACCGTCACCCAGACGAGCTTCCTGCCGATCATCGGGTCGGCCGGCGCCGACGACGGCGTCCCCGGCACCACGTCCCCCGCCTCGCCCTGCGTCGTCAGGCCGATCGGCAAGGCCACCAGCAGCGCGACGAACCAGATGGTGGCGAAAAGGACGAAGGCGCCGGTGATGGTCATGCCTGCTCCAGCTCGATGAGGGCACCGGTGAAGTCCTTCGGGTGCAGGAACAGCACCGGCTTGCCATGCGCGCCGATCTTCGGCTCGCCATCGCCCAGCACCCGCGCGCCCTGCGCCTTCAGCCGGTCGCGGGCCGCGAGGATGTCGTCGACCTCGTAGCAGATGTGATGGATGCCGCCCGAGGGATTCTTGGCGAGGAAGCCGGCGATCGGCGACCCCTCGCCCAGCGGGTGCAGGAGTTCGATCTTGGTGTTCGGAAGTTCGATGAAAACGACCGTCACCCCATGGTCCGGTTCGTCCTGCGGTGCGCGCACCAGCGCGCCGAGCGTGTCCCGGTACTGCGCCGAGGCCGCCGCGAGGTCCGGCACCGCGATCGCCACATGGTTCAGTCGCCCGATCATCCCGTCCCTCCCGCTGATCCACCCCCGATCCCTAGGCGCTTCCCCCCGCAGCGGCAAGAGCACAGTCGGGCTGCGTCTTTCGCGGCAATCTGGACCGCAGCCCCGCATCTACGGTAGAAGGCCCCATGCAAGACACCCCCGAGCCGCCGGAGCCGGCGCAGGCCAAGCAGAAGGACGGCAAGGCCGATCGGCTGGCGGAGGCGCTGCGCGCCAACCTCGCCCGCCGCAAGGCCCAGAAGAGGGCGCGGGCGTTGTCCGGACCGGCCGGCGACCATGCCGGGCCGGCAGATACACGGAACCAACCAGAAAAAAGGTAACGGGCAGGCAGATGGACAGCATTCTCGTGCATGGCGGCCAGCGGCTGCAGGGCGCCATCCCGATCTCTGGCGCCAAGAACGCCTGCCTGACGCTGATGCCGGCGGCACTCCTGACCGACGAGCCGCTGACGCTTACCAACGCGCCGCGCCTCTCCGACATCCGCACGATGACGACGCTGCTCGAAAGCCTCGGCTGCGAGGTGGCGAGCCTGCAGCAGGGGCGGGTGCTCGTCATCGGCACGCAGGCGATCGCCAACCACCGGGCCGACTATGACATCGTGCGCAAGATGCGCGCCTCGATCCTCGTGCTCGGCCCGATGCTGGCGCGGGACGGACAGGCGGAGGTTTCGCTGCCCGGCGGCTGCGCCATCGGCGCCCGGCCGGTCGATCTGCACCTGAAGGGGCTGGAGGCGCTCGGCGCCCGGCTCGACCTCCGGGACGGCTACGTCCACGCCACCGCCCCCTCCGGCCTGCGCGGTGCGGAGTTCACCTTCCCGTTCGTCTCCGTCGGCGCGACCGAGAACCTCCTGATGGCCGCGACCCTCGCCCGTGGCACCACGGTGCTCCGCAACGCAGCGCGCGAGCCGGAAATCGTCGATCTCGCCCAGTGCCTCAGGCGGATGGGCGCGCAGATCGCCGGCGAAGGCACCGACACGCTCGAGATCCGCGGCGTCGACCGCCTCGGCGGCGCAACCCACCCGGTGGTTGCCGACCGGATCGAGCTCGGCACCTACATGCTCGCGCCGGCGATCACC
>JBGALW010000305.1:0-2712 GCA_044223585.1 Amaricoccus sp.
GACCCCGCAGGCCCCGTCGCCAAGGATCGGGGCAACCGCCCTGCCCTGCAGCCGGGAGTCCCCGCAGATCGGGCCGAGGGGCGCCGGCCGGGGCAGTGGAGCAGGCTGGGCGTGGGCCACCGCGGCAACAAGCGCCGCAGGGAGGAGCAGGCGGAACAGGAGCATTCGTCACCGGGTGACACCCCAGCCGGAGTCGACTGGCCCGGTATCAACCCTCCGGCGAACGCGCCGGTTCCCCTCAGCCCCGCGTGCCGGAGCGGCCGAAGTCGGGGGCGGCGGTATCCTGGCCGGCCTCGATGATGCTGCGTCGGATGGCGCGGGTCCGGGTGAAATAGGCGTGCAGGTGCTCGCCGTCGCCGAGGCGGATGGCCCGTTGCAGCGCGAGCAGTTCCTCGGTGAACCGGCCGAGAATGTCGAGCGTCGCCTCGCGGTTGTTCAGGAACACGTCCCGCCACATCGTCGGGTCGGACGCGGCGATCCGGGTGAAGTCGCGAAAGCCCGCAGCGGAATAATTGATGACTTCCTGCGCCGTTACGCGGCGAAGATGATCCGCGACGCCAACCATCGTGTAGGCGATGAGGTGTGGAACATGGCTTGTGACCGCCAGCACGAGATCGTGGTGGTCCGGCTCCATCACGTCGACGCGCGCCCCGAGCGCGGTCCAGAAGGCCGTGAGGTCGGCGACCGCGGCCGGGTCGCTGTCCGGCGGTGGCGTCAGCAGGCACCAGCGGTTGTCGAAGAGGCTCGCAAAGCCGGCGCCGGGACCGGAATGCTCGGTGCCGGCCAGCGGATGGCCGGGAACGAAGCGCACGCCCTCCGGCAGCCGCGGGGCGACAGCGTCGATCACCGCGCGCTTCACGGACCCGACGTCCGACACGACCACCCCCGGCGCGAGGGCCGGCGCTATGGCCTCCGCCGTCGCGGCCATCGTGCCGACCGGGACGCAGAGGATGACGAGATCGGCCCCCTCCACCGCCTCCGCCGCGCTGTCCTTCACCTCGCAGAGCCCGAGGCGCGCGGCCACCGCCCGCGTCTCGGGGGTGCGGGCATAGCCGGTGATCCGGACGTCGGCGCCGGTGCGACGCAGCGCGTGGCTGATCGACGAGGCGATCAGCCCGAGGCCGATCAGCGCGACGTGGCGGAACGGGATCATGCCCGCACCGCCATGAACGCCGCCACCGCCTCGGCGACGGCGGCGCAGGCCTCGGCGTCGCCGATCGTGATGCGCAGCGCCGCGGGCAGGTTGTAGCCGGCGACCCGGCGGACGATGATCCCGCGGTCGCGCAGCGCCTCGTCCGCGGCGATTGCCTCGCCGGCGTCGCGGAACCGGGCAAGGATGAAGTTCGCCTCCGACGGGTCCGAGGGGACGCCGGCCCGCGCCAGCTGACCGGCGAGCCAGGCGCGGTTCCTCAAGTTCTCCTCGCGGCATCGGTCGGTGAAGGCGGTGTCCCGCACCGCTGCCTCGGCGGCGACGAGCGCCGCGGTCGAGAGGTTGAACGGCCCCCGCACCCGGTTCAGCGCCTCGATGACGTGCGCCGGGCCATAGCCCCAGCCGATGCGGAGCCCGCCGAGGCCGTGGACCTTCGAGAAGGTCCGGGTCATCACCACGTTGTCGCGCCGGTCGACCAGCCGCGCGTGCCCGTCGAAGCCCGGGACATACTCGGCATAGGCCCCGTCGAGCACGAGAAGCGCCTGTGGCGGCAGGCCGGCCGCCAGCCGTTCGACCTCCGCCTCCGGGATCATCGTGCCGGTCGGATTGTTGGGATTGGCGATGAAGACGAGCGCGGTGCGGTCGGTGCAGGCGGTGAGGATCGCATCGACGTCCGTCCGCCGCGTCGCCTCCGGCACCTCGACCGGCGTCGCCCCGGCCGCGAGCGCCGAGATGCGGTACATGCCGAAGCCATGCTCGGTATGGATCACCTCCAACCCGGGCCCGGCATAGGTCTGGCACAGGAAGGCGATGATCTCGTCCGATCCCGCGCCGCAGACGATCCGGTCGGCCGCGAGGCCGTGCACGTCGGCGATCGCCCCGCGCAGGCCGGCGTGCGAGGTGTCGGGATAGAGGTGCAGGCTGCCGGCGGCCGCCGCGAACGCCTCGACGGTAGCGGGGCTCGCGCCGAACGGATTCTCGTTCGAGCTCAGTTTCAGCACCCGGTTGTGCCCGGCGAGCCGGCTCTCGCCCCCGACATAGAGCGCGATGTCGAGGATGCCGGGCTGCGGGCGGATCGTCGGATGGGGCTCGGACATGGGGTCGCTCCGGACTGCCGGGCGTCTCTAGCGGCTGGGCGGTCCGGGCACAAGGCGGGCGCCGGACGGTGATCGCCCGGCAGCAGCGGGCGAAACGGACCCGGCCGGCTCGCGCATGAATGAATGGCGCCCGCCCTCCGGCCGGTCTAAATGGTGGCGCCGGCGCGTCCGGCGCAGAGCAGTTTCAAGAACAGGGAAGCCCTCTCGATGCCCTCCACTCCTCTCCGGGTCGCGGACGCAGTCTTCGTCGCGAGCGCGCTGCTCGTCGGCTGCGGGCCGCAGCAGAACGGCAACGTGGTGTCCGCGAACCAGGCGCTCACCGCCTCCACCGTCTCCTTCGGCACCGTGATGTCGGCGCGTCCCGTGCAGGTCCAGGGCGGCCAGGGCAGCCAGGCGGCGGGGGCCGTGCTCGGCGGCATCGCCGGCGCCGCGCTCGGCCAGCAGGTCGGCGGCGGCACCGGCAAG
>JBGALW010000306.1:0-2704 GCA_044223585.1 Amaricoccus sp.
GGCGCAAGAGCCCCTTCTCCTCGGCGTCGCCGATGATCGCAAGTGCCGCCCGGTCCTTGACGCTGCCGCCTGGGTTGAGAAACTCGCATTTGCCGAGGATTTCGCAGCCCGTGTCGTCCGAGACCCTGTTCAGGCGCAGCAGCGGCGTGTTGCCGACCAGATCGACGAAGCCCTTGCGAACGTCCATGCTGCGCCTCGCCCTGATCGCCCGGAAGGCCCGTTCCTAGAGCGCTGGCCCGTGAGCGGCAAGCCACCGGAGTGCCGATGCCCGATCCCGGCTTCGACGCCGTGCTGGACTTCCTACTCGGCGGCGCCCTCGGCGGCCCGGTGGAGCGCGTCGATACGCATGCGGCGATCGTCCTGCTCGCCGGCGACCGGGCCTTCAAGCTCAAGCGGCCGGTGCGCTACAGCTTCCTCGACTTCACGACCCTGCCCGCCCGGGAGGCGGCGCTACGTCACGAGCTGGAGCTCAACCGGCGCACGGCTTCGGAACTCTATTTGCGCGTGCTGCCGGTGACCGTGGAATCCGACGATCGTCTGGCGCTGGACGGGGCCGGCACGCCCGTCGAGTGGCTGTTGGAGATGCACCGCTTTCCGCGCGATGCCCAGCTGGACAGGGTGCTCGCCGCGGGTGAGCTGAGCCCGGAACTGGTCGACGCGCTCGCCGATGCGATCGCTGCCGCCCAGGCCGCAGCGGAACCGACGCCGGACCGGGGCGGCGCGGGGGCGATGCGGGTGGTGGCCAAGGGCAACGGCGAGGATCTGCGCGCGGCAGTGCCGAAGGTGTTCGCGGCGGACGACGTCGACGCGCTGGTGGCAGAGACCGAGGGGCGGCTCGTCCGGGCCTCGGACCTGCTGGACGAGCGCCGCCGGCAAGGGTCGGTGCGCCATTGTCACGGCGATCTGCATCTCGCCAACCTCGTGCTCCTGCACGGTCGACCGACGCTGTTCGACTGCATCGAGTTCGACGACGCCATCGCCTGCATCGACGTGGTCTACGACCTTGCCTTCCTGGTCATGGACCTGATCGAGAAGGGGCATCGACCGGCCGCATGCCGGCTGCTGAATCGTTGGCTCGAGCGGACGGGTGACTATGGCGGTCTGGCCCCGCTGCCGCTCTTCCTCTCGCTGCGGGCGGCAATTCGCGCCAAGGTGCTGGGGCTGGCGATCACGCAGGGTGCCCGCGGGGATCCGGCTGAGGCCCGCCGCTACCTAACTCTGGCCCGCACCTTCCTGAGCCCGGCGGCACCGCGCCTCCTCGCCATCGGCGGCGGTTCAGGCACCGGCAAGACTACGCTGGCGCGGCAGCTCGCCGACCGGATGGGTGCCGCACCCGGAGCGGTGGTGCTGCGCAGCGACGTCATCCGCAAGCGCCTGCTCGGATGCGAGCCGACCGAGCGTCTGCCACCGGAAGCCTACGCGCCGGAGATGTCGCAGCGGGTGTTCGCGGCCATCGCGGAGCGCGCCTCGCAGTGCCTCACCGCCGGCCATGCGGTGATCGCGGACGCGGTCTATGGCCAGGAGCGGCAGCGCGCCGGGATCGCCGCCGTCGCGGCGCGGGCCGGCGCGCCGTTCACGGGGATCTGGCTGGAAGCGCCTGCGGACCTGTGCACCGCGCGGGTGGCGGCGCGCACCGGCGACGCCTCGGATGCGAACGCCGCGGTCGTGGCGCGCCAGTCGGAGACCCTGGACCAGAGGTCGGTGCGGTGGCACCGGCTCCGCGCTGACCGCCCGCTGGCGGCGATCGAGGCGGAGGTGTGGGCGCTGATGGTGGAGAGCCTTTGAGATGTGCGGCCGGTTCGCCTTGTCGATCCTCCCCGGCCAATTCTCGCTGGTCTTCGGCTGCGCGCCGCCCGAGGGCCTGACGGCGAGCTGGAACGTCACCCCGGACCGGCAGATCGCGATCGTCCGCGCCGGACCTGAGGGGCGTGAGGCGGCTTTCGCGCGCTGGGGGCTGCTCGGCCCGTGGATGAAGGAGGCCAACGATCCGGGCCGTCAGATCAACGCGCGGTCGGAAGGTGCCGGCGGCAAGCCGATGTTCCGCGACAGCTTCAAGAAGGGGCGATGCCTGATTCCGGCCACCGCCTTCTACGAGTGGCAGAAGGCCGCTTCGGGCCCGGCCCGGCCGTTCTGCGTCGCTCTGGCGTCCGGCAAGCCGCTGGCGTTCGCCGGGCTGTGGCGGCGCAACCGGCTCGCCGACGGCAGCCTGCTCGAGAGCTGCACCATCCTCACCACCAACGCGTCGGCGCTGCTCCGCCCGATCCATCCGCGGATGCCGGTGATCCTGCCCCCGCCCAGCCAGGCCCTGTGGCTCGACGCGGAGCTCATGGATCCCGAGTTTCTGCAGGCCTTGCTCGCGCCGGTCGGCGACAACGAGCTTGCCGTGTGGGAGATCGGCAGGGCCGTCAACAACCCGAAGAACGACGGCCCGGAGCTGCTGCGGCCGGTGGAGCCGCAGGCGAGTCTCTTGTGACGGCGCCTTCGCGACCGGGGGTCGCGCTCGACTCCGCCGTCATGCGCGCGTAATCGGAGCCTGCGACAGGACCAGCCTGCACTGCGGGAGACGGGCATGGACGAGGCGGCGATGGTCGAGAACCGTACCTTCGACGAGATCCAGCGGGGCGAGAGCGCGTCCTTCGAGCGGACCATTACGCGGCGTGACATCGAACTGTACGCCGCTGTCTCTGGCGACGCCAATCCGACG
>JBGALW010000048.1:0-21754 GCA_044223585.1 Amaricoccus sp.
TCCTCATCGCGGAATTCCCACTTCTTCAGGAGCCGGGGATCGAAGCTGTCGCGCCCGATCTCGCCCTCGTGGCACCAAACGACGGCCACCCGGCCCCCGTCGATGGCTTCGACCGCCATCCGCATCGACCCGGAGGTCAGGACGACCAGGTCGCCGATCTCAAGATTATCCATACCGTAACGTTCCGTGCTGATCGGCAGGCCGCCCCCTCGCGGCCGCTCAGGCGCCTTCCCTATTCCGAACGCCTGCCTGCGGCAAGACGGAAGCAACGCTGCCTCCCTCGCCCGTGACCGTCCCCGCAGCCGCGGCCCGGCGTGGTCCCGGCGCCGGGCGCGCCGGCGACGGCGCCGCGGCCGGGACCGGCGCCTCCCCCATCAGGTCCTCGATGAACAGGCTGAGCAGCTGGGTCCGGCCGGTGACCTTCGCCTTGCGGTAGATCGCGTTGGACTGCGCTTTGATCGTGCCCTCGCTGGTGCCGCGAAGCCCGGCGATCTCGGCGATGCTGAGACCCTTGATGGTGAACCAGGCGACGTCGCGCTCCGACGGCGTCAGCCGCCACTCGACGAACCGGGCCTCCAGCAACGCCGCAAAGGCGCCGGAAACCTCGCGCAGCCGATTCTCCATCCGGTGCGTCCGCCGCAACACGCGAAAGAGCAGAGCCGCGCCAAGCACGACCCCGAGCACAAGGCCGACACCGGCCCCGATCTCCAGAAGCTCGCGGGTCTCCCAGCTGAGCGGGTCGCGGTGAACGCCAACCACCCCGGCGACGATGTCGGAGACGAAGAACAGGGTGCAGAGCGCCTGGATCGCGACGATCAGCACCAGCGCTACGGTGGCCGGCAGCTTGTACCGCATGGCTACCGCACGGCGGGCGCACGGGCGGACAGGGCGACTCGCGCCCCGTGTCCGCTATCCGCCCTGGCCGTCGTCGCCACTGGCACCGTCGCTCCCGTGCGCGTTCCCGCCGCCGCCGGACCCGCCGGCATTGCCGGAGGAATTATCGCCACTGGAGCCGCCGCCGCTACCGGAATCGTCCGAGCCGGAGTCGCCGGACCCCGACCCTCCCGAGTCCGAGCCTCCGGAATCCGAGTCGCCCGAGCTTGAGCTGTCCGAGCCTGAACTGCCGGAATCCGAACTTCCCGAGTCCGAGTTGCCGGAGTGAGAACTGCCCGAGCCCGATCCACCGGAGCCGTCGCTGCCGGAGGCCGACCCGCTGGTATCCGAAGCGCCCGAGCTGCCGCTGGAGCCGCTGTCGGACGTGCCGCCACCAGCGCTTCCGGACGAGCTGCTGGCCGAGCCGCCGGCCGAGCTTTCCGATCCCCCCGACGCCGATCCGCTGCTTGCGCTGCTCGAGGAGGCGGTGCCGCCTGTGGTGTCGGAACCGGCGCCGGCGGACGCACCCGCGCTGGACGAGCCCTGAGTGGCGCCGGACGCGGATCCCCGTGTCGTATCGCTGGCCGTCGTACTTCCCGAGTGGCCACCAGTCGAAGCCGCAGCCCCCCCCAGGCCGGACTCCGTCCGACCGGTCGCCGAGCGGGTAACGGTGCCTCCCACGGCGCCCGCGGTGCCTGTGTTGCCGGCGGCGGTCGCGGCCGTCGCGCCGACGACTGGGGCGGTCGTGGCCGTCGCCGTACCGAGCGCAAGGGGCTGCGCGGCCGCCGGTGTCCGTGCGGCACGCGCGGCGGCCGACGTCGGCTCGCGGCCGGTCAGCCGGTCGACCGACCGGCGCAGCACATCGCCGATGCTCGGTTCCTCGGTCACCGTCTGGCTGGCGGCGTCGTCCTCCACCAGATCCCGGCGCACCTCGCCTGTAACGCGGTCAAAGACGATCTCGCGCGAATAGCGCCCCTTCTGGGCGTCGATGCGGACCCGACCGAGCCACGTCCGCTGCACGGCGACGATGGTATACCCCTGCGCCCGCAACGCCGCCGAGATCTCGTCGATCGGCTCGGCCAGGGCCAGCGGCGTCCGCAGCAACGAGGCCGCAGCCAGCGCCCCCGCGACAATCGACCGGTACCTCATAACTACAGACCCGTTCCCTGCCCGCGCATCCTGCGCAGCCGCCCCCGACCGCGGCTCCCCTGCCGCGCGCCCGGCGCACCCCGGCCGCCTCACCGCGGCCGCCCCTCAGATACCGGAATACCCTGCCCGGATACACCCACGGCCGGTCCCGGTATGACCCGAAACCGGCCGTGCACCCCTCACAATACCACCCTACTCTACACCCTGCAGCGCCCTGCCGTTCTGGTTTCCGGACGCTCCCACGAAACCCAAGAATGCATTGCGATTGCACGTCACCCTTTGCACGGCGCGGCCATCGACGCGATTGCACTCGCGTTCATTCCGGCCCTTGGCTACTGACGGTTTATGCCCCTAAACCAATGTTTAGGGAGGAAAGACCGCCCCATTTCAGCCTGCGGGCGATCGGATGATCGGTTGTCGGAAAGTCAGGCGGCCTGGGCGAAGAAGCTGACGCGATTCCGCCCGGACTCCTTCGACTGGTAGAGGGCGGTGTCCGCCCGCTTGATGATCGCTTCCGCGTCGACGTCGCGCGCCGTGGCGACGGCGACGCCGATCGAGACGGTCACGCTGACCTCGCCACCGCCCGGCAGTGGCACCGGCGCCCCCTCGACGGCCCGCCGGATCCGTTCGGCCGCGGCCGCGGCGGCGGCGGCGTCCACGTCCGGCATCGCCACGAAGAACTCCTCGCCGCCGAATCGCGCGACGAGGTCGACGCCCCGGATGTTCTCCTGCAGGCGGCGCGAGAACTCGCGCAACACCGCGTCGCCGGCGTCGTGGCCGAAGCGGTCGTTGACCGTCTTGAACTTGTCGAGGTCGATCATCATCACCGCGAAGACGCCGTCGGTCTCCTGTGCCCGCTCCATCACCCGGTTCATGTGCTGGCTGGCGTAGCGGCGGTTGTAGATGCCGGTGAGCGGATCGATGACCGCGAGCTTCAGGCCGTTCCGCAGATTGGTGCGCAGCCGGTCCGAATAGCGCTTGCGCCGCAGCTGCGAGCGGATCCGCGCGATGAGCTCGCTGACGTCGAACGGTGCTTCGATATAGTCGGACGCCCCGAGGTCGAGCCCCTTGGCCGCGGTCTGCACGTCGCCGTTCTCGACGACGAGAATCACCGCCGACTGCCGGGTCTCCGGCTTGGCCCGCAGGGCGGAAACGAGGCGCAGGCCGTCGCCGCCCTCGCTGAGGTTCTGGTGAACGACGAAACAGTCGGGCAGCTCCAGGCGCGACAGGTTCAGCGCCTCGCGCTCGGAATGCGTGACGATGGTCGGAATGCCGAGCCGCGCCCGCAGCTGCTCCGCCCAGACCTGTCCCTCGCCGGCGCTCGGCGGCGCCAGCAGGATCGGGCCGCTCGCCTCGATGTCGATCTCCGGCTCGACCACGAGGTCGATTACCCCAAGCTCGCGCGAGGTCATGTCGCGCAGCCGCAGTTCGTCGGACATCATCTTCATCCGCATCAGGTTGCGGACGCGGGCGAACAGCGCGAGGTCGTTGAACGGTTTGGAGAGAAAGTCGTCCGCGCCGGCTTCCAGCCCGCGGATCCGCTCCTCCGGCGTGTCGAGCGCCGTCACCATGATCACCGGAATGTGCGCGGTGTCCTCGCGCGATTTCAGGGCCGCGCAGACGGCAAAGCCATCCATGCCCGGCATCATCACGTCGAGCATCACCATGTCGGGCTGCTCGCGCCGTGCCATCTCAAGGCCCTGGGTACCGTTTTCGGCTACAACGACGTCATAGTAGGCCGAGGACAGCTTTGCGCGCAGGAGGAGCCGGTTTGTCGCGACGTCGTCGACAACCAGAACTCTCCCCGACATCGTGCGAATCTCCCTTTGGAGGGTATTTCTGGCCTGCTAAACCTCGGGCCGACGTTACGCAGGATAGTGTTAACGAATGGTTTAACCGGCCCTCCGCAGGGCCCGGAGGGGCGAATGAAAGGTGAACAGGCGCAAGCCATCGGCCAGGACGCGCTGATCTGGCTGGCCGCCCAGCCCGAGGCCCTCCAAGCGTTCCTGGACGCCAGCGGCGCCTCGCCGGGCAGCCTCCGGTCGCAGGCGGCGGACCCGGAGTTCCTCGCGGCACTGATCGACTTCCTGCTTGCCGCCGACGAAACCGTGATTGCCTTTGCCGGCGCCTGCGGCCTTCGGCCGGACGCACTGGCGACCGATCTCGCGCGCGCCCGCGCCGCGCTGGTCGGCGAAACCCCGAGCTGGACATGACGACGCGCGGGCCCAGGCCGATCCGCGGGCTGGTCTTCGACAAGGACGGCACGCTCTTCGACTTCCACGCCACGTGGTCGGCGTGGTGCGGCGGCCTCATCGCGACCCTCGCCGGGGGCGATCCACGGCAGGCGAATGCGCTAGCTGCCGCGCTCGAATACGATCTTCAGACCGCCCGCTTCGCGCCGACGAGCCCGCTCATCGCCGGAACGATGGAAATCCTCATCGACCGGGTGCGGTCCGTCCTCCCGACGCTGGACGAGGGTTGGCTGCGAGCCATGGTCATGGAGACGACCGCCACGGCCGCGCAGGTCGAGGTGACACCTCTTGTCCCGCTGCTTGACCGGCTGGTCGGGGCCGGCATCACCCTCGGGCTCGCCACCAACGATTCCGAGCTACCGGCCCGGGCACACCTCGAGCGGGCCGGCGTTCTCGGGCATTTTGCCTTCATCGCCGGCTACGACAGCGGCCACGGCGCCAAGCCGGAGGCCGGGCAGCTGGCTGCCTTCTGCGCCGCCACCGGCCTGCCGGCCACCGCCTGCGCGATGATCGGCGACAGCACCCACGATCTCGACAGCGGCCGCGCGGCCGGCATGGCGACGGTTGCGGTGCTGACCGGCCTTGCCACGCGTGCCGACCTCGCCCCGCATGCCGACGTCGTGCTGAACGACATTTCCGGCCTGCCCGCCTGGCTTGGACTCGCCTGACCCCGTCCGGCGACCGCCCCGGTCCCGATGCGCAGCCCGCGCGGTGTCTGTCTCACTCCGTCACGCGGTACTCGACGAAAAGGGTGCTCTGGAGCGGGAAGAAGTTGTCGTCGGACAATAGGGTCAGCCGCATGACGCCCTCGGGGTCGCGCCAGACCTGGATGCTCTCCATGTTGTCGAGCTCGCCGAAGCCGGTTTCCAGCAGCGTCACCTCGTTTGCGAACCCCTCCGGCCCGAGGTCGAAGCGGCGGATCCGGGTGGCAAAGCCGCCCAGCCACTTGAAATCCCGCTCCAGCAGGTACAGCCGCCCGTCCGGCCCGAAGGTCGCGTCGGAGACGAGGAACGTGCCGTCCCGGCGAAGCCGCAGATCCTTGTCCCAGCGGCCGTCCTTCAGCCGATAGACCGGGAACGGCCGCTCCCAGCGCCCCGAGCGTTCCGGAATGGCATAGAGCGTGCCCGCGGCGTCCATGGTCAGCGCCTCGAGCCCGGAATTGAGCTGCAGGCGTTCAAAGTCGGGATGCGGATCGACCGGCGCGGGCGGCCCGTCGATCGCGTCATAGCGGCGGATGCGGTGGAACGCCTCGAACGACACGAAGGCGCGGCCCTGCCCGTCCACCACGAGGCCCTCGGCGTCGACGTCCTCGCCCTCCAGCGGCATCCCCCTGACGCCCTTCAGCGGCCCGATCGCGTCCAGCACGACCCCGGTCAACCGGCCGTTCTCGCGCTCGAAATGCCCACGCGCCCAGCTGCCACGGTCGGAGACGGTGAGAAACCGCCCGTCCGGCTGCAGCGAAAGGCCGGAGAAGCCGCCGAATCCCGAATCCGACCCGCGCCAGACCACGCGGGCATCCTCGACCAGCGTCGGCGCCGCGGCAGCGGCCGGTCCCGCCAGCGCCAGCAGCAGGGCGAAGATCAGCCTCATTGCGGGTCCAGCACCTCGCGACACTGCGATGGCAGGTCGGCCAGCGTCAGCGGCGGTTTCGGCGGCGGCTTGGGAGCGTTCGGGTCGGGCGGCTCCAGCGCCTCCGTCACCCACCAGGTCGCGTCGGCGCAGCCGTCGCCCGGCGGCACGGGGTCGGGCTCGATGCACCCCGGCGCGCCCTTCGGACAGTTCAGCCGGACGTGGAAATGGTCGCTGTGCCCCCACCAGGGCCGAATCTTGCCGAGCCACGCCCGGTTGCCGCCGGCGGCATGAGCACACATCGCGATCTTGATCGGCCCGGTGACGAAGATGCGGTTCACCCGTGGATCCTGCGCCGCCGCCTTGAGCAGCGCCTCGTGCGACGGCGTCCAGAGATCGTTCAGGGTCCGCTTGTTGGGCGACACATCGATCGCCGAGATCCGCTCGCGGTCGGCGCGGCTGAGGTTCAGCCGCGGCGGCGGCGTATACCAGATGTCCGCATCGAGACCCGTCTGGTGACTCGCGTGCCCCTTGACCGGCCCACCCCTCGGCTGGGCGATGTCCCCGACGTAGAGCCCCTTCCAGCCGAGCGCCACCGCGTCCCGGCTCAGATCCTCGACGAAGGCGATCATCGCCGGGTTGCCCCAGAAGTGGTTGCGTCCGAGCCGCATCGCCTGCCAGCTCGGCCCGCTTTCCGGCAGTGCCACGGCGCCGGAGAGGCACCCCTTGGCCGGCTGGCCGATCGAGTAGGGCGGATGCGGAGAGGGCGTCTTGGGGCGGCCAAAGGCGGTCATCGCAGTCTCGGCGGCTGCCGGCGCGGCGAGCAGCGCAAGTACAAGGCAGGCCGCAAGCGGGCGGAGGATCATGGGGCGGGGCCTCGGGTCTGCTCGTTGTCGGTTTTGACCCAGTATAGCAGCCCGAGGCCCACAAGGAAAAGAAGGATGACCGGGCTCACGCCGAGCCGCTGCGATTGGGTCAGCTCGGTGACGGCGGCGATCATCGCCGGCCCGAGGAAGGCCGTCGCCCGCCCGGACAGGGCAAAGAGCCCGAAGGCCTGCGTCGAAGCGATCCGCCCCTCCGCCTGGTGGACGAGCAGCGTGCGGGACGCCGCCTGCAACGCCCCGCCGGCAGCGCCGAGCAGTCCACCCGCGACCATGAACAGCTGGTCCGGCAAACGCGATCCCGGCGGCACCGCCATCCCGAGCACCGACTCCCGGCTGGTCAGCAGGGCCACCCCGCAGACGACGATCAGCGCGACGATCGAGACAAGGATCACCGGCCTCGGCCCGAAGGCCGAATCCGCCCGCCCCCCGACCCACGCGCCGACCGTCCCGATCGCCGCCGCAACGATGCCAAAGACGCCGAGCTCGAACATCCCCCAGCCGAGCACCCCGGCCGCATAGATGCCGCCGAAGGCATAGAGCGCAGCGAGTCCGTCGCGATAGATCATCGAGGCGATGAGGAAGGCAAAGAAACTGCGATGCCGCGCCGCCAGCCGGAAGGTGGAAATGAGATCGACGACGCTGGCCTTCAGCAGTCGCGTGGTCGGATGGCCCGTCGCATCCGGCGTCCAGAGGAACAAGGGCAGCGCGAAGACGAGGTACCAGACCGCCGCGAATGGCCCGGTCGCCCGCGCCGGCTCGCCGAGCGCGGGATCGAGGCCGAAGACCGGCGGGATCCCGAGCAGCGTGACGGACTTTCCCGGTGCCGGTGCCATCAGCGCGAGGACCAGCACCAGCGAGACCAGCCCGCCGAGATACCCCATCGCCCAGCCGGAGCCGGAGATCCGCCCGATGTCCTCGCGCGGCCCGAGGTCGGGCAGCATCGCATTGGTGAAGACCGTGCCGAACTCCGACCCGACGAAGGCAAGAACGTAGATGGCGAGGATCAGCGTCACGTCCGGCATCCCCGGCACCGCGATCCAGAAGCCGAGGCAGCCGAGGACATAGGGGATCGAGAAGCCGAACACCCAGGCCTTGCGGCGTCCCGTGCGATCCGCCATCGCGCCGAGGAGCGGCGCGATCAGCGCAACCGTCGCGCCGCCCAGCGCCGACGCCGCGCCCCAGAGCGCCTGTCCCCGCACCGGATCGCCGACAACCTCCGCGACGAAATAGGGCGCAAAGACGAAGGTCACGACCAGCGTCTGGAACGGCTGGTTCGACCAGTCGAACAGCATCCAGGCAAACACCGCCCGCCGGCTGGCGCGGGGCGGAGGCGCGGCCGTCATGCGGCCTCCGGAGGGAAGACCGGCGGCCAGACCCGTCCGGCATCGGCGTGCGTCCAGGCCTCGACCCAGTCCGGTGTCCGGAGCGGCCAGTCCGGCCGGCCGAGTGCCGCCATCACCCGGTCCGTGGGCACCATGCCGTCGGGGCTCGTCACCGCGCCGCGGATCAGCACCGCGTTCAGCGCCTCGCCATCCGTCCCGAACATCGCCTGCTGCACATAGAGGAACCGCGGGTCCCGACCGACGAAGGCCGAGCGCATCTCCACGCGCCGGAACGGCAGGACGCGGCGCCGGTAGCGGGTCGTGGATCCGGCGACGGTCAGACCCCAGCCATTCGCTCGCAGCGCCGGGTAGAGACCGGTCCTCTGCGCCAGCGGCGCACGCCCGAGGTCGAACAGGGTCAACGCACGACCATTGTTGAGCTCGCCCCACGGATCGATGTCCCACGGCCAGCAGCGATGGTGCGAGACGTGCACGCCGTCGAGCGGCAGCGGCGCCGCCCGCCGCGCCCGCGCCATCTCGAGGCCGAAACGTAGCAGCGGATACATGCGCCCCCCGTGGCGACCTCGCGACGCCCCTGTCTCGCCGCATTTGCGAAGCGAGGCAAGCGCGGAGCCGCGGCCGGGTTGCGGCGGGGCGGAAGCCGGACTAGGTACGAGGTCCGCGCCGCCACGAGAAAGGGACGCTGCCGCCGATGGTCTCGCTCTTCACCATCCTCCTCCTGCTGCTCGACGTCCTGAAGTTCATCGTATTCGCCCATGTGATCATGAGCTGGCTGATCGGCTTCAACGTGCTGAACACCCGTCAGCCGCTGGTCTGGCAGATCTGGAACGGGCTGGAGCGCCTGCTCGAGCCGCTGTACCGGCCCATCCGCCGCATCTTGCCCGATCTCGGCGGGCTCGACCTCACGCCGCTGGTGGCGCTGCTGGTGCTCTATGCCCTGCGGATCGTGTCCTGCCCGACACCGGCGGCCTCGACCTCGCGCCCCTGGTGCTGCTGCTCGTCATCTTTGCGCTGCAGGTCGTGGTCACCAACAACATGCCGGTGCCGCTCTATCGCTAGCTTGCCCAGCAGCCGCGCGCTGTGACAGGCTGCCGCCGGCGTCGGGCCGCGGGCCCGGCGAGGGAGGGCTGATCATGACCATCGAGAGCGGCAACGGCGGCGTGCTGCGCCGGACCACGGGGCGCGGAAAGCGCTACGAGAGCATCATCGACACCGTCGGCGACACGCCGACCGTCCGGATCAACCGGCTCGCGCCGGCGAACGTCGATCTCTACGTCAAGTGCGAGTTCTTCAATCCGGCCGCCTCCGTCAAGGACCGGCTGGCGCTGGCGATCCTCGAGGCGGCCGAGCGCGACGGGACGCTGAAGCCCGGCATGACCGTCGTCGAGGCGACGAGCGGCAACACGGGCATCGGCCTTGCCATGGCCTGCGCCGCCAAGGGCTATCCGCTGGTCGTCACCATGGCGGACAGCTTCTCGGTCGAGCGCCGGCAGCTGATGCGCTACATGGGCGCCCGGGTCGTGCTGACCCCGCGGGCCTTGAAGGGCCATGGCATGTACATGAAGGCCAAGGAACTCGCGGAGGCGCACGGCTGGTTCCTCGCCCGTCAGTTCGAGACGAAGGCCAATGCCGAGATCCACGAGGCGACGACGGCAAAGGAGATCATTGCCGACTTCGCCGGCAGCCGGCTCGACTATTTCGTCTCCGGCTATGGCACCGGCGGCACGGTGTCCGGCGTCGGCCGGGTCCTGAAGAAGACCTGGCCCGACGCGAAGATCATCCTGTCCGAACCGGCGAATGCACAGCTCATCGGCTCCGGCATCCCGCAGGCGCGCTCCGAGGACGGCGGCCCGGCGATCGGCCATTCCGCCTTCGAGCCGCATCCGATCCAGGGCTGGACCCCCGACTTCATCCCGCTGGTGCTGCAGGAGGCGATCGACGGCCACTATTACGACGAACTGATCCCCGTGGCCGGCGCCGAAGGCATGAAGTGGGCGCGGGCGCTGGCGACACAGGAGGGGATCATGACCGGGGTCTCCGGCGGCTCGACCTTCGCGGTGGCGATGCAGGTGGCGGAGAAGGCGCCGGAAGGCTCGGTGATCCTCGCGATGCTGCCCGACACCGGCGAGCGCTACCTCTCCACCCCGCTTTTCGAGCCGTTCGGCGCCGACATGAACGCCGAGGAGCTGGAGATCATGCACTCGACGCCCGGCTACCAGCTCGCCTGAGCGAACGGCCCTTGAACCCCGGCGGCGGATCGGCCAAGGCTCCCGCCGGGCAACGGGAGGGGACCCGATGGAGTATCGGACGCTCGGGCGGGACGCGCTGAAGGTCAGCCTCTACGGCCTCGGCAGCATGACCTGGGGCAGCCAGAACAGCGAGGTCGAGGGGCACGCCCAGATCGACTACGCGCTCGACCGCGGCGTCACGCTGATCGACACCGCCGAGATGTACCCCACGACGCCGCTCTCGGCCGAGACGTCCGGCGACACCGAGCGGATCATCGGCAGCTGGCTCGCCGGCGGCGCCGGCCGGCGCGAGCGGATCGTGCTTGCGACCAAGATCACCGGCGCCGGCAACCGGACCACCGGCCGCAAGGACACGAGGATCACGCCGCAGACGCTGCGCGTGGCGCTGGAGGGGAGCCTGCGCCGGCTCGGCACCGACCGGATCGACCTCTACCAGCTCCACTGGCCGAACCGCGGGTCCTACCATTTCCGCCAGACCTGGACCTACGCGCCGGAAAGGCAGGCGCGCGGCGAGGAAACGGCGCTGCTGGAGATCCTCGAAACGGTCGCCGCCTTCGTGAGCGAGGGCAAGGTCCGCGCCTTCGGCGTCTCCAATGACACGGCCTGGGGCACGGCAACCTTCCTGAAGCTCGCCGAGATGCGCGGGCTGCCGCGGGTGGTCGCGATCCAGAACGAGTACAGCCTGCTCCACCGGCTGTTCGACACCGACCTTGCCGAGCTCTGCCACCACGAGGACGTGCGCCTGCTCGCCTACTCGCCGCTCGCCGCCGGCTTCCTCACCGGCAAGTACCAAAGCGGCGCCCGCCCGGCCGGCACGCGCGCAGCGATGAACGACACCCTGTCCGGCCGGATCAACCGCTTCTCCGAGCCGGCGGTCGACGCCTATCTGTCGCTTGCCCGCGACCACGGCCTCGATCCGGCGCAGATGGCGCTGGCCTTTGCCGCCTCACGCCCGTTCATGGGGTCGGTCCTGCTCGGCGCCACGACGATGGAGCAGCTCGCCACCGACCTTGGCGCCGCCGAGCTGACCCTGTCGTCCGAGGTCATGGACGGCATCGCGGCGGTGCGCCGCGAATATCCCAACACCATGTGAGGGCAGGCTGGCCGCGCGGCGGCCGCCCGTCAGGCTTCCAGCATCCGCCGCAGCAGTTCCACGTCCTCGGCGATCTGGCTGTCGGAGGCCCGCAGTTCCTCGATCTTCTTCACCGCGTGGATCACCGTCGTGTGGTCGCGGCCGCCGAAGCGCCGTCCGATGTCGGGCAGCGAGCGGGAGGTCAGCGTCTTGGCGAGGTACATCGCGACCTGCCGCGGCCGCGCCACCTGCCGCGCCCGCCGCGCCGACAGGAGATCGGACATCCGCAGGTTGTAGTGCTCGGCGACCTTGCGGATGATCTCGTCGACCGTGACCTTGCGCTCGGAGGCGCGCAGGATGTCGGTCAGGCACTCCTGCGTCATGTCGAGGTCGATCACCCGACCGGTCAGCGTCGCATAGGCGAAGAGGCGGTTCAGCGCGCCTTCCAGCACGCGCACGTTGGAGCTGATCCGGTGCGCGAGGAACTCCATCACCCCGCCGCCAACGGTCACGCCCGGCGACTTCTCCAGCTGCGCCTCGGCCTTGGCCTGCAGGATCCCGAGGCGAAGCTCGTAGTCGGTCGGGTGCAGGTCGACCACGAGGCCCCACTGCAGGCGCGACTTGATGCGCTCCTCCAGCCCGTCGATCTCGCCCGGCGCCCGGTCGGCGGAGATGATGATCTGCTTCTGCTGCTCGACGAGGGCGTTGAAGGTGTGGAAGAACTCCTCCTGCGTCGAGTCCTTGCCGGAGATGAACTGCACGTCGTCGACCATCAGCATGTCGACCGAGCGGAACATCTCCTTGAAGCCGTGCATCTCCTTGAACCTGAGCGCCGAGACGAAGCGGTACATGAACTGTTCCGCCGACAGGTAGAGGACGCGGGCGTCGGGATTGCTCTGCCGCACCTCCCAGGCGATCGCGTGCATCAGGTGGGTCTTGCCGAGGCCTACCCCGCCGTAGAGGAACAGCGGGTTGAACGCCACGGGCGCACGCTCGGCAACGCCCTCGGCCACCCGCCGGGCGGCGGCATGGGCGAGCTCGTTCGGCTTGCCGACAACGAAATTGTCGAACGTGCAGCGCCCGTCGAGCGGCGAGCCCGGCAGGTCGACATCCGATCCCCCAGGCGCCGCCGCGCCGATTGCCGGCGCGCCGAGGGACGGGGTGGCAGCGGGAGGTGCCACCGGTGCCTCCGCGAGCATCGGCCGCCCGGCCGGCTCCGCCGGCGCGGCGCCGAACTCCAGCCGGGTCACGGCGATTCCGTCCTTGCACATCAGCTGCCGGATGGTGTCGCCATAGTTCCGCAGCACCCAGGTGCCGATGAAGCTGGTCGGCGCCGACAGCGTCAGCACACCATGGTCGACATCGACGAAGTCGAGCGGGTCGATCCAGTTCTTGAAGGCGTCATTGCCGATCTGGCTCCGCAGGGCGGTGCAGACCCGAGCCCAGGTCTCGCCGGACGCGTCCCGGTCATTGCGAAGCGGCTGCGCACTCATCGGATCGAACCATAATAGCCGGGGAAGTCACTGGCGACTCGACCGGCCCATCCGGTCGCGTCGGTCGAGCAGCAGGAAACCTCGCCTACCCGCAGGGATGCGGCGCAGCGATCCGAACAAGACCGCACGAAGGTGGCGGAACGCCCCCCTACGAACACCGGTTTCAATTGCTACCAACCTTCCCGCAATCTTTTTTCATTCTGAGCGCGAAAGATTTCTTTCGGCCATCTCAACACGCGCCCCATCACGACATTCGTGTGACGAGCGGAGCTGACTGGTTACTCGTGTATTACGGAAGGGTACTCGGGTGTGGCGGATCGGAATCGTTCGTGACAGAGACAATACCGAAGCGCGCCAAACCCGACAACGGGACCGAAGGCGGAACATCTCCGGGCAGGGTGCCCGTGTGTCCCGCGGGCCGCAGCGTCCCGGAGGACGCCTGCGGCCGCCGCGATCAGACGTGGAGCGCCTTCACCCGGCCGGCCAGACGCGAAATCTTGCGGCTGGCGGTGTTCTTGTGGACCACGCCCTTGGAAACGTTGGACATGACCTCCGGCTGGGCCACCCGCAGGGCGGCCTGCGCCGCGGCGTAGTCGCCCGAGGCGATAGCCTCCTCGACCTTGCGGACGTAGGTGCGCATCCGCGAACGCCGCGCCTTGTTGATGTCTGCACGCCGCTCGGCCTGCAGAGCGCGCTTCTTGGATGACGGCGAATTGGCCATGGTCTCGGTCCGGTCTCACATCTGGCGAAAATCAGGCCGCGTCCATAGCCGCGACCCGGCCGCGAGTCAACGCCGAACACCCTTTGAACGCGACATCTTCGTGACGGCGGCCCGGCGCGCGGCGCCTCCGGCTCCCGCAGCCCCCGCGCGAACGTGGGTTGACCTCCGCCCACGGCCCTCGCAGGGTCCGCGCGCCCGAAGGCCCCGAGGTGTCGCCTTGTCCCAGTCCCCGCCCCCTTTTGCCGCCTTCGAGTGGCTGATCGCCTGGCGCTACCTGCGCGCCCGGCGCAAGGAGGGCGGCATCTCGGTCATCGCGTGGTATGCCCTGGTCGGGGTGATGCTGGGCGTTGCGACGCTCATCGTCGTCCAGGCGGTGATGATCGGCTTCCGCGAGGAATTCACCGACCGCATTCTGGGCGCCAACGCGCACCTGACGGTCTACCAGGCGCCCTACGATGGCGGGGACCGGCTGATCCGCGACTATGACGCGCTGACGCAGCGGGTGGCGGCGGTGCCGGGGGTGACGCGGGCGGCGCCGCTGGTGCGCGGGCAGGTGATGGCCTCGGCGAACGGTCGCGCCTCCGGCGTCGAGGTGATCGGCATCCGGCCGGAGGATCTGGCCGGGGTGCCGCTCGTCGTCCATCCGGAGGTGGGGTTCGGATCGCTGGACGACTTCCCCTCCGGCATCGCCCTCGGCACCGGCGTCGCGCGCGAGCTCGGGGTCGGCGTCGGCGACGTCGTCACGCTGATCTCGCCGCAGGGGATGGACACGCCGTTCGGCAACCAGCCGCGGATCAACGACTATACCGTCGCCTACGTCTTCGGCGTCGGCCGCTACGACATCGACCGGACGCGGGTCTACATGCCGCTGACCGAGGCGCAGTCCTTCTTCGACCGCGAAGACGCGGCGGACGAGCTGGAGGTGATGGTGCAGGACCCCGACCGGGTCGAGGCGCTGGAGCCGGCGATCGCCGCGGCCGCCGGGCCGAACGCGATCT
This sequence comes from Amaricoccus sp., assembly GCA_044223585.1. Classification (GTDB taxonomy): domain Bacteria; phylum Pseudomonadota; class Alphaproteobacteria; order Rhodobacterales; family Rhodobacteraceae; genus Amaricoccus. The sequence continues at coordinate 14,604 of JBGALW010000048.1, forward strand.
TCTGGAGCTGGCGCGACGCCTCCGGCGCGTTCCTGTCGGCGCTCGACGTGGAGCGCCGGGTGATGTTCATCATCCTGTCGCTCGTCGTGCTGATCGCCGCGCTCAACATCATCTCCGGCCTCGTGATGCTGGTGAAGAACAAGGGCCGCGACATCGGCATCCTGCGCACCATGGGGCTGACGCAGGGCTCGATCATGCGGGTCTTCTTCCTCTGCGGGTCGCTGATCGGGGTCGTCGGCACGCTGCTCGGCGTCGTGCTCGGCTGCCTCTTCGCCTACTTCATCCGCGACATCCAGGCGGTGGTGGAGCTCGTTGCCGGCGGGTCGGTGTGGAACCCGGAAGTGCGCTACCTGACCGAGATCCCGGCGCATCTCCGGCCGGGCGACGTGCTGACGGTGGCCGGGCTGGCGCTCGGCCTCTCCTTCCTCATCACGCTCATCCCGGCCCGCAACGCCGCGCGGCTGAACCCGGTCGAGGCGCTGCGCTATGAGTGAGTGGCCATCTGCCGACCAGTCGCCGCGTCGCGTTTCCCGTCTTCCCCGCCGATGCGTCAGCATCGGCAGCGCCTGCCTGCCCCCCTGGCAGGCGCTTCGCGCCAGCCCAGGCAGGCGCGCCGATGCCCTATCGCGGTGTGGTGGGAACCGGGTGCGACCGCCGACGCCCGAAGTCGGGCCGTGCCCTCAGCGTCGCGATCCTGCTCCTCCTGCTCCTCCTGCCCCTCCCCGCCCATGCGCAGGGCTACGCGGGGCTGGAGCAGGGCGGCGACGGCTTTGCCCCGGTCACGGCGCCGGCAGCGCTCGCCTTCCCGCGCGATCACGGGCCGCATCCGGACTTCCGCATCGAGTGGTGGTATGTGACCGCGACGCTGCGCGCGCCGGACGGCACCCCCTATGGCGCGCAGTGGACGCTGTTCCGGCAGGCGCTGGCGCCGGGCGGGCCGCAGTCAGGCTGGGGCACGCCGCAGATCTGGATGGCGCATTCCGCCGTCACCTCGGCAGCGACGCATCGCTTTGCCGAGACCTTCGCGCGCGGCGGCGTCGGGCAGGCCGGTGTGGAGGCAGCGCCCTTCCGCGCCTTCATCGACAACTGGAGCCTCGCGGCGCCGCCCGACGCCCCAGGGGACGCGATGGCGACCCTCGCCGTAGAGGCGAGCGGCGAGGGCTTCTCCTATGACCTGCGCCTCCACGCCGACCGGCCGCCGGTGCCGCAGGGAGACCGCGGCTTCAGCCTGAAGTCGGAACGCGGACAGGCGTCCTACTACTACAGCCAGCCGTTCTACACCGTGGAGGGGACGCTGACGCTGGACGGGCAGGACATCCCGGTGACGGGCGAGGCCTGGCTCGACCGGGAATGGTCCAGCCAGCCGCTCGACAGGCAGCAGTCCGGCTGGGACTGGTTCGCACTGCACCTCGATGACGGCGGGAAGGTCATGCTCTACCGCCTGCGCGAAGCGGACGGCGCCTTCCTCGCCGGGACCTGGATCACGCCGGACGGAAGTCCGGAGCCGCTGCGCCCGGACGAGATCGTCGCGGAGCCCGTCACCTTCGCCGAGGTGGCCGGACGGCGGCTGCCGGTCGGCTGGCACCTCGCCATCCCGGCGCATGGGCTGGCCGTGGACACCGAACCGTTGAACGCGCAGAGTTGGATGGGGACGGGCTTTGCCTACTGGGAGGGCCCGATCCGGCTCCGCGGCAGCCATGCCGGGACCGGGTACATGGAACTGACGGGGTACTGATCCCATGCAGGAAGCGATGGAATCGAGCGTCAACGTGCTCGGCGGGCCGCTGAAGCCCTGCTCGTTCGATCCGTTGACCGGCTTCTTCCGGGACGGCTGCTGCAACACCGGGCCGCAGGACCGCGGGCGGCATACGGTCTGCGTGCGGGTGACGGCGGAGTTCCTCGCCTTCTCGATGTCGCGGGGCAACGACCTCTCGACGCCCCGGCCGGAATACGGCTTCGCAGGGCTGCGGCCTGGCGACCGCTGGTGCCTCTGTGCGCTGCGCTGGGTCGAGGCGCTGCAGGCCGGGGTCGCGCCGAAGGTGGTGCTGGCGAGCACCCACGTCTCGGTGCTCGACCTCGTGCCGCTCGCGACGCTGGAGGAATATGCCATGCCGGGACGCGCGACGCCGGGCACGCATTAACCGGACGGCAATATCACCATAGGTTGATCTTCACATGCCGTTGACGATCGGCGGATTGCCGCCTATCTGCCGTCCCGTGTTCTGGAGGTGTCATGCGTACCGAGTCTGGCCTGCGGGCCGCCCTGCTTTCCCTCGTCCTCGTCACGGGCGGCCTTTCCGCGCAGGCCGCGACCCTGACCGAGGCGGATCTGCCCTCCGGCGCGTTCGGCAGCAGCTTCGACCACCTGACCCAGGTGGGCGCGGGATTTGAGACCGTCGCCGGCACCGGCAGCCAGAACGCCTATGACAACTTCGTCTTCACCGGCCTCATGCCGGGCGCCCAGACGCTGACGCTGACCTTCAGCGCGCCCGCCGGCATCGGCCCCTCCTACTCCGCCGGCGGAACCGTTCTCTACAAGACATCGGCCTTTGCGCACGGCTGGGACGGAACACACCTGCCGGTCTTCCAGCTGAGCCGGCGCACGCCGTCGCAGACGCTTTCCCTCAGCCTCGACGACAGCTTCGGCGGCAACCTCTACCTTGCTCTCAACTTCACCCACGGCAGCAACATCAGCTACACGATCTCGGCCCCCGGCAACGCGCTGAACCCGACGGCCTCGCCCGTGCCGCTGCCCGCCGGGCTGGCGCTGATCGCAACGGGCGTCGCAGCCCTCGGCGCGGTGGCGCTGCGGCGGCGGCTGGCGGCTTCCTGAAGCACGAACGCACGCCGCCCCGCGCTCCGGCAAACCGCACAGGCTGGCCGGCCTGACTGCCTTTCCGCATTCACAAGTTTCGACGCCGCGATCCCAAAGAAAGATGCCGCGGAGCAGGCCCCGCAGAGCCAGGTCAGGCGTTGAACAGGAAGTGCAGCACGTCGCCGTCCTGGACGCGGTAGGTCTTGCCCTCGGCGCGGAGCTTGCCGGCCTCCCGGGCGCCGTGCTCGCCGCCGAGGGCGACAAAGTCGTCGAAGGCGACCGTCTCGGCCCGGATGAAGCCGCGCTCGAAATCGCCGTGGATGACGCCGGCGGCCTGCGGGGCGCTGGCGCCGGCCGGGATCGTCCAGGCGCGCGCCTCCTTGGGGCCGACGGTGAAATAGGTGGCGAGGCCGAGAAGGCGGTAGCCCTCGTGGATCATCCGGTCGAGGCCCGGTTCCTCCAGCCCGAGCGCCTCGAGAAACTCCGCCCGCTCGGCGTCGTCGAGCTGGGCGATCGCTTCCTCGATCGCCGCCGAGATCACGACGCAGCCCGCCCCCTGCCCGGTCGCCATCGCCGCGACCGCGGCCGAGTGGGCGTTGCCGCTGGCGGCGGAGGCCTCCTCGACATTGCAGACATAGAGCACCGGCTTCGCGGTGAGGAGCTGGAGCAGCCGCCAGGCGCGGGCATCCTCGTCGGCCACCGCGACGGTGCGCGCCGGGCGGCCCTCTTCCAGCGCCTGCTTCGCCTCCTCCAGCAGCCGGGCCTGCACCGCGGCCTCCTTGTCGCCGCCCTTCAGCTTGCGTTGCAGCCCGGCGAGGCGTTTCTCGACGCTTTCGAGGTCGGCGAGCATGAGCTCGGTCTCCACCGTCTCGGCGTCGGCGACCGGATCGACCCGGCCCTCGACGTGCGTCACGTCCGGATCCTCGAAGCAGCGCAGAACGTGCGCGACCGCGTCGCACTCGCGGATGTTGGCGAGGAACTGGTTGCCGAGCCCCTCGCCCTTGCTGGCACCCTTCACGAGGCCGGCGATGTCGACGAAGGTGATGCGGGCCGGGATGATCTTCTGGCTCTTGCCGATCCCGGCGAGGCGGTCGAGCCGCGGGTCGGGAACGTTCACCTCGCCGACGTTCGGCTCGATGGTGCAGAAGGGAAAGTTCGCCGCCTGCGCAGCGGCAGTGCGGGTCAGCGCGTTGAACAGCGTCGACTTGCCGACATTCGGCAGTCCCACGATCCCGATCTTCAAGGCCATCCGGGTCGGACGAGGTCAAGCGAGGGGCATCGCGGCCGGAGCCATTGTGCGTCGGCTCCGGCCGCCGTCCGTCAGCTGCCGAGGCCGATCTGCTTCATGAAGTCGGCATTGTCCCAGAACAGCCACTCATGGTCCATCGTGCCGTCCTTCCAGTGACCGACCGTCACCATGCCGAGCGCGAAGGGCTTGCCGGTCGGCGGGATCGTCTTGCCGTCGCCGATCGGCATCGGCGCGGTGAAGGTGCCGGTCATCACGCCGGTCGCCGTCGTCCAGGAGCCCGAGCCAAAGCGGATCGGATGCTCGCTGATCCTGATGTCCGGCGCGAACACGAAGAGCGCCTTCAGATCCTCGATATGCTTCTCGATGCCCTTCGTCTCGTGGCCGTCGGGCCAGGTGACGACGATGTCCTCGGCATGGCTCTCGCCGAGCCGGTCCCACTTCTGGTTGGAGAACACGTCGAAGTCGAGGGTGTCGAAGACCTTGAGGTTCGCTTCGACCTCGGGCGCCTGCGCCTCGGGGGCGGGCGGCGGCGTGGTCGGCGCGAGCCAGGGCGATTGGGCCGGAGCGGCTCCGGCGAAGCCAAGGAAAGCGGCGGCGGCGAGCGCGCCGTGCAGCGGTAGTCGGGTCATGGCAAGGCTCCTTGCTGGATGGTGCCGCCGGCAGCAACCCGATGGCCCGGATCGAGCCGACAAGGTCGTCGCCGACGCGCCATCACATGCCATTATTCGCGCTTGCCGATAAATAGTCGACATTGCGACTTATTGTATCCATTACAGAAACTTTAGCATCGCACCGCGGGGGTACGTCGCCCCGTGGCGACCACGCGCGTCGCGGGTCAGGCCGTCAGGCGGGCGATGGCGACCGCCGCGGCGGCGGCGAGCAGTCCGAGGCCGACCGGGGTGCTCAGGGCGCGACCGCCGGGAAGGTTCTTCTCTGCCGCCATCAGGAGGCCGAGCCCGAGCATCAGCGGCAGGCTGGCGGCGCCGACAGCCAGCATGACCGCCATCAGCGCCCAGCAGCACCCGACGCAGAAGGCCCCGTGCGCGACGCCGATGCCCCACGCCTCGCGCGCCGGGCGTCGGCCCCGCCAGCGGGCCATGACGAGGCCGAGCGGGCTGCGGCACCGGTCGAGACAGCGGCGCTTGAGGCCGGTGAACTGGAAGGCGCCGGCAGCGGCGAGGACGGCGGCGGTCGCGCCCGAGCCGGGGGTGATGGCGAGCGCGATGGCACCCTGCGCAAGGTGGGCGGCCAGGCCGAAGGCGGACCAGACGGCGAGGTAGCCGGCGGCGGCGAGCAGGGTCAGCCACGGCCGGCTCGCGGTCATCCGGTAGAGGATCCAGAGGACCGGCAGCGCGGTCGGCAGCATCATTGCGGCAAGCATCGCAAGCCAGCCGGCCGAGGCGACAAGCGCCGGCGGCAGCGCGGCGGCAAACGGCAGCGTGCCGCAGAGCGCGCCGGCGAGGCCAGGACCCGACGGGGCGAGGATCAGTGCCGCCCAGGCGAGGGCGGCAAGGGCGAGGCCGGTGGCGTAGAAGGCTGTCCGCGGGAGCGTCATGTCGGTGCGCCGGCAGCCGTCGCGCACAGGCCCGGCCGGGACGACCGGCCCGCTGGGTCGTACGCTTGGCCGGACCGGGCGTGATCCGGCTGGGGAACGCCCGCCGTCACGCCTCGAACCGGAAGCTGCCCTGGATCGCGTTGTGACCTTCGATGTCGAGATCGAGACCGAGCGCCGCATGCCGCAGTCGGAAGCGGTCTGCTCGGGCGACGTAGGCGGGGGAACCGGGAATCGTCGAGAAGGCACTGTCGTGCAGCGTCGTCACCCGGCCGTCGGGGCCGCGGAACGGCGCCATCGTCGCCTCCGCAACCCCGGCGATGGCAAACCGGCCGCGACCCTCGTAGAGGTCGAAGGTGACCGGGACACGCGCCGGCGGCAGGTCCTCGCCGATCAGCGCCGCGAGGTCGGCCATCGGACCGCCGAGGGTGCCGGTCATCGCCGCGACGAGCGCGTCAGCCTGCGCGTCGCTCGCCGCCGCGTCGATGTAGAGCTGCCGCCGCCAGCCGCCGGCGAAGACGTTGCCGGGGATGCGCACGACCGAGGCCATCACCACGCCGCCGACATCGAGGCTGCCGATGGCGCCCGAGGTGATGCGGTAGGCGAGCGCCGACTCGCAGGAGCCGTTGTCCGGGTCCTGACCGATCCAGCAGGGGCAGAGCACCCCGCAGTTGCAGACCTCCAGCAGATCGCCTTCCAGCCGGTACCCCATGGTCGGCGCCCCTCCCCCGGTTTGCCGGAAGGCTAGCACCGCCACCGTACCGGGGCACCTTGATTCCGGCGGCGGTGCGGGCGAGAGAGGGCGGCCGCAGGCGGGAGGACGGGCATGGGACGCATCGGGACGAGGTTCGCGGAACTGGCGGCGGAGGGGCGCAAGGCCTTCGTCGCCTTCGTCATGGCGGGCGACCCCGATCCTGATACCGCGCTCGAGCTGCTGCTCGGCCTGCCGGACGCGGGCGTCGACGTGGTCGAGCTTGGCATGCCGTTCACCGACCCGATGGCGGACGGGCCGGCGATCCAGAAGGCGGGCCAGCGGGCGCTCGGCGCCGGACAGACGATGGACCGGACGCTCGCCATGGTGCGCGCCTTTCGCGACCGTCACCCGACGACGCCGCTGGTGCTGATGGGCTACTACAATCCGGTCTATGCCCGCGGCGTGCCCCGCTTTCTGGAGGAGGCGAAAGCCGCCGGCGTCGACGGCCTCATCATCGTCGACCTGCCGCCGGAAGAAGATGACGAGCTCTGCCTGCCGGCGCAGGCTGCCGGCATCGACTTCATCCGCCTCGCCACGCCGACGACTGACGACCGGCGGCTGCCGAAGGTGCTGACCAACACCTCGGGCTTCGTCTACTACGTCTCGATCACCGGGATCACCGGCTCCGCGGCGGCGAACGCCGCGACGGTTGGCCCCGAGGTGGCGCGGATCAAGGCGGCGACGCCCCTGCCCGTCTGCGTCGGCTTCGGCATCCGCTCGCCCGAAGCGGCGGGCGAGATCGCGGGCGTCGCCGACGGCGCGGTGGTGGGGTCGGCGATCG
>JBGALW010000049.1:0-21739 GCA_044223585.1 Amaricoccus sp.
AGGGGTCCCGCTCGGGCAGGGCGAGCCTATCGATGAACTCGGGGATCGCGATCGTGACCCAGCTGTTCCCGCGCGCCCAGAGCGCCCGGCCGAAGTTGTGGCACCCGTCGAAGGTCCAGCCGTGGAACCAGAGGCCGGTGCTCGTGTCCTCAAGATAGCGGACGTGGGTCAGGAACTGGTACTTCGCTTCCTCCACATACTCGGCGCGGTCCAGGACAAGGCCGATCTTGGCGAGCGGGAGCACGCTCATCATCAGGGTGTCGTCCCACATCTGCTGGTCGTTCACCAGATGATAGACGATGTGCTGCAGCCCGCCGTCCCGGGTGCGGGGCATCTCGTGCATCACCCAGTCGGCCCAGGTTTCGAGATAGGGGACCCATCGCTGGTCCGGCATCCGCTCGTGAAGGCAGGCGAGCGTCAGGAACGGGGCGACGGTGTTGACGTTCTTGGTCGTGGTGCCTTCCGCGAAGCGGTCCTCGAACCACTGGGTCATGATCTTCAGCGTCCTGGGGTCACCGGTCATCTCCCAGTGCTTGAACAGACCGTAGAGGCCGACGCCGTGGGTCCACTCCCAACCCGACCAGCCCTTGGTGTCTATCACCCGGCCATCGTCAAGCTTCAGCAGGAATGCGCCGGTCTCGTCGGTGATGTTGATGAGGTTGTTCGTAAGCCGGTCGATCAGCCCGACAATCTCGTCGCGGGAAACGGGACTGTCCTTCCGGCGCAACAGCGGGTGCATCGGCGAGCTCGTCTCGATCGGGGATTCCCTCGTCATGGCGGTCACGCGGCGATCCGGGCGAGCGCGTCCGGCAGGCGTGCCGCCGTGGCCGCGACCATCGCGCGGAAGAGACGCGAGCCGCGGTCGGGGCCGATCGGCGCAACCAAAGGATCCGTGAGGAACAACCCCTCGAGCGTCACGGCGTCCTCGGCCAGCACTGCGTGAAGCAGCGCATTCTGGCGGTCGGCGTGGGGGCGGGCCAGCGCCTCGACGGCGGCGGGCAGCCGCCCGGCATGGACGGGACGGATGCCGACGCCCGAGAAGAGTACGTTGGTCTCGACGATCGTGTCGGGCGCAAAGCCTTCGAGCTGGCCCCGGTTCGGCATGTTGGCGTTGACGACCAGGACCTCGCCCCGGGTGACGGCACGGATCTGGGCGACCAGCGCCTCCTCGGAGGGCGCACGCGGCGTGGGCGGCGTGTTCGCGCGCTCGGCCGCGCGGGCCTCGGCCTGACGGGCCGCGCGGTCGCGGCGGCGCCAGTCCACCGGGGTCAGCGCGAAGCCGAAGTCGGCGTGGCGGTCGAGATACCAGCCTTGCGGCACGAACTCCGCCAGGTGCCGGTCGCCGGCGGCGGCCGCGATGCCATAGCGGGCGGCGAGATCGAACTTGACCTGGTTGTGGTCCTCGTAGAGCCGCGCGAATTCATCCGCCTGGTCGATCGGCGCCGGCCGCCACCCTGTCCTTCGCTTCTCGGCGGCAAAGGCGAGATAGTCGGGCAGCCAGTCGCGCCCGGCGACGAAGGCGCGATCGACGAAGGTGAAATGGTTGATGCCGAGCACGTTCGCCTGCACGTCGCGGAAATCGTAGCGCTCGCTTCCCGCCTCGCGGTTGGCGAGCCAGGCGACGATCTTGCGGAGCTTCGTCACCTCGTGGCACTCGCCCCAGGCCCGGATGGCGGGGAAGGCCGCATAGAGCGCGCCGGTCAGGACCGACATCGGGTTGGTCAGGTTGCAGACCAGCGCCCCGGGACAGTGAAGCCCGATGGCGCGGCCGATCTCGGCCATCGCCGGGATCGCGCGCATCGCCCGGACGAAGCCGCCAGGCCCAACCGTGTCGCCGACCGACTGAAGGATGCCCTCCGCCTCCGGCAGTTCGATGTCCTTGGCCATGTCGTCGAAGCTGCCGGGCAGGATCGAGACCACAACGAAATCGGCGCCGGTGAGTGCGGCGCCGAGCGTCTCGGGCGCGGTGTAGCGCAGCGCGAGCCCGGCGGCCTCGGACATGCGGTTGCCGATCACGGCGTTGCGGGCGGCGGCGTCTTGGTCGATGTCGTAGAGGCGAACCTCGCCGCCGACGGTGCCGTCGTGGATCAGATCGGACATGAGCACTTGCGCCCAGTTCAGCGATCCCCCGCCGATATAGGCGACGACGATTTCCGTCAGCGGGCAAGGAGCGAGTGTGGCCATTTGATCTTCCTGACGTCAGATGAAGGCGCCGCGCGGGCGGCGGAGGACGGATTTGCTGGACAAAGGGTTCACGCGCGCCGCAGCGAGAGCCCCTCGGCATCGAAGACGTGGCACTGCGCCGGATCGCAGCGCAGGGGCAGGGTCTCGCCGTGGCGGATCGGCAGCTGGCCCGGCGCCGTCACGGTCAGCGCTGCACCGGAGGAGGTCCTGGCGTAGATGACGGCGGAACCGCCCAGCTGCTCGACCAGGTCGACCCGCGCCTCGGCGAACGGCAGCCCCGCGCCGCCGCCGACCACGAGATGCTCAGGCCGGACACCGAAGGTCAACGGGCTGCCCTGCGCTACTTCGGCGCAGTCCGGCGCCAGCGCCATCGGGCTGCCGTCGATCTCGATGCGGCCCGCCGCCGCGGCCGTCGCCGGGACGAAGTTCATCTTCGGCGAGCCGATGAAGCCGGCTACGAACTGGTTCGCCGGGCGGTTGTAGAGCTCGAGCGGGGAGCCCGCCTGCATGACCTCGCCGCCTCGCAGCACCACGATCTTGTCGGCCATGGTCATCGCCTCGACCTGGTCGTGGGTGACGTAGATCATCGTGTTGCCGAGCCGTTCGTGCAGCTTGGTGATCTCGACCCGCATCTGGACGCGCAGCTCCGCGTCGAGGTTCGACAATGGTTCGTCGAACAGGAAGATCTTCGGATCGCGCACGATCGACCGGCCGATGGCGACCCGCTGGCGCTGCCCGCCCGACAGCGCCTTCGGACGGCGCTGGAGCAGATGGGTGATCTGCAGGATCTCGGCGGCGGCCTTGACGCGGCGCTCGATCTCGTCGCGCTTGTATCCCGCCGTCTCCAGCCCGAAGGCCAGGTTCTTGTACACGGTCATGTGCGGATAGAGCGCGTAGGACTGGAAGACCATCGCGATGCCGCGCTTCGCGGCCGGGACGTCGTTTACGCGGTCGCCGTCGATGCGCAGGTCGCCGTCGGTGATGGCCTCAAGGCCCGCGATCATGCGCAGCAGCGTGGACTTGCCGCAGCCCGAGGGGCCGACGAAGACGGTGAACTCTCCCGGCGCGATGTCGAGGTCGATACCGCGGATGATCTCCAGCGCGCCGAAGCGCTTGGTGACTTTCCGGAGCTGGATGCTGGTAGCCATTGGGGGCCTCGTCTCATGTGTCTCGGAGCGAGGCGTCCGCCGACAAGGCGGGCGCCGGGGCGCGGATCAGCGCTTCATGCCGGTGGTGGCGATGCCTTCGATCAGCAGGCGCTGGAAGCAGAGGAAGATCAGGAAGATCGGGATCAGCGACAGGATCGACATCGCAAAGAGCTCGTTCCAGCTCGAGGTGCCGCTGGAGTCTACGAAGGAGCGCAGGGCGAGCTGGACGGTGTACTTGCCCATGTCGCTGATGTAGATCAGCGGCCCGAAGAAATCCTCCCAGGTCCAGATGAACGAGAAGATCGAGGCCGTTGCCAACACCGGCAGCGACAGCGGCAGGATCACCTTCCAGTAGATCCGCCAGGGCGAGCAGCCGTCCATCATCGCCGCCTCGTCCAGTTCGCGCGGGATGCCGCGAAAGAACTGAACCATCAGGAAGATGAAGAAGGCGTCGACCGCGAAGTATTTCGGTACGATCAGCGGCAGCCAGGTGTTGATCCATTTAAATTCGTGGAACAGCACATATTGCGGGATCAGCGTGACGTGGTAGGGCAGCATCAGCGTGCCGAGCATCAGCGCGAACCACAGCCGCTTGCCCGGGAAGGTGAGCCGGGCGAAGGCGTAGGCGGCGAGGGAGCATGCGAGCACGTTGCCGACCGTCGCCAGCACCGCAATGAGCAGCGAGTTCAGGAAGAACTGGCCGAAGCCGATGCTGAGGGCATGCCAGCCGTCGCGATAGGCATCGAGGGAAACCTGCGAGGGCATCAGCCCGCTGCCGGCCTGGAACAACTCCTCCGCAGGGCGGACCGATCCCGAGAGCATCCACAGGATCGGATAGAGCATCACGAAGGAGGCGCCGACGAGCACGAGATGGCTGCCGAGGGATCGCAGCAGGGGCAGGCTCTTGGCTTGCCCGGGGAGGGGTTCGATCGCGTCACTCATCGTAGTGCACCCAGTAGCGTGTGGTGGCGAAGGAAAGCGCCGTGAAGGCGGCGATGATGACGACCAGGACCCAGGCGAGCGCCGACGCATAGCCCATGCGGAAGTAACCGAAGGCCTCCTGGTACAAGTAGAGCGTGTAGAACAGCGTCGAGTTGATGGGCCCGCCGGTCCCGCCCGAGACGATGAAGGCCGGAGTGAAGGCCTTGAAGGCCTCGATGGTCTGGATCACGACGTTGAAGAAGACTACCGGCGACAGGAGCGGCAGCGTGATCCGAAAGAACTGCCGCCGCGCCGAGGCGCCATCGAGGCTGGCTGCCTCGTAAAGATCCGCCGGAATCTGCCGCAGTCCGGCCAGGAAGATGATCATCGGCGAGCCGAACTGCCATATCGACAGCACGACGAGCGTGTAGAGCGAATAGTGCGGATTGGAGATCCAGCTCGGCCCCGCGATACCGAACAGGGCGAGGACGCTGTTGACCAGCCCGTTGGCCGAGAAGAGCTGCCGCCACAGCACCGCGATGGCGACCGACCCGCCGAGCAGCGACGGCAGGTAGAAGATCGCGCGATAAACTCCGAGACCACGCAGACCGCGGTTGAGGAGCATCGCGACGCCGAGGGCGAAAGCGAGCTTCAGCGGCACCGACAGCGCGACGTAGAGGAACGTGACCTTCATTGCGGCGAGAAACTTCGCATCCGCCGTCATCATCCGGACATAGTTCTGCGCGCCGATCCACTCCGGACTGCTGAGCAGGTCGAAATTGGTGAAGGACAGGTAGAGCGACATGACCGCCGGCCCCAGCGTGAGGCCGAAGAAGCCTATCAGCCAGGGCAGCAGGAACACGTATCCTCCAAGGTTGCGCGGGACGAAGCGGCGGCGTTCCCGGACCTCGGGAACGTCGCGCCGGACCGCCAGCCGGGGCTCCGCGGCATGGCTCGTCGACATCGCCCTAACCCCGCTCGAGGTTGGCGGAAAGTTCCGCGACCAGCGTCTCCGCGCCCTCCTCGGGCGTCGAGCCGCCGAACCCGACCTCCTGGCTGACCCGGAGCAGAATGTTGTAATTCTCGCCCGATCCCTTGGGTGGTGGCGGCGGAAGCTGGCCGGTGAAGGGCTCGACCTCGGCGATGAAGGTGAGGACCTTCTTGCCGACCTCGTCCGCCGAGCCGATCAGCAGATCGCGGATCTCGGGCGAGGCGGGGATGCCGCGCTCGATGCCGAGGATCAGTGCGCCGGCCGGGTCGCGGGCGAGAAAGTTGGCGAGCGCCGCCGCCACTGCCGGAGACTTCGTTCCCGCGCTGACCGACAGCATCTGCGAGGGCTTCAGATACTGGCCGGGCTTGCCGTCCGCGAGCGTCGGGCAGGCGATCAGGTCGAGCGGGGCCGCGACGAGCTTCTGGTAGCCCGCGAACTGGTTCGAGAAGGCGAAATCCGTCGCGGCGGAGCTGGTGGTGAGTGGCGCGGACTCGATCGTGTTCTTGTAGAGCGCCTGGACGTCAGGCGGAACGCAGCCGCCGGCCTCGCGGATGCCGGACCAGAACTTGAACCAGTCGGCCGCGTCGGCGGCATCGTAGCCCAACTTGCCCTCGACGGTGTAGAGCGACTTGCCGCGCTGCAGCAGCCAGACCTCGAAGGTGTTCTCCTGCCCGCTGCTGTCGGCGGTCGCGTAGAAGTTCGGACGCTTGTTCGCCTTGGCGAAATCGACGCACTTCGCCGCGAACTGGTCCCAGGTGGCGCCCAGGGCGGGCGGCTCGACGCCGGCCTCGGCCCACGCGCCCCTGTCGAGCAGCGTGGCGAAGGCATTCACCCCGAGGTTGACCCCGTAGAGCTGACCGTCCACCGAGCAGGACGCCAGGTTCGCCGCGCCGAAGTCCTCGATCCTGAGCTCCTTGCCCAGGAAATCGTCGAGCGGCATGATCGCGCCGCGACCCGCGTATTCAAAGAGGTAGCGATAGTCCATCTGCATCAGGTCGGGCGCGTTTCCACCCGCGACCTGCGTGGCCAGACGGGGCCAGTAGTCGTCCCAGCCCATCGATTCTGTCTCGACCCCGACCCCGGGATTGGCTGCCTTGAAGGCCGCGACGGCCTCGTTGGTGCGCCGGGCGCGATCCGCGGAGCCCCACCACATCATGCGGATGTCGTCGCTCGCCTGCGCCAGGGCGGAGGTCGCCCGCAGCAACGGCAGCAGGGCGAGGCTCGCGCCTCCCGCCAGGACGCCACGTCGGCCGAGTTTCTGACTGGTCATTGCTTCCTCCATTTGTTGTTGCTGCCGAAACCGGCCGGTGCGCGCCGGTCCGACGGAGATCAGATCACGGCGAATGCACCCTCTTCCCGGACAAATGCCTCGCTGTTCCAGCCCGACGGCAGGGGTGTGGGGCGCCTGACGCGGACGTTCTCCATCGCGATCGTCTCGTCGTTGCGCACGAAGATCGCCGGCAGGCCCCCGGGATAGGCGTGGTAGCCGCCGACCCGGCCGTCGGCATAGGTGTACCAGGCGTTCCCGAGGCCGGTGGCGCCCTCGGGCAAGGCGGAGCCGAAGGGCGTCGGGCGCATGTCGCAGTACAGGCCCGAACCAATCGGTCCCGGCACCTGCTCCAGATCGACGTCGCGCAGGGTCAGACCGCTGATCTGGCTGGCATCGAGCGCGACGAAATGCATTGCGCCCTGCATCCGGCCGGTGAGGCCCTCGATCAGCACGTCGCGCACCGCGCCCGCCGCGCGCCCGCCGGGATCGCGATCGAGGATGGTGACCGAGACCGCCTCGCCGGTTCCCCAGTAGCCGAGCGGCACCTCGCGCGCATTGGCGCGGATGTCGAGGAAGGTGACGCGCTCGGCGGTGCCGCCGTCGCGAAGCATGATGTTGATGGCGCGCGTCGCCTCGACCGCCTCGCAGTCCTCGAACACGATATCGCGGAAATCGTCGTGGCTTTCCGAGCCGATCTTGAAGGCCGCGCCCCGGGTCGCCACCTTCGCCCGCCGCACCGTAACGCGCTCGCAGGGGCCGAAGGTGGCGCCGTCGCTCCGGCGCGAGGTCTTGAGGACGATGCTGTCGTCGGCGGCGCGGATCGACACGTCCTCGACCAGAACGTCGGCGCAGCTGTCCACCGCGATCCCGTCGGTATTTGGCTGCGCGAAATCATTGTCCACCGTCACCCCCCGCACCGTGACGTGGCGGCTGGCGATCAGGTGGATCGTCCACATCGGCGAATGCCGGATGGTCACGCCCGACAGGGTGAATCCGTCGCATTCCTCGACGATGAGTGTCCGTGGCCGGTGCTTCACCGGGATCCGCGCACCCGACCGCGGATCTATCTCGCTGCACCAGGCGTTTCCCTGCCCGTCGATCACGCCCCCGCCGATGATCGCCGCGTCGCGCACGCCATTCGCCATGAGAAAGGCGCGGTCGGAGTTCTCGGCCTCGACGCGGGAGACCGCCGCCGCGAAGGCGCCGTACTCGGTCAGCGCGCGCAGCACCGCGCCCTCCTCCAGCCGCAGGGCAACGCCGGAGCGGAGCAGGATGGCGCCGGACGCGTGCACGCCGGGGGCGAGGGAGACTACGCCCCCACCCTGTTCGGACGCCGAATCCAGAGCTTGCTGGATGGTGCCTTCGCCCGGCGCGATCCTCAGTTCCACTGCGTGCACCATTCCGAGTCGCATCTCCCTTGGAGAGGATTGCCGATTCTTGACCTTCGGCTTGCCTCGGGATGAAAGGCTACAGAGCGGCTAGAATTACGCCTAATACATAATGTGCCTTCTAATATAATCTCTGCTTATATAAACTCCGTCCATGGACCGATTCCTCCTTCAGTTCATCGCCATCGTCGAAGCCGGCTCCTTCCTCCGTGCCGCCGAAACGCTGCTGATCTCCCAGCCCGCGCTCACCCACAACATGAAGAAGCTCGAGGAGTTACTCGGCGTGCGGTTGCTGGAGCGGTCCTCGCGCGGCGTGCGGCTGACCCAATACGGCGAGACGCTCTACCAGAGCGCCGTGATGATGCGGCGCACCTATTCGAACGCGCTCGACCGGATCGACCGACAGCGCGCGGAGCTCGAGCAGGGGATCAACATCGGCACCGGCTTTTCGACCTGGATCCTGTTTCTGCGCGACATGCTCTTCGACCATTCCCGGCGGCACCCGAGGGCGCCGATCAACGTGAGCCTCGTCAACGCGCTGCGCGGCATGGAGCAGCTTCTCGCCGGCGATATCGGGCTCCTGCTGTCGCATCGCATCGCCAACCTCGCCCGCGAGGACGAGTTGATCTTCCATCCGCTCGGCCTCACGCGCGACCAGTATTTCGCCCGCCGCGGCCATCCGCTGCACGGCCGGCCACGTAGCCGGGCCGAGATCCTGTCGTGGCCTACGACGATCGCCTTCCTGCCGGAGGCGCGGCCCCGGCGACTGCTCCACACGGGATCGGCGACAGCCGCCGACTTGCCGCCGGGTAGCGCCGGTCATCAGTTCACGTCCAATTCGCTGAATGCCTGCGTGGAATTCGCGCGGGCGATGGATGCGGTGCTGATCCACAATGGCATCCTTGCGGGCTTCTTGGCGGAGCAGGATCTGGCGATCGTCGATGCAATTCCTGGCGACCGTCCGGAGCCGTGGCCCATGGGGATCTATGTCCTTCGCGAGCGCCGTTCCGATCCGACGATCCAGCTTCTCTTTACGGAGATCTCAAGGCGTTGGTCGGAAACCGTCGCGCCGATTGATGAGGGTGCTGCGTAAGACGGGCGAGCCGATGGCGAACCCGCGCTTCGCGGCGCGCCACCTCACCGCGAAGCTCGCCGCGTTCGGTCGGATCGACCTGGCGCTTCGCCGCCTCCAGCGTCGGGCCTGAGCGCGCCGCGAAGCTCCCGGTCTCTCATCATAATACACATTATCCCGCACCAACTCCCCAGGCTGATGCGCGCCTCCCCCAGCGGGCGACCGCCCGGCCGGGTCAGTGGAGCACGAAGCTCCGCATCGAGACCGAGGCGATGTCGATGGACTCGTTCAGGAACAGAAGCTCGTCACGGCTGTCCGCCGCGCCGGCAAGGGTCAGCGCCGGCAGGTAGTGGTCGAGCGTCGGATGCGCGAGCGCGAGGAGCGGACCCATCCGCCCCCGGTCGCTCAGCGCGCCGAGGTCACGCCGCGCGAGTTCGCGGGCGAAGCGCGCGTCGAACTCGCTCGCCCAGTCGTAGGGCTGGCCGTGACGCATGAGCCGCAGGTTGTGCACGACGTTCCCCGAGCCGAGGATCAGCACGCCGCGCCGCCGCAGGTCGGCGAGTTCGCGCCCGATCCCGGCGTGCCACGGCAGGTCCTTCGTCATGTCGATCGAGAGCTGGAACACCGGGACGTCGGCGTCCGGATAGAGGAATTTCAGCACCGACCAGGCGCCGTGGTCGAGGCCCCAGCTCTCGTCGCCCTCGACATGGTGGCTGGCGAGGAGGCTCGCCACGTCGCGGGCGACCCCGGGCGCACCGGGAGCGGGGTACTGCACCGCGTAGAGGTCCCTCGGGAAGCCGTAGAAGTCGTGGATGGTCTTCGGAGCAGCCGAGACGTCCACGAGCGTCGCGCCGCGGGTCATCCAGTGTGCCGAGACGACGAGGATCGCCTGCGGCTGCGGCAGCGCCCGGCCGAGGGCCGCCCAGGCCCGGGAATATTCGTTGTCCTCGATCGCGTTCATCGGCGAGCCGTGCCCGAGGAAGACCGCCGGCAGGCGGTCAGAGGTTTTCAGGCGGTCCTTCAGGTCCTGCAGCGATCGGGCGAGGCTCATCGACGTTTCTCCGGAGTGATGGGCCGGGTCCGCGCGCCGCGGACCCGGGCGTTGGGGCGAGGTCAGCCGATCCAGGCCGGGGCGATGCCGGTGCCCTGGCCGAGCATGAAGCCGAACTGGATGTTCATGTAGCCGACGCCCTCGAGATAGCGGGCGTTCGACAGCGGCCCGGCCTCGCGGGCGTCGAAGCCGGCGTCGCTGGCGAGCGCGACCACCGCCTTGCGCGCCGCCTCGTCCGAGGCGACGAACGTCTGGATCTTGCGGCCGTCCAGGGTCAGGTCGCCGGCATAGTGCTGGGCGAAGACGGTGTTGAACGCCTTCACGACGGTGTTCAGCGCCCGGCAGGAGCTTCGCTATCTCCTCGGCGGCCGAGGTGGTGTGGCCGACCTGCAGCGCCGAAAAGTCGGTGACCAGGTTCGA
This sequence comes from Amaricoccus sp., assembly GCA_044223585.1. GTDB lineage: Bacteria > Pseudomonadota > Alphaproteobacteria > Rhodobacterales > Rhodobacteraceae > Amaricoccus. Next base: position 10,446 of record JBGALW010000049.1, read on the forward strand.
CACGTCGATCACCGTCCTGCCGGTGAAGTCGGCCTCCTTCGCGACGGCAGCGGCGGCGTCATAGGGCGTCGCGAGGATCACGGTGTCGGCCGCCTTCACGGCGTCGGCGACGCTGGCGGCGCGAACGCCGAGCGCGGCTGCGGCCTCGGCGCCGCCCTTGCTGTCGGCGACGACGACGTCCTTGCCGGCGGCCGCGAGAACCCGGGCGAGGCCCGCGCCGATGTTGCCGGTTCCGATGATTGCGATGGTCATGATGGGTTTCCCTGGCTCGGGCTCCACCGGGAGCCCGTGTTTCGATGCTGTTTCGATGCCGCGAATATTGTCCGGCGCGATACGGAATGATATGGCGATTTCGAGCCATTACTTTCCACGGTATGTTCGCAATCCCATGGACCTCCTCGACGGAATTCGCGCCTTCGTCGCCACCGCGCAGACCGGATCGTTCACCGCCGGGGCCGAGCGGCTGGGGCTCTCGAACCGGCTGGCGTCGAAATACGTCGCCGAGCTCGAGGAGCGGCTCGGGGTCCGCCTGCTCCAGCGCACGACCCGCAAGGTCGGGATCACCGCGGCCGGCGAGGCGCTGCTGGCGAGGGCGCCGGCGCTGATCGAGGATCTCGACGACCTCGTCTCCGGCCTGTCGGAACGCTCGGACCGGCTGTCGGGTCTGATCCGCATCACCGCGCCGCTCATCCTCGGGGCGCTCTACATCAAGGGGCTGGTCAGCCGGTTCGCGGCGCTGCACCCGGACCTCTCGATCGACCTCCAGCTCAACGACCGCTACGTCGACCTGGCGGCGCACGGCGTCGACGTCGCCTTCCGCATCGGCGAGCCCGACCTGCAGTCCCTGCGCGTCCGCCGGCTCGGCGCGATCCGCACCGCCATCGTCGCGGCGCCGTCCTATCTGGCCCGGACATCGCCGCCGGAGCGCCCGGAGGATCTGATGCGGCATGCCTGCATCGTCGACACCAACCGCCGCGACCCGCTCCGCTGGCGCTTCGCCCGCGACGGGCGGGCGGTGGAGGTGCCGATCCGCGGCCGCCTCTCGGTCAACAATACCCAGGTGGCGAGCGAGCTCGCGAGCGACGGCCTCGGCCTCGCGCTCTGCCCGCGCTTCGTTGTCGAGGACAGCATCCGGGCGGGGCGCCTCGTCCCCCTACTCGAGGCCTACGAGCCGCCCGGCCTGCCGCTCAACATCGTCTACCTCGGCGGCCGGACGGTGCCGCGAAAGCTGCGGGCGCTGATCGACTTCGCCGTCGCCGACGTCGGCCGGCGCCCGGTGCTCTAGCGCGGGGGGCTGGACCCCCTGAAGAGCCGGGCGGCGACCATCTATCCGTATTCGTCGCAGGCGGACCGGTCTATCGTTGCGACGTGCTGGAGGGCCTGATCCGGGCCGACGGGAGGAACGGGGCGAACCATGCGGGCGATGCTGCTGGAGACGGTCGGGGCGGCCCTGCGGCTGACCGAGCGGGACGATCCGGAGCCCGGCGACGACGAGGTGCGCCTGCGGGTCGAGGCCTGCGCCGTCTGCCGGACCGACCTCCATGTCGTCGACGGCGACCTTCCCCACCCGAAGCTGCCGCTGGTGCCGGGCCACGAGATCGTCGGCATCGTCGACCGCGTCGGGCCGGGCGTCGACGCAACGCGCCTAGGCCGTCGCGTGGGGGTTCCGTGGCTCGGCCACACCTGCGGATCGTGTCCCTACTGCGCCGGCGGCCGGGAAAACCTGTGCGATGCGCCGGTGTTCACCGGCTACACCCGCGACGGCGGGTTCGCCACCCATGTGGTCGCCGACGCGGCCTACGCCTTCGACCTCGATCCCGATGCCGATCCGGTCGCGCTCGCACCGCTCCTTTGTGCCGGCCTCATCGGCTGGCGCTCGCTGCAGATCGCCGGAGACGGGCGGCGGCTCGGCATCTACGGCTTTGGCGCCGCGGCGCACATCATCGCCCAGGTCGCCCTCTGGCAGGGTCGCGAAATCCTGGCCTTCACCCGCCCCGGCGACGGCGAGGCCCAGCGTTTCGCCCGCGAGCTCGGCGCGGTCTGGGCCGGCGGGTCCGACGAGCAGCCCTCCCCTCCCCTCGACGCGGCGATCATCTTCGCGCCGGTCGGCGCACTGGTGCCCGCCGCCCTCTCGGCCGTCCGGAAGGGCGGGCGCGTGGTCTGCGGCGGCATCCACATGAGCGACATCCCGGCGATGCCCTACGCCCTGCTGTGGCAGGAGCGCGAGCTCGTGTCGGTCGCCAACCTCACCCGGCACGACGCCGAGGTCTTCTTCCCGGTGGCGCGCCGGGCGGGCGTCCAGACCCACACCCGCACCTACCGGCTGGAAGACGCGAACGCCGCGCTCGCGGACCTTCGCGCCGGCCGCCTCAGCGGCGCCGCGGTCCTGGTTCCCTGACCCGCGGCGCCAACGATGTTGCCGGCCGGGCGGATTGTCGGAAGATGCAAGCCGTCAGGAGTGGCGGCATCAGCGGATCCGCCGGCAGGAGCCCCATGTCCTTCACCATCCGCCAGTTGCAGTTCTTCGTCGCGGTCGCCGAGCAGGGCAGCGTGTCCGGCGCGGCGCGGCAGCTCTCCATCTCGCAGTCCTCCGTCACCGAGGCCCTCAAGGCGCTCGAAACCGACCTCGGCGTCGCGCTTTTCGACCGCCGCTCGCGCGGGCTGGAGATCACGCACAAGGGCAACCAGTTCCTGCGCCACGCCAAGGAAATCCTCCGCGGCGTCTCGAACGCCCGGATGGCGTTCGGCGAGGAGGCGGCGCGGCCGCCGGGACGGCTCTCGCTCGGCGTCACCTCGCTCGTCGCGGGCTATGTCCTCTCCGACATCCTCTCGCGCTTCCGCCGGGCCTATCCCGAGGTCGAGGTCCGCGCGATCGAGGACAATGGCGACTATCTCCAGCACCTGCTGATCGGGGGCGAGCTTGACGTCGCGGTCCTGCTCGTCTCCTCGATCCACGACCGCGCGGCACTGCATGTCGAGACGCTCCAGGTCTCGCCCTACCGACTCTGGCTGCCGCTCGGCCATCCGCTGGCCGCCGTCGAGGCGATCGGGCTCGACCAGGTGGTGAGCGAGCCGCTGATCATGCTCTCCGTCGACGAGATCGAGGAGAGTACCAACCGCCTCGTCGCCGCGCTCGGCGTGCGCCCGAACGTCGCCTTCCGGACCCGGTCGGTGGAGGCGGTCCGCAGCCTCGTCGCCACCGGCGCCGGCGTCGCGCTGCTGCCGAACCTCGTCTACCGTCCCTGGTCGCTCGAAGGCGACCGGATCGAGATCCGTGACGTCTCGGGCGACCTGCCCACCGTCCAGATCGGCCTCGCATGGCGCCGCGGCGCCCCGCTGTCGGACGCCGCGCACGACTTCGTCCGCTCCGCCCAGACGGCGATGTCTCCGCGATGAATCGGTTTTTCCGATATCACCGTTCTGTTTTTTGAGATTGCGAACGGACTGCCCCGGGTGGATGCTGACACCGGGACAGGCCGGCGCCGACGCCTTCCGGGCGCGACGCCCGCGCCGATTGGCTTTGAGAAGGATGCGCACCATGACACTGACACGGCTGGCCGGCAGCACCGCCCTGTTCGCCATGGCCCTCGCGGGGACCGGCCTCGCGCAGGTCGCGGAACTCGGTACCCCCGAAGGCGCGCTCAACATCGTCGCCTGGCCGGGCTACATCGAGCGTGGCGAGACGGACAAGGCCTTCGACTGGGTAACCAAGTTCGAGGAAGCGACGGGCTGCAAGGTCAACGTCAAGACCGCCAATACCTCCGACGAGATGGTGGCGCTGATGAACGAGGGCGGCTTCGACCTCGTCACCGCCTCGGGCGACGCCTCGCTCCGGCTCGTCGCCGGCAAGCGGGTGCAGCCGGTCAACACCGACCTCATCCCGTCCTGGTCGAAGATCGACGACCGGCTGAAGGATGCCCCCTGGTTCACCGTCGATGGCGTCCACTACGGCGTGCCCTACCAGTGGGGTCCGAACGTGCTCATGTACAACACCGAGGTGTTCAAGGAGGCGCCGAAGTCGTGGTCGGTGGTCTTCGAGGAGCAGACGCTGCCGGACGGCAAGTCGAACAAGGGCCGTGTCCAGGCCTATGACGGCCCGATCCACATCGCCGACGCCGCCCAGTACCTGATGGCGCACAAGCCGGATCTCGGGATCACCAACCCCTACGAACTCAGCGAGGACCAGTACAAGGCCGCCCTCGACCTCCTGCGGCAGCAGCGCCAGCTGGTCGGCCGCTACTGGCACGACGCGATGATCCAGGTCGACGACTTCAAGAACGAAGGCGTCGTCGCGTCGGGCTCATGGCCGTTCCAGGTCAACCTCCTGAAGTCCGAGAACGTGCCGGTCGCCTCCACCATCCCCGAGGAAGGCGCCACCGGCTGGGCCGACACCACGATGATGGAAGCCGATGCCGAGCATCCGAACTGCGCCTACCTCTGGATGGAGCACACGCTCAGCTCCAACCTGCAGAGCGACCTCTCGGTCTGGTTCGGATCGGTGCCGGTGGTGCCCGCCGCCTGCGAGGACGGCTCGGGCCAGCAGAACAAGGAAGGCTGCGCCGCCAACGGCTTCGATGACTTCGACCGCATCCGCTTCTGGACGACGCCGGTCGCGAAGTGCGACCAGGGCGACTGCGTCCCCTACTACCGCTGGGTCTCCGACTACATCGGCGTGATCGGCGGCCGCTGAGCGCGACGCGATGGCCTACGCCGTCGAGTTCGAGAAGGTCGCCCGCCATTTCGGCGAGGTCCGCGCCGTCGATGGCGTCGACCTCGCGATCCCCGAGGGCGCCTTCTTCGCCATGCTCGGGCCCTCGGGCTCGGGCAAGACCACCTGCCTCCGGCTGATCTCGGGCTTCGACCAGCCGACGGCAGGGCACATCCGCATCTTCGGCGAGGCCGTCGAGGGCGTCCCGCCCAACCGCCGCAGCGTCAACACCGTCTTCCAGGACTACGCGCTCTTCCCGCACCTCGACGTGCGCGACAACGTCGCCTACGGGCCGATGGTGAAAGGCGTGCCGAAGGCCGAGCGCCACCGCGCCGCCGAGGAGATGCTCGCCCTCGTCAAGCTCTCGGGCTACGGCGACCGCAAGCCCGGCCAGCTCTCCGGCGGCCAGCGCCAGCGGGTCGCCCTCGCCCGCGCGCTCGTGAACCGGCCACGGGTGCTGCTCCTCGACGAACCGCTCGGCGCCCTCGACCTCAAGCTCCGCGAGGCGATGCAGGACGAGCTGAAGGCGCTGCAGACCCGCCTCGGCATCACCTTCGTCTTCGTCACCCACGACCAGGGCGAGGCCCTCTCCATGGCCGACATGGTCGCGGTCTTCAACGAGGGCAGGATCGCCCAGGTCGGCACCCCGACCGAAATCTACGAGCGGCCGCGGACCCGCTTCGTGGCCGACTTCGTCGGCTCCTCCAACGTGCTGCCTCCCGAGGTCGCCGCCCGCTTCGGCGGCGGCGCCCGCTGGGCGAGCCTTCGCCCCGAGGCGCTGCGCCTGACCGCGCCAGGCGCCGCCGTCGAGGGCCGCGTCACCACCACCCGCTACCTCGGGGCCGGCACCCGCGTCGGCGTCGACATCGGCGGGGTCGAGGTCACGGCGCTCACCCCCGCCGGCGCCGGGGTACCCGCTCCCGGCGAGCGCGTCGGCCTCGCGTGGGCGCCGGAGGCGCTGCACCTCATGGAGCCGGGGCCGTGACCCCCTCCGCGACCGCCTCCGGCGCACCGCGGCCGTCCGGCCTCGCCGACCGGATCTCGGACCTGTTCTGGGGCCGGCCACGCCTCCTGCTGGCGCTGCTTCTCGCGCCGCCGCTGCTCTGGCTCGGCATCGTCTACCTCGGGTCGCTCTTCGCGCTGCTCGCCCAGAGCTTCTTCTCGATCGACGAGTTCTCCGGCGTCATCGACCGCACCCTCACCCTCGCGACCTACGGCGAGCTGCTGCGTCCGGCGAACCTCGACATCATCGTCCGCACGGTGCTGATGGCGGCGACCGTCACGCTGGCCTCGATCGCCCTCGCCTTCCCGATCGCCTACTTCGCCGCCCGGTACGCCCGCGGCCGGTGGAAGGCCGCCTTCTACCTCTGCGTGATGCTGCCGCTCTGGTCGAGCTACCTCGTCAAGATCTACGCCTGGAAGATGATCCTCGCGCGGGAGGGGATCGTCTCCTGGGCCGCGGCCGGCCTCCACCTCGGCTGGCTCCTCGACGGCATCCTCGGCCTGCCGGTGATCGGAGGGCCGTCGCTCTCGATCAGCTACATCGGCACCTTCCTCGTCTTCGTCTACGTCTGGCTGCCCTTCATGATCCTGCCGATGCAGGCGGCGCTCGAGCGGGTGCCGGCGACGCTCATCGAGGCCTCCGCCGACCTCGGCGCCGGCGCCGGCCAGACCTTCCGCCACGTCATCCTGCCGCTCGCCATCCCCGGCATCGTCGCCGGCTCGATCTTCACCTTCTCGCTGACCCTCGGCGACTACATCGTGCCGCAGATCATCGGCAACTCGGCCAACTTCATCGGCATGGCGGTCTACCAGCAGCAGGGCACCGCCGGAAACATCCCGCTCGCCGCCGCCTTCGCCGTGGTGCCGATCGTGATCATGATGCTCTACCTCTGGTTCGCCAAGCGCATGGGGGCCTTCGATGCGCTCTGAGACCCTCCCCGCTTCCGCCAAGAAACCTGGAGAGCAGTGCCGGGGGTGCGGGGGCGGCGAGCGCCCCGCCGGCGCGCAGGCCCGCGCGCCTGCGCCCACCTCTGGAACGACGCGCGCACCGCGCGCACCCGATGCCGCCAACGGGCGGCCGCGCCGCGATGACCCCGCGCCGTCCTCCCCTCGGGCTCACCGTCGCCGCCACGGGCGGGCTCCTCTTCCTGCTCGCGCCGCTGGCGCTGATCTTCCTCTACGCCTTCACCACCGACGAACGCAGCTACACCTTCCCGCCGCCCGGCCTCACGACGAAATGGCTCGCCGTCGCCTGGGGACGGCAGGACGTCTGGGACGCGCTCGGCCTCTCGCTCCGGGTCGCCTTCCTCGCCACGCTGATCGCGCTCATCCTCGGCACCCTCTGCGCGGCGGCGATGGTGCGGGCGCGCTTCTTCGGTCGCGACGCGATCTCGCTCCTCGTGATCCTGCCGATCGCCCTGCCCGGCATCATCACCGGCATCTCGCTGCGTTCGGCCTTCAGCCTGATGGACATCCCCTTCTCGACCTGGACCATCGTCCTCGGCCACGCGACCTTCTGCATCGTCGTCGTCTACAACAACGCCGTGGCGCGGTTCCGGCGGCTCTCGGGCTCGCTGCTGGAGGCTTCGGCCGACCTCGGCGCCAACGGCTTCCAGACCTTCCGCCACGTGGTCCTGCCGAACCTCGGCACGGCGCTCCTCGCCGGCGGAATGCTCGCCTTCGCGCTCTCCTTCGACGAGGTGATCGTCACCACCTTCACCGCCGGTCAGCAGGCGACGCTGCCGATCTGGATGCTGGAGGAGCTGGTCCGGCCCCGCCAGCGCCCGGTGACGAACGTCGTGGCGATGGCGGTGGTGCTGGTGACCCTGCTTCCGATCCTCGCGGCCTACTACCTCACCCGCGGGGGCGACGACGTGGCCGGAGGCGGAAAATGAAGCCGCCCGGCATCTTCAATCCAGCGGAGGACGCGATGGACACCGAAATGCTGATCGGCGACCGGATGGAGCCCGGCTCCGAGGCCCCCGAGCCGATCCTGAACCCGCGGACCGGCGCGCTGATCCTCGAGCTGCCGGAGGCCTCGCCCGCCGCGGTCGACGCCGCCGTCGCCGCCGCGCGCGGCGCCTTCGACGCCTGGTCGCGCACGACGCCCGCCGAGCGCTCGGCCGCGCTCCTCAGGATCGCCGACCGCATCGAGGCCGCGGCCGACGACTTTGCCGCGCTCGAGGCGCTCAACTGCGGCAAGCCGATCAACGCGGTGCGGAACGACGAGATCCCGGCCATCGTCGACTGCTGGCGCTTCTTCGCCGGGGCGGTGCGCTGCCAGACCGGCGCCATCGCCGGCGAATATCTCGCCGGCCACACCTCGATGATCCGCCGCGACCCGATCGGCGTCGTCGCCTCGATCGCGCCCTGGAACTACCCGCTGATGATGATGGCCTGGAAGCTCGCCCCGGCGATCGCCGGCGGCAACACCGTCGTCTTCAAGCCCTCCGAGCAGACGCCGCTGACCGCGCTCCGCCTCGCCCGCATCCTCGCCGAAGAGCTGCCCCCCGGCGTCGTCAACGTCATCCCCGGCCGCGGCGAGAGCGTCGGCAACACCCTCATCAACCACGCCGGCGTCGACATGATCTCGCTGACCGGCGACGTCGCCACCGGCAAGAAGATGCTGCAGGCGGCCGCCAGGTCGGTGAAGCGCACCCACCTCGAGCTCGGCGGCAAGGCCCCGGTCATCGTCTTCGACGACGCCGACATCGAAGCCGTGGTGTCCGGGCTGCAGGCCTTCGGCTACTACAACGCCGGCCAGGACTGCACCGCCGCTTCGCGGGTCTATGCCGGCGCGAAGATCTACGACCGCCTCGTCGCCGACCTCTCGACCGCCGTTGCCGGCATCCGGCTCGGCCTCGAGGACGACGGACAGAACGAGATCGGCCCGCTGATCAGCCAGCGCCAGCGCGACCGGGTCGCGAGCTTCGTCGAGCGCGCCCGCGAGCTCGGTCACGTCGAGATCACCACCGGCGGCGCGACGCTCGGCGCCAACGGCTTCTACTACGCCCCGACCGTCGTCGCCGGCGCCCGCCAGGAGGACGAGATCGTCCGCCGCGAGGTGTTCGGCCCGGTCGTCTCCATCACCCGCTTCTCGGAGGTCGAGGAGGCGGTCGGCTGGGCCAACGACAGCGACTACGGCCTCGCCTCGTCGGTCTGGACCCGCGACGTCGGCCGCGCGATGGCGACCGCGGCGCGGCTCCGCTACGGCTGCACCTGGGTCAACACCCACTTCATGCTGGTGAACGAGATGCCGCACGGCGGACTGAAACAGTCCGGCTACGGCAAGGACATGTCCTCCTATGCCCTGGAGGACTATACGGTCGCGCGCCACATCATGATCGCGCACGGCTGAGACCCCCACCCTTCCGATCGGGAGCAACAATGATGCATCGCCGTGGATTTCTTGCCGCCGCCACCGCCGCCGCCCTGGCCCTGGCGACCGTCTCCCCTGCCCTCGCCGGCGACACGGCGGAGGGCGTGGTGGAAGCCTACCTCGCCGCGTGGAACCAGCACGATTCCGCCGCGGCCGCGGCCTTCTTCGCCGAGGATGTCGTCTACTACGACGCCTCGGTCGGCACGCCGATCGAGGGCCGCGACGCCGCCAAGACCGGGGTCATCGACAACTTCCTCACCGCCGTGCCGGACGCGGTCTGGAAGATGAAGGGCTCTCCCGTGGTGCAGGACGGCAGCGTCGCCTTCGAATGGGAGTTCTCCGGCACCAACAGCGGCCCCTGGGGCGACGGCACGCCGGCGACCGGCAAGACCTTCACCCTGACCGGCGCCTCGGTCTTCCGGGTGAAGGACGGCGCCATCACGACGCAGAGCGACTATTACGACGCCCTCGGCTTCTACAAGCAGCTCGGCCTGATGTAGGCGCCGGACTTCCGGCGGCGTCAACCGGCCTTCTGCACCCGTGGCACCGACCAGGTCCCGTCGATGATCGAGGGATTGCTCTCGTCGGGCCAGTAGAGCCGCAGCATCAGGTGGAACCTGCCCTTCGGTGCGGGAAGCCAGTTCGGCTCCTTCTCGGATCCGGGGTTCTCGTTCTGGATGTAGATGACGAGCGCGCCGTCCGGCTCGTAGACCGGGTTCGTCCGCACGCTCATCGAGTAGCGGTTGATCGGATTGGCAACGAAGAACATCTGCTCGTCGTACATGGTGAGCGACCAGAAGCCGCGGACCGGCGGCAGCTCACCCTTCTCGAACCGCATCACGTAGGCGTTCGATCCGTCATAGAATTCGGTCAGCGACGGCTTGAGAGAGGTCGGGTAGACGGCGTCCTGCGGTCGGTTGGCCCCGAGCCCGATGGCGGTGATCAGTGCCCGCTGGATGTAGTTGGTGCCGTAGACGCCCGCCCTGGTCGTGAACGCCCAGCCGTTCTCCCGCGTGAAGTCGCCGCCACGCGACAGGAAATGCGCCCGGATCCGGGCAAAGGAGAGCTCCGGCAGCCGTCGGTCGGCCAGCCCGCCGAACCGTTCCGGATCGACCGGCTGACCGGGCACGATCCCGATGCCCGCAAACTGCTCGAGCGCCGGCGCGTCCGCCTTCGCCGGCGGATTGCGCTTCATGAGGTCCGCCAGGAGTGAGAAGAACCCGGTCGCGCTCAGCGCGTTCACCTGGTCGCGCACCGGCGTCTTCATGTCGATCGAGGGATCGACCTTGCCCGGCGGCGGGACGTAGTCCTGTCCCCAGGTGCTGAGCGGCTGCAGCTTCATCGCGTCCTGCAGCGCGTGCACCGCGGCGTAGTCCTCCGGGGTGCCGGTGCAATAGGTGCGCGAGATCAGCCAGACGAGGCTGGTAGGCGACTTCAGCTCGGTCATGCCGTCCGGCACGGTGCCCGACCAGCCGGGGCCGGTGATGACGAAGGTTCTCGCGGCCCCGCCGGTCGTCCGCGACCCTGGGACGGCAAAGACGTCCGTCCACCCGCTGAGGAACGGCAGCAGGAAATAGCGGTCGCCCATGTCCGGCTGCGCCAGGACCCAGGGCTCGTCCCCGACGTCGAAGAAGGCGGACGTGTAGAGCGTGTCCGCGTTCGGTGCAGTCACGTCCCTGAAGCTGGCGTCCGGGTACTCGCGGAGCTTGATGAGCGTCCCCATCGGCCCGCGCGTGCCCACCGGCGCCTCCACGTTGGTCACGACGCGCCGGGTCATCTCCATCGTGACGAGCGGATAGCCGTAGACGTAGGCGTCCGAAGCGACCCCGAAATCCTCCGCCCCTTCGATCAGGTCCGCGATCGGACCGTCGAAAGCGTGGCTTCCCTTCGTCAGACCGCCGGCAAACAGGAGACTGAGGCCGCCGGCCGTAGCCGCACGTCGCGTAAGCCGCATCGCAGATGACTCCGGAAGATTCGCCCGATCGCCCCGTTATGGCGCAAGCGACGGAACCCGTCCATCGCGCCGACGCCGCCAAGGCGACCTCACGGCGACCTGACCGGAATTGACAAAGCCCCCGGCCCCGTTGATCGTGACGCGCCGCGATCTGCTCCGAAACGACCGCGGCGGCTCGCGCTCCGCTCACACCAGCCCCGCAGGGAGGAACGCCGTTGCCCGCGCCAGACGCCGCCGGACCGGCAGAGGGG
>JBGALW010000050.1:0-21628 GCA_044223585.1 Amaricoccus sp.
GGTGGCGCTGCTCGGGACGCTGCGCCCGCCGCGGCCGTCGCTGCCCGCGGCGCTTCCGACCGGGATGCAGGGCGAGGGCCGGTCCGACGAGGTCGCCTGGAGGCTGGTGGGGCAGCTGTCGCTGAACTATCTCGGCCTCGCCGTCGAAGGGGCCGCGACCGATCCGCTGCGGACGACGCTCGCCCTCTACGCCGACCGCGGCGATCCGGCGCTGGCACGGCACGCCGCGTCCATCGCCGCGGTGTCCGCCCGGCCGGTTGTCGAGCGGCTGCCGCGTGCCGGGCCGCTGTGCTTCGGCCGCGGCACCGAGGTGACGCTCGACATCGACCGGGGGATGCTGGCGGGCGGCAGTGGCCTCCTGCTCTCGGCGCTGCTGGCGCGGCTCTTCGCGCGATACGCCGCGGTCAACGCCTTCGTGCGGACGCGCTCCCGGTTCCTGGCAAGTCACGAGGAGGTGTCATGGCCGCTGACGGTCGGCAACCGCAGTCTCGTGTGATCGGCCCGCTCGAGGCGCCGGAGACCGATTTCTTCGAACTCCTGCGCCGGCTGGAGGCCGGACATGGCGGCCGCTTCGGCCGTGGTGGCCGGCCGGACGCGGAGCCGGCGCGGCTCGGCCAGTCGGTGCGGCTCGGCTTCGCGCTGCGCGACGTCGCGGCGCTGGCACCGGCGGACGATGCAGGACCGGCGCGGGTGACGGCGGTGCTGATCGGCCTCCTCGGGCCGGAAGGACCGATGCCGCTGCACCTGACGCGCCGGGTGCTCGACCGGCTGTCCCAGCGCTGGTTCTCGGGCGGGGTCGAGGGTGCGACCAGCGACACCACGTTTGTCGACTTCGCCAACCTCGTCCAGCATCGGGCGCTGGCGCTCTACTATCGCGCCTGGGCCGACCAGCGGCCGGAGGTCGAGGCGGAACGACCGGGCGGCGGGCGGATCGGGGCAATGCTGCGGGCCCTGGCCGGCGAGGGCAGCGGGCCGATCGGGCCGGTGAAGCTCGGACAGGCGGCGGCGCTCGGGCACCAGGTGTTCGGTCCCGAGCGGCTGACCGGCGTTCTGGCCAGCGCGCTCGGCGTTCCGGTGCGCGTGCGCGAGTTCGTCGGCAGCTGGACGGCGGTCCCGGCCCGGCTGCAGACCCGGCTCGGCGCGGCCCACGCCGGCCTCGGCACCAGCGCGATCCTCGGGCCGCGGGTGTTCGCCCGGCAGGCCCGGACCGAGGTGCGGGTCGGGCCGCTGTCGCTGACCGACTATCTCGAGTTCATTCCGGGCGGCTCCCGGCTGGCGGCCCTGCGCGGCGCCCTGCTGCATGCCGTCGGCGAGACGCTCGATGTCGACGTGCGGCCGGTGCTGAGGCGCGACGCGGTGCCGGCTGCCCGGCTCGGCACGGCGCGGCTCGGTTGCACCGCCTGGATCGCGCCGCGTCGCGACCGCGACGCCGACGACCTGCGGCTCAGGGCCGTGGTCGGGCTTGCCGCCGACGGGCCGAGGGCCGCGGCATGACCCTGCTCCTCACCATCGAGGACGGTCCCCATCCGCAGGCGGTGCGGCAGATGCGGCTCGACGACGGCGTGCTGGTGATCGGGCGCAGCGCCGAGGCCGACTGGCGGATCGACGATCCCGACAGCTACGTCTCGCGCAGCCACTGCACGGTCACCGGCCGGGCGGGGCAGTTCACCGTGACCGACACCTCGAGCGGCGGCCTCTATCTCGGCAACGCCGCCCGGCCGCTCGGCAACGGCAACTCGGCGCCGCTGCAGCACGGCATGCTGCTGCGGCTCGGCGACTACGTGCTGCGCGCCGCGATCCGCGAGCCGGAGCGGCAGGCGCCTCCGCCGCGCGCGGTGCCTGACGCCCCGGTTCAGGAGATGCCGGCGCGGAGGAGCGATCCCTTCGACGTGGACGGGTTCTTCGCGCGTGCTCCGGAACCGGAGCCGCGGCCGGCCCGTCCCCCGGACCTGCCGGACCCTTTCGGCCACCCGGTCCGCTCACCGGTCGCGGAGCGGTCAGCCGCGCCGGAGACCCCGCCGCTGTTCGACGATCCCTTCACGCTCGACCCGGTGGCAACGCCGCAGCCCGAGCCGCGGGGGCCGATCGGCGGATTCGACTGGGACGCCCCGGCAATGCCCGACCCGGCCCCCGACCGGTCCGGCCCGGCGGCAGCGCCCGCCTCGGACCCGGTCCACCCCGCGGGCGGAAGTGTCGCGGGCGCCGATGCCGGCCTCGCGGCGGTCCTGCGCGGGGGCGGGCTCGACCCCGCCGACGCCCCGGCCGGCGACCCGGCGGCGAGCCTCGAGGCGCTGGGCGCCGAATACCGGCTCATGGTGGAGGGCCTGATGCAGCTGCTGCGGCTGAGGGCGAGCGAGAAGGGGACCGCCCGCATCGCCCAGACCGTCATCGGGTCGGCGGAGAACAACCCGCTGAAGTTCCTGCCGACCGTCGAGGATGCGCTCGCCGTGATGCTCGTGCCGCGCGGGTCGGGGTTCACCGACGCACAGGGGGCGATCACCGGGGCGGTGCGGGACCTTGCCGAGCATCAGGCGAACTCCTGGCGCGGTGTCCAGGCGGCGCTCCGGCGGATGGTCGACCGCTTCGACCCCAAGGAGGTCGAGGCCGAGGTCGAGCGTCTTGGCCTGCTGGAGACGCTGCTCGCCGGCGGCCGGCGGGCCAAGCTCTGGGAACTCTACGAGCGACGGTTCCGCGAAATCGCCGAGGGGGCGGAACAGCGCTTCCTCGGCGAGGTCGGGGCCGACTTTCGCGATGCCTACGAGAGGGAGGAAAAATAGACCATGCCGGACCGGGATCGCCGTGCCTTTCTGCTCCTCGCCGGTGCCGCCGGGCTGCTCGCGGCCTGCGGCGGCGGGCCGCCCCCGCCGGGAACCGTGGCGGTGACCATAACCGGCGGCGCAGGGATGAATCCCGGCCCGGACGGGGCGGACCGGCCGGTGACGGTGTCGCTGCTGCGCCTCCGCGACGCGGCGGCCTTCACCGCCGCCGACCCCTTCGCGCTGCAGGATCCGGCCACCGCGCTTGCCGCCGACCTCGTCGGCATGGATCAGCTGGCGGTGGCGCCGGGTGCGACGGCGTCCAAGACCGTCACGATGGAGCCGGAGGCGACGCAGCTCGGCATCCTCGCGCTGTTCCGCGATCCGGGCGGCAAGGTCTGGCGGACGGCGGTGGCGGTGCCGCCCGGCGCCGCCCTGACGGCGACGGTGACGCTCGGTCCGGGCGGCCTCGCCGTCGTCATGGCCTGATCCCGAGGGGGTGCTTCGCAATGGACGGGCCGGGAAGGGTGCTGTGGTCTGAGGGGCAGTTCCTGCGACCTCAACACTTCCAGCAGCAGGACCGCGCGACCGAGGCGCTGGTGCGCGGGTCGCTCAGGGCGGCCCGGCTGCAGCCCTGGGGGTTCGCGAGCCTGGCGCTCGATCCGGTGCTGCTCGAGTCAGGCCGCGTCGCCATCGTTTCGGCGACCGGCATCTTTCCCGACGGCACGCCCTTTGCGATCCCGGCGTCGATGGCGCCGCCCGAGCCGGTGGCGATCACGCGGGAGACGTCCGGGGCGATCTGCCTCGGGCTGCCGCTGGAGGCGCCAGGCGGGGCGAGCTTCGACGCGGCGCATGCGGCGCCGTCCGGCGCGCGTTACCGCGGGGTGATCGAGCGGGTGCGTGACGCCGTGCATGGCGGCGCCGACCCCGAGGAGATCGAGATCGCCCGGCCGGCGGCGGTGCTGCTGCCGCCCGGTCGCGACGCGGGCGGCTATACCACCCTGCCGGTGGCGGACGTCGCCGGCCTGCGGGCCGACGGCGGGATCGCGCTTGCCGAGGCCTTCCTGCCGCCCGCGCTCGTGACCGCCGCGGCGCCCTTCTACCGCCAGCTCCTGCAGGAACTCGTCACCGGGCTCGAGCGGATTGCCGACGCGCACGGCCGCATGGTCCTCGGCGGCGCGGGGCGAAGCGTCGAGAACCTGCTGGTCCTCGAGCTTGCCAACAGCGCGCGGCTGAGGCTCGCCCACATGGCCGAACAGGATCTTTTCCATCCGGGCGAGGTGTTTCTCGAGCTTGCGGGGCTCGCCGGCCGGATGGCGACCTACGGCTCGGGATCGCGCCGGCTGAGCGACCTGCCGGTCTACGACCACCTGACGCCGTCGCCAGCCTTTTCCGCGCTCGCCGACACGCTGCGCTCGCTCGTCCTCAGCCTGCGCTATGTCGAGCCGAAGTCGCGGGCGCTGGCGGTGATGAAACATGCGACCAACATCTGGAAGGTGCGGATCGACAATGCCGAGATGCTGGCGTCGAGCCGCATCGTGGTGCGCGTCGGGTCGGAGTTGTCGGACGACGCGCTGCGGCGGATCTTCGTGCAGCAGGCGACCGTGGGCTCGGCGGGCGAGTTCGACGCACTCTGGAAGTCGCGCCTGCCGGGGATCCCGCTGAAGCCGCTGCACTCGCAGCCGCGCGAGATTCCCTACGACGGCGACCGCCTCTGCCTCGAGCTCGACCAGAAGAGCGAGCACTGGGCGTCGCTTCGCGATGCGCCCGGCTTCGTCATCGGAGTCTCGGGAGTGCTTCCCAGCGAGCCGGAAGTCGACTGCTACGCGGTGAGCCGCTGATGACACCGGATGACCCCTTCGGCCCCGACGCGGATCGCGGCCGGACGCGGGTCCGGCAGCCCCCGGCGGCCGAGCGGCCACGCGCCGCCGCGGTCGCGGCGCCGGCGCCGCCCCGCGACCACCCGAACCCGCTCATCGCGGCGTTCGGGGCCCTGCTCGCCTTCGCGCCCGAGCTTGAGTCGGCGACGGCGCCGGCGGATCCCGAAACGCTGCGGACGCGGCTTCTCGACGGGCTGGCGGCAGGGCGCGACGCCGCGCTCGGACGGGGCGTGCCGCTCGCCACCGCGGACCGGGCGACCTGGGCCGTCGCGGCGCTGCTCGACGACCTCGCGCTCAATACGCCCTGGGGCGGGGCCGGCGCGTGGCCGCGCCAGCCGCTGGTCTCGACACTCTATGGCGACGTCGATGCCGGCACCCGCTTCTTCGACCGGCTGGAGGAACTGGAGCGCCATCCGGGGAGCGAGCGCGACCTCATCGAGCTGTTCGCGACCTGCCTCAGCCTCGGCTTCCGCGGCAAGTACCGGGTGCCGGGGCGGGCCGGGGCGCGGTCGCTGGCGGCGGTGCGGACGGCGGCGGCCCGGCTGGTCCGCGACCCGGAGGCCGCCGCCGCGCCGCTGTCGCTCAACTGGCAGGGCGTCGTCGCCGCCGACGTCGCGCGGCGGTTCGCGGTGCCGATCTGGGTGCTGCTTGCCGCGGCGGTGGTCGCGGCGGCCGGGGTCTACCTGCTGCTCGCGCTCCGGCTCGGCGGGCAGACCGAGGAACTTGCGGCGGTCGCCCGGTCGCTGCCGCCGCCAGAGCGGGCCGAGATCTTCCGGCCCGATCGCGACCGGGAGCCGCCCCCGGCGCCCCGCCCGGCGCTGGAGCCCGTGGACTTTGCCCTGCTGCCTGAATTCGAATCCGCCGCGCCCGCGGGCCTGCGCCCCGCCCTCACCGGACGCGAGACGGTTTCGGTGGCGACGCTGGTCGTCCAGTGGGCCGATCCCGAACTCTTCCGCTCGGCGCGGGCCGAACTGACAGACGGTTTCGCGCCGCTGCTTGAATCGATTGGCGGGGTGATCGCCGCCAACGAGGATCTGATCGGCGAGGTGAGGGTCGTCGGCCACACCGACAGCATCCCGGTCAGCGCCAGCAATCCCTTCGCCACCAACGAGGCCCTGAGCCGCGCGCGCGCCGAGACGGTCGCGCGCCTCCTTGTCGCCGGCGGGGCGCCGGCCGACCGGGTCCACGCCGAGGGGCGCGCGGCGACCGAGCCGGTGGCGGACAACCGGACGCGCGAGGGCAGGGCGCTCAACCGACGCATCGAGATCCTGGTGGAGAAGCGGCTGTGATCGGCGCGTTCTTCCGGGCGATCTGGGCGTTCCTGACCTCGCGCTGGCTATGGTCGCTGATCGGCCTTGCCTGCCTTGCCCTGATCGTCTGGATGTTCGGGCCGCTCCTCGGCCTTGGCGACCTTCGGCCGCTCCAGGGCGAAACCGCGCGGCTTGGCGTGATCGCCGGGCTGGTGTTCCTCTGGCTGCTCTGGGCGATCCTGCGCTGGCGGCGCGCGGCCCGTGCCAACCGGCTGTTCGTCGCCGAGCTGAGCGCGCCGGAGCCGGCGCCCTTCGATCCGGCGGCCGAAGGGGTCGCCGCGGTCAACGCGCGGTTTCAGGGGGTGCTGGACGAGCTCAGGCGGCGCAGGCTCGGCGGCAGGCGCTTCCTGCGCGAGATGCCGTGGTACGTCATCATCGGGCCGCCGGCGGCCGGCAAGACCACCGCCCTGCGCCAGTCCGGGCTCGATTTCCCCTTTGACCTGACGGACGACCTGCAGGGGGTCGGCGGGACGCGGAACTGTGACTGGTTCTTCACCGAGGAGGCGGTGCTGATCGACACCGCCGGCCGCTATGTCGTGCAGGAGAGCGCGCCCGAGGCGGATGCCGCGGAATGGCTCGGATTCCTCGATCTCCTGAAGAAGCATCGGGGCCGGCGGGCGCTGAACGGCGTGATCGTCGCGGTCCCGGTGGACCTGCTCGCCGACGGCGACGCGGCGATCCGCGCCCATGGCCGCGAGATCCGCAAACGGCTGGGCGAGCTCGACCAGCGGCTGGAAGTGCGGCTGCCGGTCTATCTGCTGCTGACCAAGGCCGATCTGATCCGCGGGTTCGAGACGAGTTTCGCGGCCCTCACCAACACCGAGCGGGAGCAGGTCTGGGGTGCAACCTTCGCCCCCGGAGAGCGGGTGGACGGGGCGGGCGTCGCCCGCGAGCTGGCGGCGCTGGTCGGCCGGCTGGAGCGGCGGGTCGGCGGCGGCATGGAGAACGAGGAGGCGCTGGCGGACCGTGCCGAGGTCTTCCGCTTTCCGGCCCAGGTTTCGAGCCTCGAGGCGCCGCTGCGGACGCTGGTCGACACGGTGTTCGGCGAGAGCCGGTACGAGGCGAGCCCGTGGCTGCGCGGCTTCTACCTCATCTCCGCCACCCAGGAGGGGACGCCGATCGACCGGATGGTCGCGGCGCTGTCGTCGGGCTTCGGCCTCCCCGCCGCGCCGCCGATGCCTTCCCGCCGGATCGAACGCCGGAGCTTCTTCGTCCGCCGGCTGCTGACGGACGTGATCTTTCCGGAGGCCGGGCTCGCGACCATCGACCCCGGCGCGGAGGAGCGACGCGTCTGGATCTGGCGGGGTGCGGCGGTCGGCGCGGCGGGGCTCGCGGTCGCGGCCACCGTCGGCTTCCTCGCCGCCTATTTCGCCAACCGCGGCGCCGTGGCGTCGCAGGTCGCGTCCTTCGACCGGCTGCGCGTCACGCTGGCGCCGGTGGCGGCGCGTCAGGCTTCGGTCACGCCCTCGGACCTGGACGTGGCACTCGACGCGGTCACCGAGGTGCAGAACGCCCGCACGCCGCTGCCGGGCCTCTTCGCCCGCGCCGTCGGCCCCTCCGCCGCGCCGGACATCGCCGCGGCGCAGGACACGGCCTATGCGCTGGCCCTCCGCAACATCCTGGAGCCCCGGATGGTGGCGCTTCTGGAAGCGGCGATGTGGCGCAACATCCGCGATCCGGACTTCCTGCTCGGCGGGCTCAAGACCTACCGGATGATGACCGGGCTCAGCCAGTTCGACCCGGACTTCGTTGCGACCTGGTGGACCGAGCGGCTGCCCGAAGCGTCGGAAACCCCGCCGTTCCCCACCGAAGCCGCGGCCGAGCACCAGCTCGCGGCGATCGCCCGCATGGCGTCCGACGAGACGCGGATCGCACCGGACGAGGCGCTGGCGCAGGAGGCGCTGGCCGCGGTCTGCTCGATCCCGCTGTCGCGCCGCGCCTACGACGCGCTGCGCTCCGACCCCGCCGCGACCGCGCTGCCGGACTGGGTGCCGGCGAATTTCGCCGGGCCGAACGGCGCGAAGGTGTTCACCCGCCGCTCCGGCGCCAGCCTGCGCACCGGCATCGACGGCATCTTCACCTACGCCGGCTTTCACGACGTCGTCCTCGCCCGTGTCGAGGAGGTCGCCGCCCAGGCCGCGCTCGACCGCTCGGTCTTCGCCGGCGGCTGCGAGGAGAGCGCGGAGGTCTCGGTCGACGCCCTCTCCGCGGACATGCTGAAGCTCTACTACGACGACTTCATCGCGCAGTGGGACGCGATGCTGCGCGACCTGACGCTGGCGCCGATCACCGACCTGCGCGTCGCGAGCGAGAACCTCAAGGACCTCGCCAATCCGGACTCCGCGCTCCGCCGGCTGCTGACCGCGACCGCCGCCGAGACCGACCTCGCCCGCCCGCCGGACGCGGCGCAGGGTGACGGCGGGCCGCCCAAGGCGGCCTCCAAGATCCTTGGCAAGCTCGGGACGCTCGGCAAGCTCGCCAAGAAGGGGCTGAAGTTCGCGCCGACCGGCGGCGCGGCGCCGGACACCTCCGGGCAGCCGGTCTCGGACCATTTCAAGGCGCTGCGCGGCACCGTGCAGGAGGTCGACGGCGCGCCGCCGGCGCTCGACGACGCCGCCGCGGCGCTCGGGGCGCTGTCGAACATGCTGCAGACGGTCGAGGCGAGCCCAAACCCCGAGCAGGCGATCAAGGACCAGGGCGGGCTCGCCGAACTGACCGGGGCGGTGGTGAACCAGGCGGCGCTGATGCCCGACCCGCTCGACGACTGGCTCGCGGGGATCGGCGGCCTGCGCGACATCACCGAGAAGGCGGTCGTCGACCAGCTGAACGCGGCCTGGCGCGCCGACGTGCTGCCCTTCTGCAAGGCGGCGCTCGCCGGGCGCTACCCGTTCGATCCGTCGAGCGCCATCGACGTCAACACTGCCGACTTCGCCCGCGTGTTCGGTCCCGGCGGCCTGATCGACACCTTCACGAACGACCAGCTGCTGACGTACGTCGACACCACGGCGCGACCGTGGCGCTGGCGCGCCGACCTCGGCCTTGACGCCGGCGCGCTCGGGGCGATCGAGCAGGCGCGGCGGATCCGCGACGGCCTGTTCCCCGGCGGCGCCGGGCCGGTGATGACCTTCACGCTGGAGCCGAAGGACCTCTCGCCCGCCGCGGCACGGGTTTCCCTCAACGTCGACGGGCAGGTGCTGAACTACTTCAACAGCGCGACGCGGCCGGCGCCGATGACCTGGCCGGGGCGCGACGGCACCGGCGTCGTCACGCTGGTGTTCCAGCCGGTCGACGGCTCGCCCGAGGTGATGAAGAGCGAGACGGGCAGCTGGGCCTGGCTGAGGTTGATGCGGAACGCTCGGCTCCAGCCGACCGAGTTGCCGGAGGTCTTCCGGCTCCGCCTCGCCGCCGGCGGGCACTATGCCGATTTCGAGCTTCGGGCGGCGAGCGTCGACAACCCGTTCGACCTGCAGATGTTCGCGAGGTTCACATGCCCCGAACGGCTGTGACCACCGGCTTCTTCGGCAAGATCCCGGCCGCGGGGGACTTCGTGAGCTGGAACCTGCCGCGCGCCTTCACCGACCGCTGGGACCGCTGGATGTCGCGCGACCTGATCGAACACCCCTCCCGCGGCCCGCTCGACCCGCGCGCCTGGCGCTTCACGGTCCCGGCCGGCATCTTCTGCGACGCCCCCTGCGCTGGCGTCTGGCGGATGAGCGAGGACCGCGCCGGGCGGCGGTATCCATTCGTGATCGCGGGAATTGGGGCGCGGCCGGACCCGTCCGATCCATGGTTCACGCGTGTCGAAGGGGTCGTTGCCGCAGCCCTTGTCGGCGTCCTCGCACCGCAAATGATCGCGGGGAACACCAGCCGGCTCGGCGACCCGGCCAGCGGCTCCGGAGAGGATTCCAAGATCGCCTTCTGGATAGACGGTCCCGAGGTGAAAGAGGCCTCGTTCGGTGACATCGTCGATCTCGCGCGAAACGGCCTGCGGGTCATGCGCAACTGGGTGCCCGAAGAAGAGGAGCTGTAGTGTCCTGCACGGTCTTCGCGGAGGGGATGGGCTTCTTTCACAAGGGGAGCGGGGGCAGCGCCACGGCGCCCGGCGACGTTTGCCTGACGCCCCCGCCGCCGCCTGCCGGGCCGGTGCCGGTGCCGTATGTGAACAAGCTCTCCGCAGGGGATCTTGCGAAGGGAAGCCGCTCGGTCAAGATCGACGGCAACCCGACCGCACTCGAGGATGCCTCCGAGGTCAGCACGAGCACCGGCAACGAGGCCGCGACGCAGGGCGGTGGCGTGGTGACGCACAAGACGAAGGGAAAAGGGAATTTCACCCTATGGTCCTTTGTCGTGAAGGTGGAAGGCAAGGGCGCCGACTGTCACGGCCACCCCATGATGCAGAACACGGGCTCCACGCCGCCCAACATCGTCTGTGTCAAGGCCGAAGTTGCCCAGAATCTCGAGAAGCACGGGTTCACGGAGAAATACGAGTGCACTCCCTGCGAGGCGGCGAAGTACAAGCACAATCGCCCGACCGACGATCAGAAGGAGAAGGCCAACAAGGACGGGAAGGCGTCCGGATGCTGGACGCCAAATTGCCCGCGGGGAATGGTGAACTCCTGGACAACCCGGAAGGGCAAGAAGCGCACGTCGAAGAAGTGGACCGCCGATCATCAGCCTCCGCAGGCATACGTCTGGCACCACCTGGGCGGCTGCAAGGGTGCGTGCGACAAGAGCAGCAAGGTCCGTAGTGCAACCATGAAGAAATTCAAGGATTGGGCGCAGGACATCGATACATGCAAGCCTCATTGCCGGGTCTGCTCAAACTCGCAGGGCGGGTATACGGCCAACTACTGGGGGCATGAGTTTGTGGATGCTCTCATCGGGCTCATGGGAGGTGCAGCCTGATGGACGTGTATGAGGATATCTCGCGGCGCTATGAAGCCGAGCTTCGCACAATAATTCCAGTTCTTTACGAGTGGTGGGAATCGGTTGCCGCCCGCGAGCTTGCGGACACGACCCGCCAGCAGCGCTGGCCGATGGGGCCGTGCTCGCATCCGAGGTTCATCGAGATCTTCCGGCGATACTACCTCGAGATCCTTGATGCGAATGACCGGAACGAGGGTGCGGTGCCCCTTGAGCCGGAGCCGGAGCCCGACGAGGAGATGTGGGGGAAGGACACCGAGGCTAGGGACGGTGATCTCGGGCCGGTCAATCCCTCGGAACTTCTCCTGTCCGAAATGATCCTGAAGGACAGCGAGCTGAAGCGGTTTCTCGGGATGTTCGTGTTCATCCCCGTGGGGAACGACGAGTGAGGCCGCGCGAATGAAGTACGAAAGGTATCTCGTCCACAGCATACCGCTCGGATATCAGCGCCTCTACTACGCCCCTTTCGACGTCGTGGGCGCCCTGCCCCTCGAGGGCGGAGCCGACCTGCGCTCGGCGCCGCCCGCGTTCAAGAGCCTCTTCCTTGCATCTGGTGGGATATCGAGCGCGAAGCTGGACAGGCGCTCGCTGATTGGGCTGCCCTTTGTGGAGGCCAGCTGCCCGCCGCAGGGAGCATCGTGGAGGCGCGCAAGGCGGCGTTCGCCCGACGGCCGGGGGGGCCGGCCACTCAGGCCGCAGTAGTCGATGTCGTCCGGCACTATTGGCTTGAATGCAGCGGGTTGCCCCAGGGGGCGTCGGAGGCGACGCGTGTCTTGCCGCAGGATCTGCTGCTGAGGTGGCCCCGTGAGGTCCGGAAAGACGAGGTCGTGGCAGTATTGACAGCAATGCCCTACTGGCCGGTCGGCCTCGACGACAACGGGAACTGGTGCTGAGCGATGGCCTTCGACGTCTGGCTCGAGAACCGCACACCCTTCGCCGCCGCGACGCACGTGCAGCTCGACGCCGAAGGGCAGGAGGTCCTGGTGCTGATGCTCTCGGCGAGCTTTGATGCCCGGGACGAAATCGCGCCTGCCGCGGACCAGCTGCCGGTCGCTTTCGCCGACGTGCCGTTCGGCGATCCGGCGCTGTCGTCGACGCGCTACGAGGCCGACATTGCGCCGCTGAAGCCCGGCGCCGACATCCTCGTCAACGGTACGGCCCATGCGCCAAACGGGCGAGCTGATGATGGTGGTGCGCGTCGGGCTCAGCGTCGGGCCCGTGCGCAAGGTGCTGACGGTGACCGGCGACCGTGCGGTGGCCGGGGGCGGATACAGCGCGCCGCGGCCGTTCCGGACGATGCCGATCGTCTGGGAGCGGGCCTATGGCGGCACGCCTGCCGACGGCAGCGGGGACGTCCGCAATCCGGTCGGGATCGGCTACCGCGGCGCGGCCTCGGCCGATCCCGCGGTCCGGAGCGAGGCGCCGAACGTGACCTATGCCGGCGAGGAGGCGCGGGGGCCGGCGGACCGGCCGCGCCCGGCGGGCTTCGGAGCGGTCGGGCGGGGCTGGCGGCCGCGCATCGGCCTTGCTGGCACTTACGACCAGGCATGGATCGACGAGCAGTGGCCGCTGCCGCCGCGCGACTTCGATCCGCGCCACAATCTCTGCGCGCCGGCCGACCAGCAGCTGCCGGCGCTCGAGCCCGGCACCGCCTTCACGCTCGTCAATCTCACGCCGGAAGGGCGCTGGCAGTTCCGGCTGCCACGGAAGTCCACCCTGCGCGCCCAGCTCAAGCTGGTCTACGACGATCGGGTGGAGGACAGGGGCTTCGCGCCGGACACCGTCCTGATCGAGCCGGACCTCAGGCGCGTCACCCTGAAGGCGCGGCTGGCCTTCGTCACCCGGCGCAATGCGCCGGCGCTCCGCGAGATCGTCTTCGGCTATGTCTCGCCGGTCTGGCTGAACGCCCGGCGCAAGCGAAAGGCTTACCTCAATCCGCTCGGCGGCGACGGCACCCTGACCGACAGGCCGACATGGGCGCCCTGAGCCGTCCGCTTTCGGTGGTCGGGGCCGGGGCGGTGACGGCGGCCGGGCTGACCGCTCCGCAGGCCTGTGCCGCGTTCCGCGCCGCGCTCTCGGGCTTCGAGGAGTATGTGCGGCCGGAGCCATTCGGCGCCACGCAGCTCGTCGCGCGCATTCCGGCGCACTGGCGGCTGCGTCGCAGCGAAGGCGAGTGGCTGGTCAACATGGCGGCCCGCGCGATCGTCGAGGCGCAGGGGAGCGCGGACCCGCGCGAGACCCTGCTCCTCCTGCTGCCGCCGGAGAGCTTCCGCGGCCACCCGGCCTACGAGGACATCCCGCCGCCGCGGTTCCTCGCCGCCGTGCTCTCGGCGACCGGCCTTGCCTTCCACCCGGCGTCGCGGGCGATCGACGGCGGGCCGGCCGCGGCAATCGGCGCGCTGGAACATGCGCTCGGCATGCTCGACCGCACGGGCGCCAGCCAGATCCTGCTCGGCGGCGCCGACAGCCTCGTCAACGCCGCCGATCTCAGCCGGCTCGACGCGGCGAACCGGCTGAAGGGCGACCGCAACGCCCAGGGCCTCGTGCCGGGCGAGGCGGCCGCCTTCGTGCGCCTCGTCCGGGCGCCGGCCGCATCCCCGGCCGCGCTGCTTGCCACCGGCGTCGCCGCCGAGGCCGATACCGTCGCCTCCGAGCGCTACAGCCAGGGCCGGGCGATGCTTCAGGCGCTGCGGGCGGCGGTGACCGGCGGCGGCCCGGCCGAGCCGGACGTCGACTTCGTCGTCAGCAACGGCAACGGCGAGCGCTACAGCGGGTGGGAGTCGATGATCGCCCGCCCCCGCTTCTACCGCACGCGCCGCGAGATGCTGCCAACGGCCTATCCGGCAATGACGTTCGGCGAGGTCGGGACCGCGGCGGCGGCGCTGGCGCTGATGGTGATCGCCGACAGCTTTGCCGAGGGCTATGCCCCGGGCCGGGTGGCGATGTGCGAGATCGCCTCGGAGGCCGGGCTGCGCGCGGCCGGGCTGGTGGCCTCCACGGCCGGCGGAGCGCGACAAGGCGGACCGGGCATGGCATGATTGAACGTCCAGATCGCATGCGGAGGGGTCCGGCAGGATGACGGAGGACCGAGCCATCACGGTCAGCAGCCGCTCGGGGGACCGGCTCATTGTCACCGAGCTGCACGTACGACGCGTGGCGCCCAGGGCACGTCTTCCTTCTTCGCGCTCACCGGCTCCAGGTCTCGACGTCGACCAGGATCGATGCTGGGCCAGCCGCTCGCCATCGCGCGGTCCAGGACCCGCCGCGGTGCTCAGCATCGATCACCTGCTCGGCTGTTCCAGGTCGGACACCGCTTGCTCAGCAGGCTGCGGCCCTGGACCTGGCTGCTCGGCCTGACCTTCGACTGCCGGATCTTCCAGAATCTCGGGGTGATCGAAGTCGTAGTCTTCAGCAAATACCCCGAGGCGCGCTTCGAGAAGCGTCGACCGGCAATATCCGCCGCGCGAATACTGCGTCCGTTACGACTTAATTCCGACCTTGCCTTCATGCGGCCATCCAGGCACGAGGGCATCTTCACGTTCTTCGAATATGCCGAGGACGGGCATTCGCTGGTGCTGACCGACGACCCCGGCAAGCTCAAGCCCGCGCCGGGCTATGCGACGGTGCCGTTCCACCGCGAGGCCGACCCGTCGCGGCGGGACCGCGACTTCCTGTCGGAATGGGTGGTTTCGAGTTCGATCCGGACGAGGACCTTCGCGCACACCGACTACGACTTCGAGAAGCCGGGCCTGTCGCTGATGGCGCAGTCCGAGGCCGTGCCGCTGGCAGGCGCCTTCACCGGCGAGCATTACCGCCAGCCGGGTGCCCACCTTGACGTCGGCCGGGGCGACGCGATCGCCGCGCTGCGCCGCGAGGAACTGCAGGCGCCGCACGTGCGGGTGGCGGCGGCCGGGACGGTCCGGGGCCTGTTCTCGGGCTGCATGTTCACCCTCGCGGACTTTCCCCGCGACGACCAGAACGCGGACCACCTGGTGCTGCGCGTCGACTACCGTTTCCAGGATCCGGAATACCAGAGCGGCGACACCGACATGGGCGGCGAGACGTTCCGGGTCAGGCTGGTCGCGGCGCCGCTCGCGCTTCCCTACCGTCCGCCGAGACAGACTCCCCGCCCGGTCATGCGCGGCCCGCAGACCGCGACCGTCGTCGGACCGGCCGGCGAGGAGATCTTCACCGACGCCTACGCCCGGGTGAAGGTGCAGTTCCACTGGGACCGGCTCGGCAACCGCGACGAGAACACCACCTGCTTCATCCGGGTGTCGCAGGCCTGGGCCGGAGGCGGCTGGGGCTTCATCCAGATCCCGCGGATCGGGCAGGAGGTGATCGTCGACTTCATCGAGGGCAACCCGGACCGGCCGATCATCACCGGGCGGGTCTACAACGCCGCCCAGATGCCGCCCTATGGCCTGCCGGGCAGCGCCACGCAGTCGGGGTGGAAGTCGAATTCCAGCCTCGGCGGCGGCGGCTACAACGAGCTGATGTTCGAGGACAAGGCCGGGGCGGAGCTCGTCAACTTCCAGGCGCAGAAGAACCACACGCTGCTGGTCAAGAACGACCGCGCGAAGCTCGTCCAGCACGACCAGAGCGACCGGATCGACAACAATGCGAAGCACTCGGTCGGCGTGAACCTCGACGAGGACGTCGGCAACAACAAGACGACCAGCGTCGGCGTCGACCGGACGGTGACGATCGGGTCCAACGATACCGAGAGCGTCGGCAACAACCGCTCGCTCACCGTCGGCGTCGACGAGACCATCGGGATCGGCTCGAACGCGACGGAGACGATCGGCTCCAACCACACCCAGACCGTCGCGCTGGTGCAGACGATCACCGTCGGAGCCGCGCGCGTCGACACGGTCGGTGCGGCCGAGACGCGCACGGTCGGCGCCGCGCAGGTGAACACCATCGGCGCGCTGCGCCAGGTCTCGGTGGGGCTGGCACAAAGCCATGATGTCGGCGCGTCCGACAGCTGGACCATCGGCGCCAACCAGAGCGTCACCATCGGCGCGGCCCACAGCATGAAGGTCGGGGCGGCCTCGTCGGTCGAGATCGGGGCCGGCCGGACCAGCAAGGTCGGGGCCGACGACGCGACGAGCGTCGGTGGCGCGCTGTCGCTCAGCGTCGGCAAGGCGGCTGGGATCAGCGTCGCCGAGGATGGCAACGTCAAGATCGGCAAGAACGCGGTGATCGACGCGGGCGACTCCATCCTGCTGAAATGCGGCTCCGCCTCGATCTCGCTGAAGAAGGACGGGACGATCGTCATCGACGGCAAGGACATCACCGTGAATGGCTCCGGCAAGATCACCGTGAAGGCCTCCGGAGACATCAAGATGAACGGCTCGAACATCCATCAAAACTGAGGAGCGCGACATGGCGGAGACGGTCGGGC
This sequence comes from Amaricoccus sp., assembly GCA_044223585.1. GTDB lineage: Bacteria > Pseudomonadota > Alphaproteobacteria > Rhodobacterales > Rhodobacteraceae > Amaricoccus. The sequence continues at coordinate 16,277 of JBGALW010000050.1, forward strand.
GGATCGACGGCGTGGTGATCGGGGTGCTGATGGGCCTTGAGGAAGGCGGCCCGCTGGTCGTGTTCCCCGGCAACCCGCGCGACGCCGCGATCCCCGCCCGCAGCCTCGCGCCCCTCGACTATGGCATGATCGGCGCCGAAGTGGCGCTGCTCTTCGAGGCGGGCGATCCGCTGCGGCCGCTGATCGTCGGCAGGCTCGTCCAGCCGGCGCGCGGCCCGGCGCCGGAAATCCTGCGCGACGGAGAGCTGGTGCGGGTGACGGCGGGCGAGCGGATCGAGCTGCGCTGCGGCCGGGCCTCCCTCATCATGGAGAAGGACGGGCGCATCACGCTGCGCGGCACCCGGCTCACCAGCCAGGCCAGCGGGACCAACCGGATCCGCGGCGGGTCGGTGCAGCTCAACTGACGGCGCGGGCGGTGCTCCGTGTTGCCACCATCGCGGCGCTCACCGAGCAGCATGCGGGCGACGCCGCCTTTCTCTGGGTCAGGCGGTGCGCCGAGCTTCGCGGCCGCCGCTTCGGCGAGACCGATCTCGGGCGGCTGGACCAGCGGCTGACGGCGCATCTCGCCGGGCTCGCCGCGGCGGGCGAGGCGGGCTGGGCGGCGGCGCTGGCGCAGTTCGGCGACTGGCCGGAGGCTGGCGAGGTCTTCGTGATCGCCGCCCTCGCGTTCCGGCATGGCGACGCGGCGCTCGTCGACCGCGGCGCGCTGGCGGCCGGTGCCGAGGCGGCGAGGCGGCCGGCGCGGCCTCTCGGGGCGGTGGCCTGCACGGCGCCTGCGCAGCTTCGCCGTTCATCACCGGCTGGCTTCGAGTCGACCGACGCCGGCCTCGCCGCCTGGGTGGCCGCGCCGCGCATCACCGGTCGGATCGGGCCCTCGTGGCGCTCCTCGACGACCCTGACCCTGGGGTGCGTGTCCGGGCGCTGCGGCTCGTCGGCGAGACCGGCCGCCGCGACCTCGCGCCGGCCGTGCTGCCCGCGCTCGGCGAGGAGGACGAGGCGGTGCGCTTCGCCGCCGCCTGGTCCGCCCGTCTCCTCGGGGCCGGCGGGCGGGCGGCCGAAACGCTCGACGGCCTCGCCGCGGAAGGCGGCGACCACGCCGCGGCGGCGGTGGACGTCCGCCTCGCGACGGCGCCCGCAGACGAGGCCCGGGCCTGGCTGCGGCGGTGGACCGGGCGCGAGCCGGTGCGGCAGGTTGCCGCGCTGGGCGCGGCTGGCGACCGGTCGATCATTCCCTGGCTGATCGACCGGATGCGCTCCCCGGAGACCGCGCTGGAGGCGGGGGACGCCTTCCGGGATCTCTTTGCCATCGATTTCGACGCGACCGATCTCTTCACCGAAGTGCCCGCGGAACTCGGCCCGGACTTCGCGTCGCTTGACGATGGCCCCGTGCCGTTCGCGGACCGGGCTGCGGCCTTCTGGGACGGCGGGCGCGGCCGCCCGCCGCCGGAGGACCGACCCTCGCTCCGCCAGATCGGTCTCAGGGCGCTGCGGACCGCCGCGGCCTCGCCCGGCCAGCGCCTCGGCGCGTGGCGACGCACCCGGGACTACCCGGCCTGGTCGTGACGGGTTCGATGCGGGCGATGGCTGGCTGATGAGCGGCGTCCCGGCCCCTGAGGTCATGACCGGCGGCAAGCGCGTGCCTTGTATTCGCGGTAGGATTTCGCAATAATGTTTGAAAATGGGGGGCGGATTCGAATGTCGAGGGTCCGGTATCTTCTGGCAGCACTGGTGGGCGCGTCGCTGACTGCGTCGTGCGGTTTCCAGTTCAAGGCCGCCGAACATCCGAAGAGCAGCCAGATGAAGCCCGATGTTGGCAATGGAAGCGCAACGTCCGGCTCGCGCTCGGGGGGCGCCTACTGAGTCCTCCCGACTTCGATGTGGTGCTGCTGGCGGACGTGCGGTTTCCGGGTGGCACCAGTACCGCCCTCGCGAACGAGATCCGTGCCATTCGTCGCGCCGGGCTGTCCGTGGCGGTTGCGGCGATCCAGTCGCCTGTCCTGTCGCGCCGCCGCCCGCCGCATCCGGGGGTGCTCGCCGCGATGGAGGCGACCGGTACGCCCCTGGTGCCGGCGGAGACGCGCGTCCGCGCCCGGCTCGCCCTTGTCTGCCATCCCACGCTTCTGACGCGGCCGCCGACCCGGGAGATCCGCGTCGATGCCGACGTCGTCGGCATCGTCATGCACCACCCGCCGCGCGACGCCGCCGGCGCGTCGCAGTATGATCTCGGAGCCGTCCGCGACATCCTGCGCGACTTCGGCCAGCCCGATCCGGTCCTTCTCCCGGTCGGCCCCAACGTCCGGTCCGGCCTGCTGACCGAGGGCTGGGGATGCCGGACCTGGACCGAGGACTGGCACAACCTGATCGACGTCGAGGCCTGGCCGCGGGCGCGTGCCGGGTCCGCGACCGACCGGATCGCGCTTGGGCGCCACACCCGTCCCGATCCGCTGAAGTGGCCGTCGCCCGAGGAACGCGACGCTGCCTATCCCGCCGATCCGGCGCTGGTCTTTCGCATGCTCGGAGCCGATCCCGCCCTGCGGGAGGCCATGCGGCCCTGGCCGCCGCACTGGCTGGCGCTGCCCTTTTCGCACGGGGGCGTGGCGGAGTTCCTCACCGGCCTCGACGGCTACGCCTACTTCCATCATCGCGACTGGATCGAGGCCTTCGGCTGCAACGTCCTCGAAGCCCTCGCCGTGGGGCTGCCGACGGTCGTTCCGCCCTCGTTCGCGCCACTCTTCGGCGAGGCCGCGCTCTATGCCACCCCGGAGGAGGCACACGGGCTCTATACCCGCCTGCGGCTGGATCCGGGGCTGCGTTCCGGGCAGGGCACGCTCGCACGGCGTCTTGTGGCGGAGCGTTTCGGCTTCGACCGCGCCGGCACGCGGATCGCCGCCCTGCTGAAGGACCGGCCGGCTGCGAAGCGCACCCCGCGCCCTCCGTTGCTGCCGCGCCCGGACACGGTGCTGGTCGTCACCTCGAACGGGGTCGGCGTCGGGCATGTCGGCCGCCAGATCGCCGTTGCCCGCGCCCAGCCGTTCGATATCGAAACCGTGTTCTTCTCGCTGTCCAAGGCAGTCGGATTTGCGGCGGCGGAGGGCTTCATGGCCGAATACAGGCCGTTTCATACTGCCGTCGGCGTCGCCCCGGACGTGTGGAACCGCTGGCTGGCCGACGAGCTGCGGGAGGCGCTCGCCTTCTACCGGCCGTCGGCGGCGGTGTTCGACGGCAACATCCCCTATGGCGGCATGCTGGCGGCCTTCGAGGAGCGGCCGGAGATGTCGGTCGCCTGGATGCGGCGCGCGATGTGGCGGGACGCAAGCCCGGCCGCTGCGGCGCGTGCCGACCAGTTCGATCTGGTGCTGGTTCCGGGAGAGCTCTGCCGCCACGCCGACCCTGGCAACGACGGCAGCGGCACCGATCCGATGGCCGAGCGCCTGCCGCCCATCCTTCAGCTGCCGCCGGAGGCGTGGCTCGGCCGCCGCATGGCGCGGCGGCTGCTTGCGCTGCCGGAGGAGGGCGAGATCGCGCTGCTCCAGCTCGGCGCCGGCGCCAATTTCGACATGGGCCTCGCCCGCGAGATGGCGCTGGATCGCCTCCTGAGAGACCCGGACAGGCATGTCGTCGAGCTGGTGTCGCCTCTGTCGCCGGGCAACGGCACGTCGCGCGGCGACCGGCACCACCTCCGGACGGTGTTCCCTGCGGTGCGCTACCTCCGGGCGTTCGACTTCGCCGTCGGCGCCGCGGGGTACAACAGCTTCCACGAGGTGATTGCTGCAGGTCTTCCCTGTCTCTTCACGCCGAATGCTGCCCCGGAAATGGACCTGCAGGAGGGGCGGGCGCGCTATGCGGCCAACGCGGGCTGGTCGCTGCATGCGTCGGCGGACGACCCCTACGGCCTCGCGACCTGCCTCGAGGCGCTGCTCGATCCGGGGTGCCGCGCGGCGATGACCGCTGCCTGCCGCGCGGTTCCGGCGGAATGGAACGGCGCGGCCGTCGCGGCGCAACGCATCGCGCTGCTTGCGCGACAGACGCCGGCCGCGCGATGGTGACGCGTGTCCTGGCCGGACTGCGGCATCGCGCGCTTCGCGCCGGGCTCGCCCTCGGCCGTCGCCGCGCATCGCGCCCGGAGCATCTCGGCCTGCTGCTGTCGCAGGAGCGGCGGGCCGGCTCGGTCGCTCTGGTGTGGGCGCTCGGCCTCGCCGTCGAGCCCGCCTTTCCGGAGAGGGTCCGGTCGACGCTCGCGACCTTCGATACCGTCGTCGTCGTTACCGACGGGCTCGACTTCGCGCCTTACGTGCGGGCCGGCTGGCTGTTCGAGGCGTTGCCGGGCAGGGCTTTGCGCGCCGCCGCGCCCGGGCGGGACTGGGAGCGCTACCTGACGCGGCGGGTCGAGCGCATCCGGCTCTCCTGGCTGCCGGATTTCGAGGCGGTTCTCGGCGAGACGCCGGAGGCCTTCGTCAAGGCGGCGCGTCCGGCCCCTCAGCCGAACTCGGGTTGGTAGTCCTCGGCCGCGGACATGGACCCGAGGCTGCCGATGTCGACCGAGGGCGCCGCGAACCGGTCTCCGGCGATAAGCGCCATCAGCTGGCCGTGCTCGGGATGGTCGGCGTCGCAGACGTCCATCGCGCGAAAACGCGTGGGCGGCACGTGCCCCCAGTTCCGCAGCCGCAGGAAATAGACCCCGTCGGCGCCGACCCGCCGGGCGAGGTCGACGAACTCGCCCATCTCGCGCCAGTTTGCCGCCTGCACGACGAAATCGAGGCGCAGGCTGTCGAAGGCCCCGAACCGCCGCAGTGTCCCGAGGAAGTCGAGGTTGCGCAGCAGCTGCCGGAAGTCCCCGCCGCGCCGCAGCTCCGCATAGGTCGCCGGCCGCGCCGCGTCGATCGAAATCCAGACCGAGGAGACCTGGCCCTCCAGGCCAAGGTCGTCCCACGCGCGTTCGTCGAACAGCAGGCCGTTGGTGTGCAGCTGAAGGCGCCGGCCGCGGCGCTCGGCCGCGATGGTCCGCACGACCTTGCGGAAATGCCGGCTCCCGAACGGATCGCCCGAGCCGGTGACCTTGATCTGGCGGGCTTCCCGGATCAGCGGGCGCAGGCTTTTCTCGAACAGCGCGTCGAGCCTTGCGGTGCCGGCATGGTCGAGCAGGATCGCATGGTCGCGGCAGCTCGGGCAGGCGATGTTGCACGAACGGTCGTGCGACAGGATTACCCGCGATGGCAGCGCCTCGGCCCGCGTCGCGTGGTCGCGCACGGCCTCGGCGAGCGGGCCGCCACGCGCCTTCGCATTGCTGTGAAGCGGCAGGCGACGCATGGCAATCGCGGGACAATGCCACCGGCTGCAGTGGCTGAAATCGCC
>JBGALW010000307.1:0-2611 GCA_044223585.1 Amaricoccus sp.
GGAGAAGCCGGTCCAGTCCCCCCGGCGCAGCATCGCCTCCGCCTCGGTCATCCGCCGGGTGGCCGCAAGGATAAGCGCCATCGCGAGGTCGGCGGTGGCGTCGGTCAGCACGTCGGGCGTGTTCGTGACGACGACGCCCGCCGCGCGGGCGGCCGCTGTGTCGATGTGATTGGTGCCGACGCCGAAGTTCGCGATGATGCGCACCCGGCGGCCGGGCGTCGCGAGGACATCCGCGTCGATCCGGTTGACGACGGTCGGCAGCAGGCCGTCCGCGTCCCGCATCGCGGCAGCAAGGTCCACGGGGCCCTCGGAGGGGGCGAGCACGGCATCGAAGGTGGCGGTGAGGCGGGCCTCGACGGCCTCGGGCAGCCTGATGGTGGCGATGATGCGGGGGCGAGTCATGGCCGGACGCTAGCCGACACGATCGTGCCCGGCAACCTCGTCGCCGGAGAGTGCGGACGCGTTCGCGGCACGCGCGGTCGTCGGCAGCGACCACGCCCGGCAGATCGGGCGGTCGTCGTGACCGCTCTCCCCGCCGATTTATCCGGCGGTGAGCCGTCAGAGCGTCGGGATCAGGCCGCTGCGGTCAGCCGCCAATGCCGCGAAAGGGCGGCAGCCGGTAGCGCAGCATGCCGGTGAACTGGCCGGCGAGGCGGCCAAGCCCCGAGCGCAGCCAGGCGGCTTTGATCATCGTCTCCGGTTGCGGCCGCAGGCCTGTGCGGAGGTTGTGGCGCAGCAGCCGGCGCCAGCTGCGCAGATACTCGCGCCAGCCGCCAGCGAAGTCGACCCGGTCGCGGAATCGGCTGACGAGCTTCATCTCGTAGCATGCCCAGTTGAAACTCTGGCGAAACAGCGGGCCGAGATCCTGTCGGGCACGGACATGCATCACCGCTTCGGGGACGAAGGCGATCCGATGGCCGGCCAGCTGGGCGCGGAGGCTGAACTCGGTATCCTCGGAGTAGGCGAACTCCGGGTCGAAGCCGCCGATGTCCTCGACGAGGCGTCGCTGGAAGCCCATGGTGCCGCCGCCAGCGTGAACCAGGTTCGGCAGGAAGGGCAGGGGCTCGAGCGTGCGGGCCTGGTGCTCGCCGCGGCTCTCGCGGACCCATCCGCAATTGAGGCGGCTGAAGTCGACCCGGCTGGCGACGAGAATCTCGGTTGCCAGCGCCTCGCCCATGGCCGCCAGCCATCCCTCGCCCGGCACGTCGTCGGCATCGCAGAACACGACCGCCGGAGCCTCGGCGGCCGCGATGCCGACATTGAGGGCGTAGGACTTGCCGCGACGGTCGGAGGCGTTGACGATCCGGCAGGCGAGCGCCGGGTGGGCCGCCGCGAATTCGGCGAAGACCGCGGCCGAACCGTCTGTCGAGCCGTTGTCGACGAGGACGATCTCCCAGGGTCGGTCCCATACCTGGCTGGCAAGCCCCGCCAGCGTCTCCGGCAGGGTCGCGGCGCCGTTGCGGCAGGCGATGACGACGCTCACCGCCGGCAGCACCGACGCGGCGCACGCGGGCAGCGGAATCGCGGCAGCAAACATCGGATACACCTCTCGCTCGTTACGCCGTCACCGCCCTGCGCACGGACGTCGTTTGCGCGCGGGCATGGATTTCTATGTCGTAATTATGCCAGAGTAAAGGGATTCTATCGGGAAAAATATCCAGATCACCGCCTTGCGAGTGGTCCGGTGCCTCAGTAGCCCCTCGACTTCCCAATTTTTATTTAGTAATTAGGGCGTGATCGACGGAGGGATGTGGGACAGCAATGGCGGCGCACCGAGAAGGCAAGAGTCCGGGACGTCCGCCGAAGTTCGCCGGGCCGAGCAGGGTGGTGACCGTAACGTTGCCGGAGGACACGCTGGCGCTGCTTTCGGCAATCGACGGCGACCGGGCGCGCGCGATCGTGCGGGCCACGGAATACGCCTCGGCGCAGTACGGCGGGGATGATCCGTCGGTAAAGATGCAGGCCGTCTCGCCGAACACGGCAGTGATCACCGTGCCCGAGTCGCCGACCCTGTCGGCCCTGGACGGGCTGACGCTGATTCAGATCAGCCCGTCCCGCTACCTGATCGTGGTGGAGCCCGGGACTTCCCTGGTGCAGGTGGAAATCTCGATTCTGGACGCCCTGGAGTCGCTGCCGGACACGGACACGCGGGACCGTTCCGTCCTCAGCGAATTGCTGCGCAGTCTGCGTGCGAGCCGCCGGACCGAGCGGGCGAGAACGGGCGAGCTTATCCTCGTGGAAATATGACCGGGCCGGTGGAGCGGCGGATCCGCCGTCAGTAAAGGCGCGACCCCGGCGGAACGTCCCGCTCCGGCGTCACGAGAACGATCGCGCCGTCCCCGTCCGCGAGGCCGAGGGTCAGCACCTCGGAGCGGAACGGGCCGATCTGGCGGGGCGGGAAGTTCACCACCGCAAGCACGAGGCGCCCGACGAGGGTCGCGGGGTCGTAGTGCGTGGTGATCTGGGCGGAGGACTTCCTTTCCCCGATCTCCGGGCCGAAGTCGATCCAGAGCTTCAGCGCCGGCTTGCGCGCCTCCGGGAACGGCTCGGCCCTCAGGACGCGGCCGGCGCGGATGTCGACCTTGAGAAAGTCGTCGAAGCTGATCGGCCC
>JBGALW010000308.1:0-5820 GCA_044223585.1 Amaricoccus sp.
TGACGAAATCGGCGACACCGCCACTGATCAGGGCCTGGACCCGTTCCAGGACGCAAGGGGCATAGACGCAATCGTCGTCCGGAAATGCGATTATATCGCCACAGGCATATTCGAGGCCCACGTTGCGGCCCTTCGAGGCTCCCGCCGGCGAGGTCATGTAGAGGATGTCGAGTTCCGGAAAGCGTTCGCACTGGCTGCGGACGCGGTCGTCCTGGTTCTGGTCGACGACGATGACCTCGAAGTCCTGGAACGTCTGGCGCCGCAGGCTTTCGAGGAAGAGGCCGATTTCCGGCCCGCGGCCGATGGTCGACATGACCAGGGAGAAGGTCCGGCGCTTGTTCCCGTCGCGCGCGCCCATTGCGATCGGGGTCGTCGCGACCTTGGTGGAGCCAAGCGGCAGCACGCCGCTCCGCGGGAACCCGGTGAGAGAGGCTGGTGCCTCGCTGGACACGGTCTTTTCCTTTGCAGAGCCGGGCGTCGCCCCCGCCATCTCCTCGATCCTCCGTGGTTTGCACTCGCAACGATCAACGGCCACGGACCAGCATCACGGGGCTGCGGGCGGCACGATCGTCTAGTCATTCAGCGCGCCTGGGCGCGGCGAACATCACCCGAAGGGGTTCGCCCTGCGCCGCCTTGTAGCGAAAGCCAACCGTTCTCGCAAGCGCGGCATCAGCAACCGCCCGGCGGTTCTGGATCAGGTGTGTCCAGGATCGCACCAGGAACGCGGTCGCCCGCGCATGGATCCCGACCGCCTCCTTGGTCCCGCAACGTTCAGCACGCGCGCCCGAACGGTCGCGAGCCACGCGCACCGCCGCCGGATCGGTGGCGGCCGCGAGGTTGACGACGAGATGGGGACGCCGCAGCCGTTGGCCTCGGCGATCGTCAGGCGGTGCCGCCGGCCGGCTGGCCGCGGGTAAGGATGAGGGTCGCGTTATCCCGGACATTGAGCCGGGTCCGTTCCCTGCATGCGGCGCTGCGCTGCCCCCGCAGCGGATAGCGGTCCGGCACCCGGCCATCCTCGGCGCGCCGCCAGCGCGGCACCCAGCCGCCGCAGGGGATCCCCGCGCCATCGCGACGTCCAGCGCCGCACGATCGACGCCCGTTCGTCCGCCGGAAACGACGCGGACGAGGCCGACAGCCTCGTCGTCACGCTTCGATCAGACGATCAGTTCGCCTGCCGGATCGAAGTAGCCGGCCATCAGCGGACCGCCGAAGCCGCAGCCGGCGTCGATCGACGTCATCGCGTCGCCGATGACGATGCCGGAGTGGCGGGGATCCGCACCGCGGATGACGCGGCGGAAGCCGTCGTAGGGTCTACCCATCGCCTCGAATTCGCGGCTTCCACCAGAACGAATCCCGCTGCGCCGAAAGTGGACGGCGCGGATCGACGCCAGTTGACGAACAGCAAGGCATTGTCGCGGGTGTACGCGGCGCGGCGCAGGGCGCTCATCAATTGGTCGGACGACTGGTGGCGCGCATCCCGGCGCGCAGGTGATTGGTCCAGCGGGAGAGGGCCACTGACCCGCGCAGGCGGGCAGCAGTCCGCTCCTCGCCGATGTTGCCGTTGTAGGCATCGAGGGTCGCGCCGACGCTCTGAGCCAGCATCCACTCGAGCACCTCGCCGGGACGGCGCGAACTGCATCTGCAGCAGCTTATGCCACATCTCTTCCTGGCTGCCGCGCAGGTAGACGATGGCGCCGGCATTCATCGAGCTGTTCCGCCAACAGGGCCCGGCGGAACAGCAGCATTTCGTCGATGGTGGCAAGAATGCGCTGCCGCGGCCAATGAAGCTGCCGGGAGATAGATGAGATTGTCGGCGGGGCGCGCGCCGAGCAGGTGCAGGCCGTGCCTTGTCCGCCTGGCCGAACACCGAGGCGATGGCCCAACAGCGTCGCCCTTCCGGTGAACGGCAAGACGGAAGCATCGGGACACGTTGTGTGCCCCTGGAATGCCATGGCGCGCGCCGCCGGCACGCTCGGCTGCGAGGCCGCAGTAGCGCTGAGCAGTTCTTCGAGCTCCGTCGCCCGCTCTTTGTCGATGGATTCCAGCGCAGCCAGCTCGCACGCCAGCCGGTCAAAGGCGGCCTGCAATCTGGCGTCGGCTGAACGACTGTCCGGTTGCCCATTGGGGTAAAGGTCGCGGACTACCTCGGCGATGGAGACGGGATCGCCGGAATTTATCTTGGCCTCGTATTCCTGGGCGCGCCGGCTCCACATGGTCTTCTTGACACGGGCTCGTCCACGCAGCTTGGTAAGGGCGTTTTCCATGACCTTGCGGGTGCTGAGGCGGCGAAGACCCGCGTGGGCGACCTTTCCGATCGGCACCCGGAGCGTCATTCGATCGCGATCGAAGGCGATGACGAAGAGTTGCAGTTCTTGTCCGGCGATTTCTCGGGTTTCGATTCCGATGACTTTGCCCACGCCATGGGTCGGGTAGACGACATAGTCACCGGAGCCAAAGGCCATATCTTCCCGCATTTTCTCCGTTCTCTCCATCGATGTTAAGGCGCCCGGACGCGCGGTATCTCCCGTGAACAGGATCAACCGCCGCGCACGATGACGGATTGGATCTTACGAGCACCTGGTTAGGCATGGGCCGCCCCTTCTGGATACGTGATGTGTCCGACGGCCCGACCCCCCTGATCTTCGATCAGCGGTTTTCCCTTATACCACGCAAACGCAGCATTTTTCAAACGGTCAAGTGTTCAGCAGCAGGCCAGCCATGCCGGCCCCGCATGCTTCAGCTGCCCGACCCGGGATTTTCGCTGAGATATTGCTCTTTGTCCGCTTTGCCGTTCCAGTCGTCAGCATCGTCCGGCTGTTGACCCTTGGCGGGTTATATTCGGCCAAATCTGCTGAACTCGGTGTTCTTCGTCAGCCACTTCTCGTGTCCCGGCTCGGTGTCCGGAACGATCGCCTCGGCTGGGCATTCGGGTCTGCACACGCCGCAATCGATGCATTCGTCAGGATGGATGACGAGCATGTTCTCGCCCTCGTAGAAGCAGTCGACAGGGTACACTTCGACACAGTCCATGTACTTGCAGCGAATGCAGTTTTCGGTGACGATATAGGTCATTCTCTTCTCCGTTTCTTGCGGCGGCCGGCTCGCGCATCATCGCGTGGTTACGGTGTGCAGGCCGCTCCCCCCGATTCCCGGTCAGCTTCCCGACGACCCGTTTTCGAGCCTCGCCGGCATCACGGTCGCTGATGTACAGCAGCCCGGCAACGCGCCGGACCAGGTTCGCCTCATAGTCATGGGACGGCACCATCGGCGATGACCACCTCCCACAGCATTTCGAGGACATTGATACGCTGCGGCGGTTCTAGCCGATCATTGATCACGCGGGTGACGCTGAAGAAATCGGTCGACTCGACGGCGGCTTCAACCGCCTCGTCGACTAGCGCTTTCGCATCGTTCACTTCCAGCCGCTCTTTCAGCAGCCTTTCGATGCTCGCCCGCTCCGTCGCGTCCATCTTGCCGTCGAGGCGCGCCGCGATGACCAGCAGGACGGCAGCAGCACGCTGCAGCGGATCGACACCGCCGGACTGGGGCGGTGCGGTCTCGTCCTCTTCGAACAGCGCGAGCAGGCGGCGGAACATGTTCATGGGTAGCACAACCGGCGCTAGCGGCTCAACACCACCCGCCGAGGGGTTATCCGCCTGGCTCGCAAGCGTCAGTCACGCAGCCGGTCGAGGGCCCGCCGCTCCGCCTTGGTCGGCCGGCCGGCTCCGGCGGCCGTACCGCGGAACTGGCCGGTGCTGCCGCCTGGATCCGGCGGGCTCAGATCCTCGTAAAGCGCTTGCGCTTCGGGCGCGGGGCCGCGGCGGTGGCCGAGGGCGACGACCCTGACGATGCGGATCTGCTACCGCTCCTAGCGGGAAGGTCAGGACGTCGCCCGGTGCGACCTTCTGGTGAGCCTTGTCCACCACCACTCCGTTCAGCCGGATCCTGTGCGGCGGCGCAGGCGGCGGAGGCCAGCGAGCGACTCTACGGGAATCGGGCAAACCACAGCCATTTGTCGAGGCGCAGGCGCGGGGGGAGCGGAGGGGAGCGGTGCGGCCGCGATCATCGGCCGGCTTGCAGCGCCCGCAGGGCGGCGAAAGGCGAGTGGACCTCGCTCGGGGCGTCCTTGGTGGAGGACGAGCGTCCGGCCCGCCGCCCGATGCCGTCCGCGCCCTGGCGCGGTGGCCGCGATTTCCCGGAAGCGACGACAAGTCCGCCCTCGATCTGCGCCGTTCGATAGCCGAGGCATTCGAGCATCGGCGGCAGGCGCGCTGCGGGGCAGCCAAGCAGACGCGCCATCTCCACCTCCGGCAGCGGGGTGGTGGCAGCGACGCGGAGGGCTTGCCGCACCAATCCGTGCACCCGCTCGACGACGTCGATGCGAACGGCGGTGCTGCCGACGAGCCGGTAGCCGGACGCCGCGAGGAATGCCGGCGGCACCAGGGACGGCAGATCCAGCGACGGCCGGCCGAGGCCAGCCGCGGCGAGCGCCGACGCCGCCGGCTTGCAGCCAATACAGCAGGCCGCGCAGCGCCATGGCTTCCGGCTTAAGCAGCCGCGGTATCCAGACCGCCTCGTGGCCGAGGCGGACGCCTGCCGCCGCCAACGCCTGCCGATCGCTGCGCGACAGCGCCGCGATCTGGCTTCGGGCAGAACGGCGCGGCAGCATCCCGAGCGACTCCGCCAGTTGCCACAGCAAGCCGCGGGCGGCGGCACCGGCAACTGTCGCCTCGCGTGCCCGATAGAGGGGCGCCAAACGCGCGCGCAGCCGCGCCGTGGCGAAGAGAGCGAGCCGGCGGCGCAGGCGCTCCCTGGCCTCGCCGCCGAGCAGATCGGAGGCAAGCGGCTCGACCCGCGGCGAGAGAACATCAGAGCCGCGGTGGAGCTGGCCGACGGCCTCTTTCCGCCAAGCGATCATGCCGTCCGCGGCGAGGGCGAAAGCGTTGTCGTCATCGGCCTCGAGTTGGCTCACGCGTTGGCGGATCTGCGCCGCCAGCGCGCGCACCGCGGCCGCGGTCCCCGACCGGCCCGCATCTCCGGCCGAACCGGAAACCGACGGGTCGGGGGCAAAGCGGAACCCCTCCAGCGTGCCGACGAAGTGGCCTTCGACCCGCACGTCGCCGCCGGCACCGACCGAGGCGGTCAGGTCGCCGCGGCTGCGCATGTGGCCGACCAGCGAGGCGGTGCGCCGGTCGACGAAACGTTGGATCAGGCGCTGGTGCAGGGCGTCGGACAGCTTATCCTAGATCGCGCGGGTGCGCTGCTTCCAGCCCTCGGCATCGTCGAGCCAGCTGCTCTGATGAGAGACATAGGTCCAGGTGCGGATGCCGGCGATGCGCTGCATCAGGGCTTCGATGTCGCCGTCGCTGCGGTTCAACCGGTCCACCTGCCGCGCCACCCAGTCGGAGGGCAGCAGGCCGGCAGGGCCGCCGGCAGCCCCGATGAGGAAGCGGAACATCTGGCCGAGCAGCCGGGCGTGGCCTTCGCCGGCGATCTTGCCGAAGTCGGGGATACGGCAGACATCCCACAGCAGCGCCACCGCCGCCGGCCCCCGTGCCAGATCAGCAATCTCGGCGTCGGCGCTGAGGTAGGTCAGCGCCAGCTCGTCGTCGGCCTCGCGGGCGCGAATCAAGCCGACGCGGTCGGGAAGGCGGGCGAGGCTGGTGCGCAGCGCCTCCACGGAAGCGAAGCGCAGGTCGCTGTTGCGCCATTTCAGCGCGGTCAGAGGCTCGAAAACATGGCTCTCGATGCGCTGCGCCAGTTCGGCATCGAGCGGGCCGATCTCCGCCGTCGTCCCGAAGCTGCCGTCGCGGGTGT
>JBGALW010000051.1:0-21135 GCA_044223585.1 Amaricoccus sp.
GAAGGCGTTCAGCAGGTCGTTTCCGCCGCCCTCGTAGATCCACGCCGTCATCAGCCGCGAGTTGAGGCCGAACGGAATCGCGGTGCCGAGCGCGAACGTCGGATCCTTGCCCCAGTAGTAGTAGGAGCAGGTGTGCGCCATCTCGACCGCACCGGTGCCGACCGCCTCGGCGGCCTGCGGGGTCGGGACGATCTCGCCGGCCGGAAAGACCTGGATCTCGATGTTGCCGTCCGACATTTCCTTGACGTGGTCGGCAAAGGTTTCCGCCGCGCCGTAGATCGTGTCGAGAGACCTCGGGAAACCCGAGGTCAGGCGCCACTGTACCTTCGGATTGTCCTGGGCGATGGCCGGCGCGGCGAGCGCGGCCGCCGCCGCGCCGCCGCCCGCGGCGACCTTCAGGAAGTTGCGTCGCTTGAGAGTCATCTTGTCCTCCATGTTGGTTTTCCCCGTCCCCTCACTTCAGGTCCAGCGGCGGGGCGCCGAAGTCGGGCGTCCCGAGGTCGCCGGCCGGCTCGGGAAGGGACAGGCCCTCCAGAGCCTTGTCGACGGATTCCGTGTCGAGCATCTCGTGCTCGCCGATCCAGTAGGTCACGGACTCCGGCCATGCGATCAGGATGACGACGAGCGTCACCTGCAGGCAGATCCACGGGATCGAACCCCAGTAGATGTCCCGGCTCTTGACCTCCGGGGGCGCGATGCCCCGCAGGTAGAAGAGCGCGAAGCCGAAGGGCGGATGCATGAACGACGTCTGGATGTTCACGCAGATCAGCAGGCCGAACCAGACGAGGTTGATGTCGAGCGACTGCGCTACCGGCAGCAGCATCGGAATCACGATGAAGCAGATCTCGAAGAAGTCGAGGAAGAAGGCGATGAAGAAGATGAAGATCATCGTGAAGATCAGGAAGCCGGTCTGACCGCCGGGCAGGCTGGACAGCAGATGCTCGATCCAGCGGCCGCCGTTCACCCCCTGGAACACGAGACTGAACACCGTGGCGCCGAGCAGGATGAACACGACCATCGCGGTGATCCGCATGGTGGTGCTCATCGCGTACCACATCATCTCCTTGCTGGCCCTGCCGTGCGCCACGGCGAGCAGGATGGCGCCCACCGCGCCCATGGCGCCCGCTTCGGTCGGGGTGGCGAGCCCGAGGAAGATCGTGCCGAGCACGAGGAAGATCAGCACCAGCGACGGCACCATGCCCCACGCCACCTTGCCGACAAGCGCCCAGCCCCGGAGGGTGCGCGCCTCGGCCGGCAGCGGCGGAACCCGGTGCGGCTGGAAGATCGCGAGGCCGAGCACGAAGAGCAGGAACAGCGTCACCTGCAGCCCCGACGGCCCGATGGCGCCAAGGTACATGTCGCCGACCGAAACACCGAGCTGGTCTGACAGGATGATGAGGACGAGCGACGGCGGGATCACCTGCGCGATCGTCCCGGAGGCCGCGATGACCCCGGTCCCGACCTTCATGTCGTAGCCGTACTTCAGCATCACCGGCAGAGAGATCATTCCCATCGCGATGACCGAGGCGGCCACGGTGCCGGTGACGGCGCCGAGGATCGCGCCGACCAGCACGACGGCAAAGGCGAGACCGCCGGGGAAGGGGCCGAACAGTTGTCCCGCTCCCTCCAGCAGATCCTCCGCAAGACCGCTTCGCTCAAGCACCGTGCCGAGGAAGGTGAAGAACGGGATCGCGAGCAGCAGCTCGTTCGACATCGTGCCGAAGATCCGGTAGGGCAGTGCCTGCAGGTACTCCGGCCCGAAATAGCCGATCTCCATCGCGATGAGCCCGAAGGAGAGGCCGAGCGCGGAGAGCGAGAATGCGACGGGGAAGCCGATCAGCATGAAGCAGACCAGCCCGACGAACATCAGCGGTGCGGTAAGACCGTAGTCGAGCATCGGGGTGTCCTCGGGGCTACTGCAGCGGGGCTTCGTATTCGGCGGGCTCGTCGAGCACGCCGGACAGCGCCGCGAAGCGCTTGATCAGTTCGGACACGCCCTGCAGCAGCACAAGGCCAAAGCCCAATGGCATCAGGAGCTTCACCGGCCAGAGGATCAGGCCGCCGGTGTTCGAGGAATGCTCGCCCGACTGGAAGCTCGGCACGAAGAAGACCCAGCTGTAATAGGCGAGCACCGCCATGGTCGGAAAAAGGAAGAAGATGATCCCGAAGACGTCGATCCACAGCTTGGTCCGCGGCGAGACCGAGCCATAGATGAGGTCGACCCGCACGTGGCCGTTCGCCTTCAGCACCTGCGCCGACCCGAGGAGAAAGATCCCGGAGAAGAGCTGCCACTGGATTTCCAGCCACGCGTTCGAGCTGGCGCTGAAGAGATACCGGGAGAGGGCGTTGCCGGCGCTGATCAGGCAGGCGAGGAGGACGAGCCACGCGGCGATCCACCCGAAGAGGCTACTGATGCGGTCGATTGCGCCCGCGAGGCCGAGCCAGCCCTTCATGTCTTACTCACCTCCCGACGTCAGAGATTTATTCTGCTTTTGCATGTTCGTATCGGCAGAGCCTGCGGCAGGCAAGCCGCTCCGCGCGCCCGTGCGAAAGAAAAGTGCGGCTCAGCGCCGCTCCGGGAAATTTTCTGCGGAGTTTGCGGTTGACGCGCGCGGGCACGATGCCTAAAGCAGGGCTCCCGAGGGAGGAATCGGTGTGACTGGCCTGGTAGGTATTCTGAGGAGGCGCGGTTGACTGTCTAGGTCCATGGGGACCTGACGGTTATCGCGCCATGGCCCCCGAGAGGGGGTTTTTTTGTTGCTGGGGGACCGGCCCTGCGCCGGCGCAAGACGGAGAGAGCGATGACCCGACAGATGACCGGCGCGGACATGGTCGTCCAGGCGCTGCGCGATCAGGGTGTCGATACGGTGTTCGGCTATCCCGGCGGCGCGGTGCTGCCGATCTATGACGCGCTCTTCCAGCAGAACGAGATCCGCCACATCCTCGTCCGGCACGAGCAGGCGGCCGCCCATGCCGCCGAGGGCTATGCGCGGTCCACCGGGCGGCCCGGCGTCGTCCTCGTCACCTCCGGGCCCGGCGCCACGAACGCCGTCACCGGCATGACCGACGCGCTGATGGACTCGATTCCGATCGTCGTCCTGTCGGGTCAGGTCCCGACCTTCATGATCGGCAACGACGCCTTTCAGGAAGCCGACACCGTCGGCATCACCCGGCCCTGCACCAAGCACAACTGGCTGGTGAAGGACACGGCGAAGCTGTCCGAGACGATCCATCAGGCCTTCCACGTCGCGACCCACGGCCGTCCGGGGCCGGTTCTCGTCGACATTCCGAAGGACGTCCAGTTCGCGACCGCCCGCTACGTCCCGCCGGCCGAGGCGCGCGTCTCGCACTACCAGCCGCGCACCCGCGGCGACGCGGAGGCGATCCTTGCCGCCGTCGAGGCGCTGGAGCGGGCGGAGCGGCCGGTGATCTATTCCGGCGGCGGCGTCATCAACTCCGGTCCCGAGGCGACGCGGCTGCTGCGCAGCCTCGCCGACCGGACGGGCTTCCCGATCACCTCGACGCTGATGGGCCTCGGCGCCTACCCGGCCGGTGGCAAGGGGTGGATCGGCATGCTCGGCATGCACGGCACCTACGAGGCCAACTGGACGATGCACGACTGCGACTTCATGCTCTGCATCGGCGCGCGGTTCGACGACCGGATCACCGGCCGGACCGATGCCTTCTCGCCCGGGTCGTTCAAGGTGCACATCGACATCGACCCGTCGTCGATCAACAAGAACATCCACGTCCAGGTGCCGATCGTCGGCGATGTCGGCACGGTTCTCGCGGACATGCTCGCGGTCTGGGAGGAGCGCGGCGCGGTGACGAACGCCGGCGGTCTCGCCAAGTGGTGGAAGCAGATCGACCTCTGGCGCGGCCGCAACTGCCTCGCCTACCGGGGCTCGGAAACGACGATCAAGCCGCAGTACGCGCTGCAGCGGCTCGAGGCGCTGACCCGCGGCCGCGACCGCTACATCGCCACCGAGGTCGGCCAGCACCAGATGTGGGCGGCGCAGTACATGACGTTCGAGGAGCCGAACCGCTGGCTTACCTCCGGCGGCCTCGGGACCATGGGGTATGGTCACCCCGCGTCGATCGGCGCGCAGATCGCCCACCCGGACTCGCTCGTCATCAATGTCGCGGGCGAGGCCTCGTGGCTCATGAACATGCAGGAACTCGGCACCGCGGTGCAGTACCGGCTGCCGGTGAAGCAGTTCATCCTCAACAACGAGCGGCTCGGCATGGTCCGCCAGTGGCAGAGCCTGCTGCACGGCGAGCGCTATTCCGCCTCCTGGTCCGAGGCGCTGCCGGACTTCGTCAAGCTCGCGGAAGCCTTCGGCGCCAAGGGGATTTCCTGCTCCGACCCGGCGAAGCTCGACGATGCGATCATCGAGATGATCGAGCATCCCGGCCCTGTCGTCTTCGACTGCGTGGTCGAGAAGCACGAGAACTGCTTCCCGATGATCCCGTCGGGCAAGGCGCACAACGAGATGCTGCTGGGCGAGGACACGACATCCGGCGCAATCGACGCCGGCGGCGCGGTTCTGGTCTGACGCCATGCCCAGCGCCACCGTCGAGCTCGCGAGCATCGCCGGCGCCAAAGCCGCTGCCGGCTGCGCCGGGGCGCATGCCCTGGTAGTCACCGGCGCCCCGGTCCTCCCTGACTTCGGGACCACCGACGGCACGGACCCCCGCGTCTTCGGCGAAGCCGTGCGCGCGGACAGCGTGGCGTCGAACGCGGTCAGCCGCGGCTTCCCCGTCTCCCTTTCGTTTCCCGCCCCCGCGGAAAGGCAGCCCTCATGAACGCCCTCGCCATCAAGAAGAGTGCCAACCGGCACAGCGCCTACGACCTGCGCAACCCGCTCGACGACCGGGAGGAAACCCACACCCTCGCGGTGCTGGTCGACAACGAGGCCGGCGTCCTCGCGCGCGTGATTGGCCTCTTTTCCGGCCGCGGCTACAACATCGACAGCCTGACGGTGGCCGAGACCGACCACGAAGGGCACCTCAGCCGTATCACCATCGTCACCACCGGCACCCCCGCGGTGATCGAGCAGATCAAGGCGCAGCTCGGCCGGCTGGTCCCCGTGCACGACGTCCACGACCTGACGGTCGAGGGCGCGGCGGTGCAGCGCGAGCTGGCGCTCATCAAGGTGAAGGGCACCGG
Organism: Amaricoccus sp.; assembly: GCA_044223585.1. GTDB lineage: Bacteria > Pseudomonadota > Alphaproteobacteria > Rhodobacterales > Rhodobacteraceae > Amaricoccus. The sequence continues at coordinate 5,171 of JBGALW010000051.1, forward strand.
CGACCGGCGGGTCGAGGCGATGCGCCTCGCCGACGTCTTCCGCGCGCGGGTGGTCGACACGACGCTGGAGAGCTTCGTCTTCGAGATCACCGGCGCACCGGAGAAGGTCGACGCCTTCATCGGCCTGATGCGCCCGCTCGGCCTGATGGACGTGGCCCGGACCGGCGTGGCGGCGATCGCCCGCGGCTTCTGAGCCGCGGGCGCGGGCGCCGGACCGCGCCGGTTCACCGCACCGGGTGGCCGTGGCGGATGGCGCCGGGAATGCCGGGGCGGTCGAGGCCGATGTCGCGGAGCAGGTGCTCGTCGAGGGTGGCGAGCCGGTGTTCGGCCTGGCGGATGGCGTGACGGCGGCGGACGGTTTCGAAGAACCGGGTGAGAGTGTGCGTGTGCATCGGTCGCTCCTGTCTGGATGCGACGAGGATCGCCGATGCGTGCTGACAGGGTGGTGTCAGGAGGCGGCCTGGGCTCCTGACAGCGTGGTGTCAGGGGCGAGCGTCACCCAGATCGGCACATGGTCCGAGGGCTTCTCGCGGGAGCGGGTTTCCGCGTCTATTCCGCAGGTTACAAGCCGGTCCGCAGCCTGCGGCGTCAGCATCACATGGTCGATGCGGATGCCCCAGTTCTTCTGGAAGGCGCCGGCCTGGTAGTCCCAGAAGGTGTAAAGGCCGGGGGCCTGGTCGACGGCGCGCAGGGCGTCGGTGAAGCCGAGGTTCTGCAGGCGGCGGAACGCCTGCCGCGTCGGGGGCAGGTAGAGCGCGTCGGCGGCCCAAATGGCGGTGTTCCAGCAGTCGCGGGGCTCGGGAATCACATTGTAGTCGCCGAGGACGATTGCGGTTTCCTCGTTCTCGATCAATGACTTGCCGCGGGCGTGCAGCCTTTCCATCCAGCCGAGCTTGTAGTCGTACTTCGGTCCTGGCGCGGGATTGCCGTTCGGCAGGTAGAGCCCGCATATCCGGACGCCGGCGACCGTGGCCTCGATCCAGCGGGACTGCTCGTCGGTGTCGTCGCCCGGCAGGCCGCGGGTCACGTCCTCCATCGGAAGGCGCGAGAGGACGGCGACTCCGTTGAAGCCCTTTTGTCCATGGGTTTCAATGTTGTAGCCCATTTCCTCGATTTCCAGTCTCGGGAACTGGTCGTCGGTCGCCTTGATCTCCTGCAGCACCACGACGTCGGTTTCGGCGTCGCGCAGCCAGTCGAGGAGGGCCGGCAGGCGGGCCTTGACGCCGTTGATGTTGAACGAGGCGATCTTCATGTGGCCGGACCCTAGGGGCGCCGGCGGGAGCCTGCAAGGACCATGCACCGGGGTGGTACAACCCGTGCACAATGCATGCACATTGCATGCACCACCCTGGCGGCAGAAACGACGATGCCCCGGCCATTGGCCGGGGCATCGCCTTTCGTGCGGATGCGCGTCAGAGGAAGAGCGCGTTCGCCTGGGCGTTCGACATCGCCGCCACCTGCGCCGTGGTGAAGGCCGCGACCTGGGTCTTGGTGAGCGCCTTGATGTCGGCGGTTTCCAGCGCCTGGATCTGCGTCGTCGTCATCCCCGCCAGCTGCGCGGTGGTGAAGCCGGTCATCTGCGCGGTGGTCAGCGCCACGACCTGCTGCGTCGTCAGGGCCGCGACGTCCGCCGTTTCCAGCCGCGCAATCTGCGCGGTGGTGAACTTCGACGTCTGGGCGGTGGTGAGCGCGGCCACCTGTGCTGTGGTGAGCGCCACGACCTGCGCGGAGGTCATCGCGTTCAGCTGCGCCGACGTCAGGCCCTTTACCTGCGCCGTGGTGAGCGCCGCGACGTCGTCGGTGCCGAGGGCGCCGAGCGACTTGGTCGAGAGCGACCCGACCTGCGCGCTGGTCATGGCGGCGACCTGTGCCGTCGACAGCGCCGCGACCTGGGCGGTGGAGAGCTTGGCGACCGCCGACTTGGAGATCGCCGCGAGATCCGCCGTTTCCAGCGCCGCCACCTGCGCCGTGGTCATCGCCGCCACCTGGTTCGCGGTCAGCGCAGCCGCCTGGGCGGTGCCGAGCGCCACGACGTCCGCCGTCTCCATCGCCGCAACGGTGGCGGTGGTGAGCCCGGCGATCTGGCCCGTGGTGAGCGCCCCGACCTGGGCGGTGGTGAGCGCCACCACCTGGGCGGTGGTGAGGGCCGCAAGCTGCGCGGTGGTCAGCGCCTTCACCTGATCGGTGGTCAGCGCCGCAAGGTCCGTCGTCTCCAGCTTCGAGATGACGGCCGTGGTCAGCTTCGCTACCTGGGCGGTGGTGAGCGCCGCCGCCTGGGCGGTGGTGAGGCCGACGACCTGCGCCGAGGTCAGCGCCGCGAGCTGCGAGGCGCTGAGCGCCCGGACGCTGCCGGTGGTGAGCGCCGCCACGTCGGCGGTCTCCATCGCCGCGACCTGCTTGGCGGAGAGCGCGGCCACCTGGGCGGTGGTGAAGGCGGCAGCCTGCGCCGTGGTGATCGCGACGACGCCCGCCGTGGTCAGCCCCTTGAGGGTCGCTGCCTTGAGCGCGGCGAAGTCCGCCGTCTCCATCGCCGCGACCTGCGCCGTGCCGAGGCCCGCAACCTGGGTCGAGGTGAGGGCCGCCGCCTGCGCGGTGCCCAGCGCCACGATGCCGGCGGTCGTGATGCCCTTGACCGAAGTCGGGTTCAGGGCCGCGACCTGGGCCGTGCTGAGCGCCGCCACCTGGGCCGTCGTCATCCCGCCGAGCTGGGCCGAGCTGAAGGCCTTGGCCTGCGCCGTGCCGAACGCCGCCAGCTGGGTGGTGGTGAGCGCCGCGACGTCCGCCGTCTCGAGCTTCGCGATCACCGCGGTCGGCAGCGCCGCGATCTGGGCGGTGTCGAGAGCCGCGACCTGCGCCGTCGTCAGGGCCGCGATCTGGGCGCTGGAGAAGGCGGCGAGCTGGGTCGAGGTCAGCCCCTTGACCGCCGCGGTGGTGAGCGCGGCGACGTCGTCGGTGCCGATCCCGGCGATGCCCGCCGTGGTCAGGCCGCGCACCTGCGCCGAGCCGAGGCCGCCATACTGGGCGGTGGTGAGGCCGGCGAGCTGCGCGCTGCCGAGGCCGACGATCGCGGCCGACGTGAGCGAGCCGACGTCGGTGTCGAGCGCCACCAGCTGGGCAGTCGTCATTGCGCCGAGCTGGGCCGAGGTGAAGGCGGCGACGGTGCTGGCCTGGATCGCCTGCACGTCCACCGTCTCCAGCGCCCGGACCTGGGCGGTCGAGAGCGAGGCGAGCTGGGCGGTCGTGATGTTGAAGAGCTGGTTGTTGTTCAGCGCGACCACCTGAGCGGTGCTGAGGCCCTTGAGCGCCGCCGTGCTCATCACCGCGAAGTCGCCGTTCTCGATGACGTTGATCTGCGCGGTGGTGAGGCCGGCAACCTGGCCGCTGGTCAGCGCCGCAGCCTGGGCCGTGGTGAGACCGACGACCTGCGTGGTGCCGAGCCCCTTGATCGCGGCGGTGGCAAGCGCCGAAACCTTGGTGCCGATCGCCTGCAGCCGGGTGTTGTCGAAGGCGGACAGCTGGGCGCTGGTCAGCACCGCAAGCTGGCCCGTCGTCAGCGCCGCCGCCTGAGCCGAGGTCATGACGTTGATGCCGGCGGTCGGCAGGGCCGCGATGGTTGCGGTCGGCAGGGTCGCGACCTGGGCAGTGGTCAGCGCCGCGATCTGCGCAGTGGTGAGCGCGCCGACCTGGGCGGTCGACATGGCGCCGAACTGCGCCGCCTTCAGCGCCTTCACCTGGTCGGTGGTGAGCGCCGCGACGTCCGCGGTTTCAAGCTTTGCCACCGTGCCGGTGGAGAGCGCCGCCACCTGCGTCGTGGTGAGCGCCGCCACCTGCGCCGTGGTGAGCGCCGCGACCTGCGCCGTGCTCATCGCGTTGAACTGCGCGGTGGTGAGCGCCTTGACCTGCGCCGTCGTCAGTGCCGCGATGTCGTCGGTACCGAACTTCGAGACGGTGCCGGTCGAGAGCGCCGCGACCTGCGTCGTTGCGAGGCCGGCGACCTGCGCCGTCGTCAGGGCGTTCGCCTGCGCCGTGGTGAAGGCTGCGACCGCGCTGGTCGAGAGCGCGGCGACGTCCGCCGTCTCCATCGCCGCGACCTGGGCCGTGGTCATCGCCGCGAGCTGGGTCGCCTTCAGCGCGCGGGCCTGCGCCGTGCCGAGGGCGACGACGTCGGCGGTTTCCATCGCGGCGATCTGCGCCGTCGACAGGGTGGCGATCTGCGCAGTGGTGAGCGCAGCCGCCTGACCGGTGGTCAGCGCGACGACGCCGGCGGTGCTGAGGCCCTTGATGGCCCCGGTGGAGATAGCCGCGAGGTCCGCCGTCTCGAGCGCGGCGATCTGCGTGGTGGTGAGGCCGCCGACCTGTGCAGAGCTGAGGGCGGCCGCCTGGGCGGTGCCGAGCGCGACGACCTGCGCGGTGCCGAGCCCCTTGATCGTGGCCGAACCGAGGCCGGCGATCGCCTTCGTGGTGATCGCCGCCGCCTGCGCGGTGGTGAGCGCGCCGACCTGAGTCGAGCTCAGCGCCCCGATCTGGGCGGAGGACATGGCGGCGATCTGCGCCGTGGTCAGGGCGGCCACGTCGGCGGTCTCGAGCTTGGCGATCGTGGCGGTGCCGAGGGTTGCGACCTGGGCGGTGGTGAGCGCCGCGACCTGGGCGGTGGTGAGCGCCGCGACCTGGGCGGTGCCCATCGCACCGAACTGCGCGGCGGTCAGCGCCTTCACCTGGTCGGTGGTGAGCGCGGCGAGGTCGGCGGTCTCGATCTTGGCAACCGTCCCTGTGGTGAGCGTGCCGACCTGGGCGGTGGTGAGGGCCGCGACCTGCGCCGTGGTGAGCGCCGCGACCTGGGCGGTGTCGAGCGCGCCGAACTGGGCCGCGGTCATCCCCCGGATCGCCGTGGTTGAGAGCGCCGCGACGTCCGCGGTTTCCATCTTGGCGAGCACGGTGGTGGTGAGCGCCGCCGTCTGGGTGCTGGTGAGCGCAGCGGCCTGACCGGTGGTGAGCGCCACGATCTGCGCGGTGGTGAGGCCGGCAAGCGCGCCCTTGGCGAGCGCCGCGACGTCGGCGGTTTCCATCGCCGCGAGCTGCGCGGTCGGCAGGGCGGCGAGCTGGGTGGAGCTGAGGACGGCGACCTGCGCCGTCGTCAGGGCCACGACCTGCGCGGTCGAGAGCGCCGCGATGTCGTCGGTGCCGAGCGAAGCGATGACGGCGGTTTCGAGGGCCGCGATCTGGGCGGTGGTCAGGTTTGAGATGACAGGCAAGTTCGATGCTCCCAAAGCGAGGTACTGCCCACGCCAGCGCGGCCGGCGGTTGAGCGGGAAGGCGAACATTCTGTCGGCCCGGCTGCTGATGGCTTCTCGCAGCCGGCGATTACGAAAGACTGAAACGGGAACATCGGAAAAACGGGCGATGTGGGGTCCGGCGCCGGGTTTCTGTCCGCAATTGTCGGCAAAATGCTGCGGAAGGGTTGCCTTTACCCGGCGTTCACCATGCCGGCGCCAAGGTCCGGACCCGACCGTTACCCCCGCGTTGCCCCCGCCAGACGAGGTTCTCCATGTCCGTTCATGCCGCGTTTCCGGCCCTGTCGCTGCCGCTCGACGCCGATTTCCTCGATGCGGCGCTGGCGGCGTCCGGCGGGCTCGCCGCGCTGCCGCCGGCGGAGCTGCCGTTCCTCGGGCGGGCGGTGGCGGCCCTGCCGCTGACCGGGCTGCTGGACCGCGCGGGCGAGGCGCCGCAGGAGGACGCGGTGCGGCTCTATTCGCACTGGCTCGCCGCGCATGCCGGGGCGCCGGAGGCCTTCGGGGCCTGGTTCAACCTCGGGGTCCTGCTGGGGGCCGAGAAGCGGCATGCCGAGGCCGAGGGCGCCTATCGCCGGGCGCTGGCGCTGAAGCCCGACCTCGCGCAGGCGGCGGTCAATCTCGGGCTGGCGCTGGAGGCGCAGAAGCGGCCGGCCGAGGCGCTGGAGGCCTGGCGGCAGGCGCTGCCGCCCGCGCCGCTCCGGTCGATCCTGCACACCCATCTCGGGCGGCTGATGGAGGAGCAGGGCCTTCTCGCCGAGGCGGTCGAGGAGATGCGGGCGGCGCTGCTGATCGACCCCGAGCAGCGGGATCTGGCGCAGCACTATGTCCATCTGCGGCAGCGGCTCGCGCTCTGGCCGGTCTGCGAGGGCGGCGCGCTCCCGGGTCTGCCGGCGGAGGTGCTGGCCGACCGCTGCGGGCCGCTCGGCGCGCTGGCGCTGCACGACGATCCGGCGCGGCAGACGTCGATCACCGCCGAGTGGGTGTCCCGCAAGCTGCCGGCGGCGCCGGAGCGGCTGGCGCCGGCGCGGGGCTACCCCGGGCACGGCCGGATCCGGGTCGGGTACCTGTCGACGGACTTCTGCCGGCACGCGATGAGCTATCTGATTGCCGAGGTGCTGGAGCGTCACGACCGGGGGGCGTTCGAGGTCTATGGCTACGACGCCACCGCCGACGACGGCAGCGACATCAGGGCGCGGGTGGTCGCGGCGTTCGATCATCACGTGCCGGTCACCGGCATGACCGACGAGGCCGCGGCGCGGCGGATCCGGGCGGACGAGATCGACGTGCTGATCGACCTCAACGGCCTGACCCGCGGGGCGCGGCTCGAGGTGCTGCGCTGGAAGCCGGCGCCGGTGCAGGCGACCTATCTCGGCTATATCGGCCCGGTCCCGGTGCCGGAGCTCGACTGGCTGATCGCCGACGCGGTGGCGATCCCGCCGGAGGAGGCGGGGCACTATGCCCCGGCGCCGCTGCTGCTGGAGGGCTGCTATCAGGCGAACGACGGCCAGCCGATGACGCTGCCTCCGGTCAGCCGTGCCGGGGAGGGGCTGCCCGAGGCGGCCTTCGTGTTCTGCGGCTTCTCGCACCACTACAAGATCACGCCGGAGATGTTCGCGACCTGGACGCGGATCGTTGCTGCCGTGCCGGGGTCGGTGCTCTGGCTCGCCGCCGACAGCGCGGCGAGCAACGCGGCGCTTGCCGCGCGCTGGCAGGCGGCGGGGCTCGCGCCGGAGCGGCTGATCCTCGCGCCGCGGGTCGATCCGGCGCACTATCGCGCCCGGATGGCGCTGGGCGACCTCTTCCTCGACACCCACCCCTACAACGCCGGTACCGTCGCCTCGGACGCGCTGCGCATGGGGCTGCCGCTCGTCACCCTGCAGGGCAGGGCCTTTGCCGCGCGGATGGCCTCCAGTCTCGTGACCGCCGTCGGCCTGCCCGACTGCATCGCGACCGACCCCGCGGGCTACGAGGCGCTGGCGGTGGCGATCGCGACGGACCGCGCGCGCCATGCCCGGCTGAAGGCGCACCTCGCGGGTGACGCCTGGACGCGGACGCTCGGCGATTCGGCCGCCTTCACGCGGCGGCTCGAGGATGCGCTGCGGCGGATCAGGCTGGCGCCCGCCGGCTGACGCCCGGACGCGCACGGCCGGCAAAGCCACGTCGGCGCACGGCTTTTCAAAACTTTGCCGCATCGGCGCCCCGGTGGTTCCCCGTCCGGCCGGGACGTGTATAGGTCGCCTCCGAACCCTTCCCGCAGGCACGGAGGCGCCGATGACGGACGAGACCCGCGAGAAGGCGTACGAGGCCGCCGAACCGGCGGACTCCGGCGAGGCGCTCGAGCCGGGCCTCGTCGCCGCCGTTCTCGACGCGGTCGAAGAGGGTGACCACGACCGGCTGGTCGAGCTGCTCGAGCCGCTGCACGAGGCGGACATCGCCGACCTGCTGGAGCAGATCAGCCGGCCCGAGCGCCGCGCCCTGATCGCGCTCTGGGGCGTCCAGCTCGACGGCTCCGTGCTGTCGGAACTGTCCGAGGGTGTGCGCGACGAGATCATTGCCGAGCTGCCCGACCATATCCTCGCCGCCGCGGTGCAGGATCTGGAGACGGACGACGTCGTCTACCTGACCGAGGACATGGACGAGCCGCAGCAGGAGCGGATCCTGCGCGCGCTCGACGCCACGGACCGCGCCGCGGTCGAGCGGTCGCTGCAGTATGACGAGCACAGCGCCGGCCGCCTGATGCAGCGCGAGGTGGTGGTCGCCCCCGCGCACTGGACGGTCGGCGAGGCGATCGACTTCATGCGGGCTGAGGAGTGGCTGCCCGAGAGCTTCTACGACCTCATCATCGTCGACGCCCGGATCCACCCGATCGGCCTTGTCGCGCTCGGGCGGCTGATGGGGGCGGCACGGCCGACCGAGCTGCGCGAGCTGATGGACCCGGACTTCCAGCGCCTGCGCGCCGACCAGAGCCAGGAGGACGTCGCCTACGCCTTCAACAAGTACCACCTGACCTCGGCGCCGGTGGTGGACGCCGACGGCCGGCTGGTCGGGGTCATCACCATCGACGACGCGATGGAGGCGCTCGAGGAGGAGGCCGAGGAGGACATGCGGCGCCTCGGCGGCGTCGGCGACGAGGAGCTGTCGGACGGCGTCCTCACCATCGCCCGCGGCCGCTTTGTCTGGCTCGCCATCAACCTCGGCACCGCGATCCTGTCGGCGACGGTGATCTCGCAGTTCACCGCGACGATCCAGGCCTTCGTGGCGCTCGCCGTCCTGATGCCGATCGTCGCGTCGATGGGCGGGAACGCCGGGACGCAGGCGCTGACCGTGACCGTGCGGGCGCTGGCGACGCGCAGCCTCGGGTCGGCGAACCGCCGGCGCTTCATCCTGCGCGAGGGGCTGGTCGGCTTCTGCAACGGCATCGCCTTTGCCGCGGCGATCGGGGTCCTCAGCGGACTGTTCTTTGCCGACACCCGGCTCGGCATGGTGATCGCCGTGGCGATGATCGGCAATCTCGTCGTCGCGGGCTTTGCCGGGGCGCTGGTGCCGATCGCGCTGGAAAAGCTCGGCGCCGACCCGGCGCTCGCCTCGGGGACCTTCGTCACCACGACGACGGACGTCTTCGGCTTCTTTGCCTTCCTCGGGCTGGCGAGCGTGCTCCTGGTGTAGTCGGTCAGAACGCCTTCCGGCCGCCGGAGGTGATCCGCGGCAGGTTCTCCTCGATCCAGTCGGCGAGCGCGCGCATCCGCTCCGCCGCCTCGCGGCCGAGCGGGGTCAGGGCATAGTCGACGTGCGGCGGCACGACGGCATGCGCCGTGCGGATCACCATCCCGTCCTCCTCCAGCCATTGCAGCGTCTGGGCGAGCATCCGCTCGCTCACGCCGTCGATCGCGCGGCGGAGCTCGCTGAAGCGCCGGGTGCCCGGCTGCAGCGCCAGCAGCACGAGCACGCCCCAGCGGCTGGTGAGGTGCTTCAGCACCGAGCGGGACGGGCAGCGCGCCGACATCAGGTTGCCGCGGGTCGGGGTTGGCATGGCGCTTACCTTTATGTGCGTACTTACGGAAAGTTTGTAATCGTCCTATGTCGGCGAGGCAAGACACGAATCAAGGAGTTTCGTCATGGCTGTCATCGCCGTCACCGGAGCCACCGGCCAGCTCGGCCGGCTCGTCATTCCCGCGCTGAGGGCGCGGGCGCCGGAAGCGACGCTGGTCGCCCTGGCCCGCGATCCGGCCAGGGCCGCCGATCTCGGCGTCCCGGTCCGGGCCTTCGACTATGACCGGCCGGAGACGCTGGCGCCGTCGCTCGCCGGGGTGGACCGGCTGCTGCTGATCTCCGCCAGCGAGCTCGGCAAGCGGGCCGTCCAGCACCAGGCGGTGATTGACGCGGCGAAGGCGGCCGGAGTCGGCGAGATCGTCTATACGAGCCTGCTTCACGCCGACCGCTCGGTGATCGGGCTCGCGGACGAGCATCGCGCGACCGAGGCGGCGCTGGCGGCGTCGGGCCTGCCGCACGTGCTGCTGCGGAACGGCTGGTACGTCGAGAACTATCTCGCCTCGGTGCCGGGTGCGGTCGCGGCCGGCGCGCTGATCGGCAGCGCCGGGGCAGGGCGGATTTCCGCGGCGCCGCGGGCAGACTATGCCGAGGCCGCGGCGGTGGTGACGGCGCAGGACGGGCAGGCCGGGCGGGTGTTCGAGCTTGCGTCCGACACGCCCTTCACCCTCGCCGATCTCGCGGCGGAAGTGTCGCGGCAGGTCGGGCGCGAGATCCCCTATCGCAACCTGCCGGAGGCCGAGTATGCCGCGGCACTCGAAGGCTTCGGCTTCCCGGCGCCGGTTGCCGCGGTCTATGCCGGCTTCGACGCCGCCGCGGCAGAGGACGCGCTGTTCGACGACAGCCGCACGCTCTCGTCGCTGCTCGGCCGGCCGACGACACCGCTCGCCCATTCGGTGGCGGCCGCGCTGCCGGCGGCCGTCGCGGGCTGAGTTATCCCCGGCGTCGCCGGCGTGCAGGATGGCACTTGCGGCGACGAATGCTCCGCGGGAGATTCTCCCGCCGATGCGTCAGCATTGGAAGCGCCAGCCCCCCGGCAGGCGCTGCCGATTGCTGTATCGGGATGTCGCGGATGCCAGGCGCAACCGCCGACGCGGGTATCCGGGCCTGACGGTTGTCCAGGCCGTCGAGATGCCGATCCGGTTGTGGGTCGACCCTCAACCCCGGCGCCGCCGGCGGCCGCCCTCGGCGTTGAAGCTCACCTCGGGCAGCGGCCCGAGGTGGGGGAAAGCGTCGGTCGCGTGCGGGATGGCGTTGGCGGCGACGAAATGCTCCTGGAAGCGCGGCTCGATCGCGGTCTCGATCTTGTCGATGCGCCGGACGAGCGCTTCCACCTCGCGGCGGGCGGCGAGGTTGAGGAGCGCGATGCGCGCGCCGGTGCCGGCGGCGTTGCCGGCGGAGCCGACGCGGCCGAGGTCGCAGTCGGGGATCATGCCGAGGATCATCGCGTGGCGGGGCGAGATGTGGGCGCCGAACGCCCCGGCGAGGACGATGCGGTCGACGCGGTCGGTGCCGAAGGCGTCCATCAGCAGCCGGACGCCGGCATAGAGCGCGGACTTCGCCAGCTGGATCGCCCGGATATCGCCCTGGGTCACGAGGATGTCGCCGTGCAGGCGGTAGGCGTGGGTCCGGCCCTGCGCGACCATGCGCGCGCTGCCGGTCTGTTCGGCCGAGCCGAGGAGGCCCGAGGCATCGAGCAGGCCCGCGAGGCGCAGTTCGGCCACCGCCTCGATGATGCCGGATCCGCAGATGCCGGTGACGCGGGTGTCGACGGGAAAGGCCGGGTCGTCGGACCAGACCTCGGTGCCGATGACGCGGAAGCGCGGCTCCCGAGTCACCGGGTCGATCTCCACCCGCTCGATGGCGCCGGGGGCGGCGCGCTGGCCGGAGGAGATCTGGGCGCCCTCGAAGGCCGGGCCGGTCGGCGAGGAGCAGGCGAGGACCCGGCTGCGGTTGCCGAGCAGGATCTCGGCGTTGGTGCCGACGTCGACCACCAGCATCAGCTCGTCCGAGAGCTGCGGGCTCTCGGAGAGGGCGACGGCGGCGGCGTCGGCGCCGACGTGCCCGGCGATGCAGGGCAGGACATAGAGCCGGGCGTCGGGGTGCAGGTGCAGCCCGATCTCACCCGCGGGGAGGTGCAGCGCGTCGGCGGTGGCGAGGGCGAAGGGCGCCTGCCCGAGCTCGGTCGGGTCGATGCCGAGCAGCAGGTGGTGCATGACCGGGTTGCCGACGATCACCGCCTCCAGGATCAGGTCGCGGCCGATCCCCGCCTCAGCCGCCGCCTGCCCGGCGAGGCTGTCGAGCGCCTCGCGCACGGCGCGGGTCATTTCCGCCGCGCCCTTCGGATTGAGCATCGCGTAGGAGACCCGGCTCATCAGATCCTCGCCGAAGCGGATCTGCGGGTTCATCAGGCCGACCGAGGCGCACACCGCGCCGGACGCGAGGTCGCAGAGGTGGCCGGCGATGGTGGTGGAGCCGACGTCGATGGCGAGCCCGTAGATCGCGCCGTCATGATAGCCCGGCCAGACCTGCAGGATGCGCGGCTGCGGCCCGTCGCGGTGGACCGCAACCGTCACCTTCCAGTCGCCCCTGCGGAGCGCGGCCTGCAGGGTCTGCAAGGTGTGGAGGCCGGCCGCGGCCCCCGGAATGCCCCACTGGTCCGCCAGCGCCCGCGCGAGGCGTTGCAGGTCGCCCGACGGCTCGTGCATGTCCGGCGGCGCGACCTCGACATAGTGGAGGCGGGTGGCCGGATCCATCGTCACGGCCCGCGCCTCGGCGCGCTTGCGGACGACCTGGCGGTGGAGCTGGCTCTCCGGCGGCACGTCGATGACCGCGTCGGCGAGGATCTGCGTCTGGCAGCCAAGGCGGCGGCCCGGGGCGAGGCCGCGGATCCGGTCGTAGCGGTCCTCGACGGCGTTGCGGGGCGACAGCGCGTCCGCGCCGACGGTGAGGCCATGCTTGGGGAAGGCGCCGAAGGCCGGGCTGACCTGGCACTTCGAGCAGATGCCGCGGCCGCCGCAGACAGAATCGAGGTCGACGCCGAGCCGGCGCGCGGCCGCAAGCACGGTGGTGCCGCGCGCAACCCGGCCGCGCTGGCCGGAGGGGGTGAAGATCACCAGGGGATCGGTCATGCTGTCGTCCTGCCACCGCCGACGGGCGGCGGCAATGTCCGAGCCTAGCACCCCGCCGCGCGCCCGATGCGCGCCCGACGACGCCGCGGCGCCGGTTTGCGCCATGCTTCTGGGGCAGGCTGCGCTGGGTACCGCCGTGCGGAGTGATAGGGGCTCCGCTCACTCCTTCACTGTTCCGGCTAACGCCGCGAGCCGCTCGGCTGGCCGGTCGCCCCTGATCCGCAGGCGCTTCAGGCGGGCGCGGTCGCCGGCGACGAGGGTGATGGCGGAGCGGGGCAGGGCGAGGGACGCGGATCTTCAGCACCGGCTGGCCGTCCCATTCGGCGATGCCCTCGATCCGCGCGGCGCCGGCGCGCGGCGTGAGGCGGACGGCGAGTTCGACGCCGTCGGCGGTCTCGCGCCATGGGAGCGGGGGCGGCGTCACCGTGGGGCCTTGCGGGCCGGGCGCGTGTGGCGGAGGTTGCCCCCGGAAAAAGACGCAGGGAGGCGCGGATGGGCGGAGAACGGCGGCCGGTGGGCCGCAGTGGAGTCAGTGTGCCGGCGATCGGGTTCGGGACGTCGGGGCTCGGTGGGATGCCCGATACCTATGGCTATGACGTCGATGCGGAGCGGGCGGCCGCGACCGTCGCGGCGATCCTCGACCTGGAGGACGGGTTCATCGACACCGCCCGGATCTATGCATCCGGGCGCAGCGAGGAACGCATCGGGGCGACGATCGCGGCCCGCGGCGGCTGGCCGGCAGGGCGGGTTCTGGCGACAAAGCTCGACCGGGACGAGGCGACCGGGCGCTTCGACGCCGACGCGGCCCGCCGGTCGATCGAGGCGAGCCTCACGGCGCTGGGCGTGCCGCGGGTCGACATCCTGCACCTGCACGACCCGGAGCACGGCCGCGACATCAGCGAAGTCACCCGAAAGGGCGGCGCGCTCGACACGCTGATGGCGATGAAGGCCGAAGGCCTGTGCGGCGCGGCGGGGCTCGCGTCCGGGCCGGTCGACGTGATGCTGCCGATGGTGCGTGACTGGGATCTCGACGTCGTCCTGACCCACAACCGCTACACGCTCGTCAACCGCAACGCCGAGCCGCTGATCGCGGTGGCGGCCGGGCGCGGCATGGCGGTGTTCAACGCCGCGCCCTATGCGGGCGGCGCGCTTGCCAAGGGATCGGCGCAGCACCGGCGCTACGTCTATCAGGAGGCGACGGACGAGACGCTGGCGCCGGTGCGGCGGGTCGAGGACATCTGTGCCCGGCACGGCGTGCCGGCGGGTGCGGTCGCCCTCCAGTTCTCGCTGCGCGATCCGCGGATCGCCGCGACCATCTGCGGGGTGAGCCGGCCGGAGCGGGTGCGCGAGACGCTTGACTGGTCCGCCTGGCCGGTGCCCGAAGCGGTGTGGGAGGAGCTGGCGGCGCTGCCCTTCGCGATGGACGACCCCGAGGCGACGCGGGTCTACTCGGCCGGGTGAGGGCGAGCCTCCGGCCCGGCTGTCCCCGGCGAAGGGTGGCATCAGCCGCGCCGGCGCCGCCCCTCGCGGCGGCCGCGGGCGCCGGCCTCCGGCTCCCCCTCGGCGAGCGGCGGCTTGTTCGCGCGGATCCAGGCCGCGCCCCAGGGGTCGTTGTTGGTGAGGAGGTTGGCGGCGCGGATCGCGTCCATCTCCTGCGGGCGGGTCGGGTTCATGATCGCCGAGGTCATGCCCGCCCCGATCGCCATCGGCAGGAAGGCGGCGTTGATGCCGTGCCGGTTCGGCAGGCCGAACGAGATGTTGGAGGCGCCGCAGGTGGTGTTGACGCCCAGTTCCTCGCGCAGGCGCCGGACGAGGGCGAAGACCTGCAGGCCCGCCGTCGCCATGGCGCCGACCGGCATCACGAGCGGATCGACAACGATGTCGTGAGCCGGGATGCCGAAGTCGGCGGCGCGCTGGACGATCCTGCGGGCGACCGCGAAGCGTACGTCCGGGTCCTCGGAGATGCCGGTATCGTCGTTGGAGATCGCGACCACGGGCACGTTGTACTTCTTCACCAGCGGCAGGACCCGCTCCAGCCGTTCCTCCTCGCCGGTGACCGAGTTGAGGAGCGGGCGGCCCTCCGCCGTCGCGAGGCCCGCCTCCAGTGCCGCGGGAACGGACGAGTCGATGCAGAGCGGAACATCGACAAGGGTTTGCACGAGGTCGATCATCTGCCGCATCAGCGGCGGCTCGGTCTCGTTGGGGTTCGGATTGGAGTTGTAGACGACCCCGGCATTCACATCGAGCATGGTGGCGCCGCAGGCGACCTGCTCCAGCGCGTCCTTCTCCACCGTCGCGAAGTTGCCGGCCTCCAGTTCGGCGGCGAGCAGCTTGCGGCCGGTCGGGTTGATCCGCTCGCCGATCACGCAGAACGGCTGGTCAAAGCCGATGATCGCGGTGCGGGTGCGGGATTCGACGATGGTGCGGGTCATCCGAGGCGTGCCTTCAGCGAGTCGAGCCAGAGCCAGAGGGCGGGGGCGGTGAAGTCGGCGATGACGTCGTGGGCGCCGGCCTCGCGCAGCTGGGCGGGTTCGAGCCCGGTGCTGAGGCCGAAGACGTGGGCCCCGGAGGCCCGGGCGGCGCGCAGGCCGGAGCGGGAATCCTCGAAGGCGACGCAGGTCGAAGGCGTGACGCCGAGGCGTCGCATCGCCTCCTGGTAGGGCATCGGGTCGGGTTTCGCCCGCTCGCACTCATCGCCGATGACGAGCGTCGGCAGGCGGTGCGCCAGCGAGGCGGCGGCCAGCATGGCGACGGCGTTGTCGCGGGGCGCGTTCGTCACCACGGCGACGCCGGCGTCGGCTTCCTCGGCCCAGTCGAGCAGGGTGTGGATCCCGGCCGTCGGGTCGACGGAGGATGCGAGGCTCTCGCGGAACATCGCCTCCTTGCGGTCGAGCACGCCCATGTCCTCTCCGGGGAAGTAGCGGGCAAGGATGGCGTCGTTCGGGTGACCCATGATGTGGGTGCGGTATTCCTCGATCGACAGGGTACGGCCGCGCTCGCCGAGGATGGCGGAGAAGGCGCCGTGGTGCAGGCGGTCGGTGTCGACGAGGGTGCCGTCGAGGTCGAACAGCAGGGCGGCGCGGCTCATGCGGACACCCTGCCGGATCGGGCAGATGCCCCGGGCGAAATCGGCGTCATGCGTCCTCCAGCATCCCCTGTGGGCGGCGGCCTGGTGCGCGGCCCGCTCCGACCGCTCATAGCCCCGCGCCGCCGCGGGGGGAAGCCCGCCGCCGCGCCGACCCGGCCCCGGGTCAGGCGCGGGCGCGCTGCGGCCGGGCCAGCGTCGCGCCGGCATAGTCAGTCGTCGCGGAGATGCCGCCGAGCGGGAAGAAGTGGACACGGGTGACGGGGAAGTCCGGATGCGCGGCCTTGTGGGCGGCGAGGTCGGCGAGGAACTCGGTCGGCTCGAACGGCAGCATGAGCTTGGTGAGGTCGGCGGCGCGGCGCTACAGCACCCGCAGGCTGGGACCGACGCCGCAGGAGAGGGCGAAGCGCA
>JBGALW010000052.1:0-2806 GCA_044223585.1 Amaricoccus sp.
GCGGGGGCGGGGCCGAAGAGCTCGGCGCCCGCGTCCTGGAGGACGCCGCCGGCCCGGCCGAGGGCGCGCGCGGCCTCCCAGGCGCGGACCTCGTCCTCGCCCGAGACGATGATCCCGGCCATGCGGCCGTAGGGGGGCGCGCCCGCGGCCCGCCGCGCCGCCGCCTCGGCCCGCCAGAAGCCCTCGTCGTCGCCCTCCAGGATCGCCCGGATCGCCGGATGGTCGGGCTGGTGGGTCTGGATCAGCGCCACGCCCGGCGCCTCGGCCCGGCCGGCCCGGCCCGCCACCTGGCGGATCAGCTGGAAGGTCTTTTCCGCCGCCCGCAGGTCGCCGCCCTGCAGGCCCAGATCCGCGTCGATCACGCCGACGAGGGTCAGCAGCGGAAAGTTGTGGCCCTTGGACACGATCTGCGTCCCGAGCACCAGATCGGCCGCGCCCGCCGCGATCGCCTCGATCTGCGCCTTCAGCGCCCGCGGACCCTCGGCGAGATCGGAGGACAGGATCGCCAGCCGCGCGTCCGGCCAGAGCGAAGCGGCCTCCTCCGCCAGCCGCTCGACGCCTGGGCCGAGCGCCGTCATCCGCCCCTCCACCTTGCAGGCCGGGCAGGCGGTGGGGATCGGCTTCGTCGCGCCGCACTGGTGGCAGACGAGCCGCCTGCGGAAGCGGTGCTCGACCATCCGCGCGTCGCATGCGTCGCAGCCGACCTGATGCCCGCAGGCCCGGCAGATGGTGAGCGGCGCATAGCCGCGCCGGTTGAGGAAGAGAAGCGCCTGTTCCCCGGCGGCCAGCCGCGCCGTCACCTCCCCGGCGAGACCCGGCGAGATCCAGTGGTCAGGGTCCGGCGGATCGGCGCGGAGGTCGATCGCGCGCATCTCCGGCAGCCGCGCGACGCCGAACCGCTCCGGCAGGTCGAGACGCGCATACTTGCCCGCCTCGGCATTCGCCCAGCTCTCCAGCGACGGGGTGGCAGAGGCGAGCACCACCGCCGCCCCCTCGATCGAGGCGCGCAGCACGGCCATGTCGCGGGCATGGTAGAGCGCGCCGTCCTCCTGCTTGTACGAGCCGTCATGCTCTTCGTCGACGACGACGAGGCCGAGGTCGGCGAAGGGCAGGAACAGCGCCGACCGGGCGCCGACGACGAGCCGGGCGTCCCCGCTGGCGACCGCCATCCACGTCCGCCGCCGCGCTGCCTGCGTCGCGCCGGAATGCCACTCTGCCGGGCGGGCGCCGAACCGCGCCTCGACCCGGTCGAGGAACTCGACCGACAGCGCGATCTCGGGCAGCAGCACCAGCGCCTGCCGCCCGGCGGCCAGCGCCTCGGCCACCGCCTCAAGATAGACCTCGGTCTTGCCCGACCCGGTGACGCCCTTCAGCAGCGTCGTGCCATAGCACCCTGCGCGCACCGCGGCGCGCAGGGCCTCGGCCGCCGCGCCCTGCGTCTCCGAAAGCGGCCGGGACGGCAGGAAGGGATCGAGCGGCGGAAAGGCCGTGTCCCGGGGCGCCGCCTCCCGCGCCAGCACGCCGTCCGCCTCCAGCCCCGTCACGACGCGCTGCGAGACGCCGGCCCGCTGCGCCAGCTCCGCCGGCGCAAAGCCGAGGTCGCCCATCTCCGCGAAGGCGGCGAGCACGCGCGCACGCGCCGGTGTCATCCGCGTCGGCTGCGCCCCGGTCGGACGCAGCAGCGGCCGCATGGACGGCGGCGCGGCGAGGCCCGGCGCGCGCGTCGCGAGCCGCAGCATCGCGGGCAGCGGCGTGAGCGTGTAATCCGCGGCGCGGGTCAGGAAGCTCCGCATCGCCGGCCCGAAGGGCGGCACGTCGAGCCGGCGCACCAGCGGCCGGAGCTTCGCCTCGTCGCAGTCGCCGGCCGCCGGCCCCCAGACCATCCCGAGCACCCGCCGCGGCCCCAGCGGGGCCTCCACGAGGTCGCCCGCGCGCACGCCGCCGTCGGGCGCCCGATAGTCGAGCGGCCGGTCGAGCCCCTCCGTCAGCACCACGGAAACCGGTGTGCCGGCGGGGTAGAGGATCGTGGACTCGGGCGGATTGAATTGTTCCATCGACCCACACCTTGGGCTATTGTTCCGCTCAACCACAAGAGTTGACGCCGCGGCTGGCTGCCGCGGGCGCATCCGAGGAGAGAGCAGGCAATGACGACGACCGAAGCCGACGGGCTGGCGATCCGCGACCAGATTCTGAGTGACCCCTCGCTGATCCTCGACGACCACGACCTGATGCGGGCCCTGCTCGCGGCCGACCGCAGCGCCCAGGGGCGCAACGTCGTCGATCTGCGCGGCGTCCTTGTCGACCGGCTGGAAGAGCGGCTGGACCGGCTGGAGGACACGCACCGCGAGGTTCTGGCCGCGGCCTACGAGAATGTCGCCGGCACGAACCAGGTCCATCGCGCCTGCCTCGTCCTGCTGGAGCCGACCGACTTCGGCGGCTTCCTTGAGGCGATGGTGCGCGATGTCGCCGCGATCCTCGGCGTCGAGGTGATCCGCCTCGGGCTGGAGGCGCCGGCCGCAGCGCCGGGGACCAGCCTCGGGCCGGCCGGGCCTTTCCATGACGCGGTGCTGGCGCTGCCGGCGGGCGGCGTCGGGTCCTATGTCACCCAGGGCCGCAATCTCGGCGCCCGCCGGGTGACACTGCGCCGGCTGCAGTCGGCCTCGCGCGACATCTATGGCCCGCTCGCCGGCGAGATCCGGTCGGAGGCGGTGATCCGGCTCGACCTCGGCGCGGAGGCGCATGGCGGGATGCTGGTCCTCGGCGCCACCGACGCGCAGCGGTTCCATCCGGACCACGGCACCGACCT
>JBGALW010000052.1:2813-21102 GCA_044223585.1 Amaricoccus sp.
GGCACCGACCTCCTCACCTTCCTCGGGGGGGTGTTCGAGCGCAGCCTGCGCCGCTGGCTCGCCTGATGGACGCGCCCCTGCCGTCCGGCGGGGCGGAGGCGCTGCTGCAGGAATGGCTGGCGCAGCTCGGCGCCGTGCGGGGAGCGAGCCAGAAGACGCTGACCGCATATCGCCGGGATGTCGCCGGCTATCTCGGCTTCCTCGCCGGCCACTGGGGCGGCCCGGTCGGGCTTGCCCCGCTTGGCCGGGTCAGCACCGGCGACATGCGGGCCTGGATGGCGCACGAGCGCGGCCGCGGCCTCTCCGCCCGCTCGGTCGCGCGGGAGCTGGCGGCGGTGCGCAGCTTTCACGCCTGGCTCGCCGAAGCGAAGGACACGATCGCGGCGGCGGTGACGGCGACCCGCGGCCCGCGGCTGAAGCCGCGCCTGCCCCGGCCCGTGGCGCCGGGCGCCGCCGTGGCGCTGATCCGCACCGTCGAGGAACAGGGCCTGCCTCCATGGATGGCCGCGCGCGACGTGGCGGTGGTGACGCTGCTCTACGGCTGCGGCCTGCGCATCTCCGAGGCTTTAGGGCTCAAGCAGGGCGACGCGCCGCTCGGCGAAATGCTGAAGATCCGCGGCAAGGGCGGGCGCGAGCGGCTCGTGCCGGTCCTCCCCGCCGCCGCCCGCGCCGTCGAGGCATATCGCGCGCTGCTGCCGTTCGAGCGGCGCCCGGACGAGCCGCTGTTCCTCGGCGCCCGCGGCGGCGTCCTCAACCAGCGCCACGTCCAGGCGGTGACGGCCGCCGCGCGGATGCAGCTTGGCCTGCCGTCGACGACGACGCCGCACGCCCTCCGCCACTCCTTCGCCACCCACCTGCTGGAAGCCGGCGGCGACCTCCGCACCATCCAGGAGCTGCTCGGCCACGCGACGCTGGCGACGACGCAGGTCTATACCGGTGTCGATCAGGCGCGGCTGATGGAAGCCTACGCCGCCGCCCACCCGAAGGCGCAGGCGACGGTCACGCCCCCCGCTTCGTCAGCCGATTGAGCCAGCCGCCCCGCGCGGGCGTCTCTGCCGGACCGCCCTCGACGATCTGCTGGAAGTTGCCGAAGAACAGGTCCGCGAGCTTTGCCGCGAACGCCCCTATCACCCGGCTGCCGAGCTTCGCGAGCCGGCCGCCGACATGCACCGTGACGGTATAGTCGAGCGCCGTGCCGCCGTCCGCATCGGCGAGCGTTACCGCGGCCTTTCCGTGGGCCCGGCCGGTGGTAGCGCCCTTCTCCGAGCCGGTGAGGGTGTAGCGTTCCAGCGGGATGACGTCGGACAGCGCGATCCGGCCCTCGAAGGTCGCGCCGATCGGGCCGATCCGTTGCGACACGACCGCGTCGAAGCCCGTCTCCGCACTGCCGGCGAAGCTGGTGCAGCCGGGGATCGCCGCCTGCATCACTGCCGGGTCGTTGAGCGCGGCCCAGACCACCGGACGCGCGGCGGCGATGCGGCGGCTGCCACGGATCTCCACGAATGCCCTCCCTGATCCTGCGACGAACGTAGGTCAGCCGCCGTCGGGCGGCAACGGGACCCCGGCGTCCGGCGGAGCGCCGGCAAGGAAGAAGGCGACCGAGACCTCCACGGCGAAGCGGTCGCCGGCGAGCTGTGGCGGGGCCGCCGGCAGCACGGCGCGGCGGACCGCGTCGAGACTCGCGCGGTCGAGGGTCGAGGAGCCGGTCGAGCGGACCAGGATCGCGGTGACGAGCCGCCCGTCGCGACGCACGATCACCTTCAGCCCCGCCGTCCCCTCGACGCCGCGCGTCTGGGCTTCCGGGGGATAGGTCTCGGCCGCGAGCACCGCCTCGCGGATGGCCGCCTGGTAGGCCGCCAGCGCCGCCTGATCCGCGCCCGCCGGGGGCCGGCGCAGCGCCGGCGAGTCGCCGGGGATCATGAGCGGCGGCACGTAGGTCGAGACGTCGGCGCCCGGGGCCGGCGGCAGGTTCGGGCGCAGCACGGGTTCCCCCGCCGACTGGCCGGCGTCGATGAAGATGGGACCGACCACGACGCTCGGCATCGTGCGCGGGGCTTCGGGCGCCGGCGCGGGGGCTTCCGCCTGTGGCGCCGGCTCCGGTTCGGGCGCGGGGGGCGGCGGCGGGGCGTGGCGCGGACGGGGACGCGAAGACCGGATCTCCGGCACCGGCAGCGGCGTTGCGGCGAGATCAGGCTCGATGTCCGCGGCGAGCGCCGCGGTCGCGGGATCGTCGGCCGCTGCCATCCCGAGCGGCGCGGCAGCATCGAAACCGGGGCGCGATTTCTGCCTCTGCTTCCGGCGGCGCCCGGTCGGGCGCCGGGACGACGGTCGCGGGGACGGCCGAGGGCGGCGGCGAGGATACGACCGCCTCGGCCGCCGCTGGAGCGGGAGCCGACGTCGGGACCGCCGCGGCAGGCGCGGCAGGCTCGGGCGGCGCGGAGAGTGCGGCGAGGTCGGCCGGCGTCAGAAGCGTCACCCGGATGACTTCCGGCGGAGGGGCATCGTCCGCCTGGAGCCACGGCAGGGTCTCGATCGCCAGTGTGATCAGCATGGCATGGCCGAGGCCCGACAGGACGGCACCCGCCCACATCGGCTTCAGGCGACGCTGCGGAAGGCTTGGCAGCCGTGCATCGGTCCCTCCCGCCGATCTCCCAGCGAAATCAACGCTACCAGCAATCTCCTGCCGGCGGAAGGCGGGCGTTGCATTCCGGCCTCAGCGCGCGAGGTCCGTGGCGACCGGGGCCTTGCCTCGCGCGAATTGCGATACAACATCCGTACCGCGAGCGGTGCAGGAGGTGACGATGGTCCGCAGTACGGGATTGGCCCTCCTGGTGGCAGGGCTCCTTGCCGGCGTTGCGAACGCGCAGCCCCAGGAACGCTGCTACGGCATCGCGCTCGCCGGGCAGAATGACGGGATCGGCACGCGCGCGGCGCCGGGCACGAGCGAGCGCGACTATCAGGGCGACGCCTGGACGCTGGTGCCCGCGGGCAGCTGCATGACGACCCGGCTGCCGCCGCAGGCGGACGGGACGCCGCGCCGCGGCGCGCTCGATCCGCTGACCCGCGACGTGCCGGGCTGACCGTCACCGGCCACTGACGCTGAGGACAGGGTCCGGGCAGACAGCGGGGCTGGCCGCCGCATAGCCTGCGGCGAAGGCTTCTACCCGCTCCTCCCGCGTCCCCGAGCCGAAGAGGTCGAACTCGCGCGGGATACGGACGCCCTGCCACGCCATTTCATCGACGATGTTGCGCGACGAGGTGACGAGGTTGGACCACGCATTCTCCTTCACCGGCGCGAGGCCCGAGGAGGCCGCCCAGGCGCCGGTCAGGCAGTCGGCCTGCAACGCCAGTGCGGCCCGGATCGCCGCCCGGTCGCCGCGCCGGGCCGCGACCATCGCAATGGCGGACGCGTCGAGGATGCCCGCCTCGCGCTGGTAGTGCTCGGCGGCGAGCCGGCCGGCAACGAGCGCGAGCGCGGTTTCCGCTTCGCGCCGCAAGCGGCCGCCGAGGCTGGCGAGGAAGGCGGTGTCGAAGGCGACGGTGTTGCTTTCGGCGCAATAGAACGAGCCGGAGACGGCGGTGGCGGCGCAGGGGGTCGGGGTTCGGGCCGAGAAGAAGGTCACGCGGGCCGGCGTGAAGCGGGTGTCGCGCCGGACGCCCTTCCAGAAGGTTTCCGCGTCGGTGAAGGCCGTCGTCAGCTGTCCGGCAATGGCGTCCGGCCGGGTCGCCGGGATCTTGAGCCGGGTGGACACGAAGGACGTGCTGCCGACCGTCCAGACCCAGACGGCGGCGGTCGCGCAGACAAGCAGCAGCGCGCCGAACGCGGCAGCGGTAAAGACGAGGCCCCGGCGTGCCGACATGCCCCGAGCGTCCATCGGTTCCCTCCGCGCGCATGACGCACGGCGCCCGAGGCTTGACCTGCCCGCGGGGCCGTGGTGGTAGGAGGCACGCTGCACCCGGAGGTCTGAAGAAAGTGCTACGGTCCCCTCGCTCCGACCGCCTTTCCCCCTGCCGCCGGGCGCGGCCGTGAACGCGCTGCAGCGCCGCAGCCTCGGGCCGCTGCTCGGGTCCGTTCTGCTGCTCGCCGGTGCCTTCGGGTTCCAGTATCTCGGCGGCGTCGCGCCCTGCCACCTCTGCCTGCTTCAACGCTGGCCGCATGCGGTGGCGATCGTCCTCGGGCTTCTGGTCCTCGCCTGGCCAAAGCGCGGCCTGGCGCTGCTCGCAGGGCTTGCGGTGCTCACCGGCGCCGCGATCGCCGCCTATCATGTCGGGATCGAGCAGCATTGGTGGCCGGGCCCGACGAGTTGCACCGCGCCGGGCGCAGGCGCCACCGATCCGGGAGCGCTGCTCGACCAGATTCTGGAAACCCCGCTCGTCCTCTGCGATCAGGTGGCCTGGAGCCTCTGGGGCGTGTCGATGGCCGGCTGGAACGGCCTGATCTCGCTGGCGATTGCGGGGCTGTGGTTCCGGGCCTATGCCTCGAGCTCGGCGTCCCAGTAGAGGAAGTCCATCCAGCTTTCGTGCAGGTGGTTCGGCGGGAACTTGCGCCCGACATTCTGCAGCTGCTCCGGTGTCGGACGGACCGGCTTGCGGCGCAGGTGCATCCCGGCCTGCTTCAGCGACATCGAGCCCTTGCGCAGGTTGCAGGGGCCACAGGAGGCAACGACGTTCTCCCAGGTGGTCCGGCCGCCCCTGGACCGGGGAAGGACGTGATCGAAGGTGAGGTGGTCGCGGCTGCCGCAGTACTGGCAGGTGAACTCGTCACGAAGGAAGAGATTGAAGCGGGTGAAGGCGGTGGTCCGTGCGGGCTTCACGAAGTCCTTGAGCACGACCACCGAGGGTATTCGGAACTCGACGGAGGGCGAGCGGACCACCGCGTCATATTCCGCCACCACCGCCACCCTGTCGAGCACCGCGGCCTTCACCGCCTCCTGCCAGGGCCAGAGCGAGAGCGGCAGGTAGGAAAGCGGCCGGAAGTCGGCGTTCAGCACCAGCGCCGGGTGATCCCGCAGGCCGCCGGGGTGGCGGACGAAGGCGGGCATATGGGTGCACTGCAGCATAGACACGTCCCCTGCGCCGGGCCGGGCCGGGGGCACCGCGGAGGACGGCGCGACGGCTCGACCATATCCGGACTATATCTCGCCAGATTTGGCTGACAAGCCTCTAGATAGAGACAAATTGTCCGGACAGCCGGACGTTAGCATCCGCAATGAACGGTTTGATGACGGTGAGAGCCGCTGAATCACTGCCGAAATTTCGGTCAGCGCCACCCGACGGCCGTGGCGCCCGGCCCACCGGGTCAGGCGATGCCGAGCCGGTCGCGGATGAAGGACAGCGCGAGGCCAAGGCCGTCCGGCGCGATGCCGTGGCCGACGCCGCGGGAGGTGTGCGTGTAGGTCTCCACACCGGCGGCGGTGAGCGCGTTGGCGGCCTCGGCCATCGAGGCGTAGGGGACCATCGGATCCTCGTCGCCGTGGACGAGGAGGACCGGCGGGCGGGCGGTGATCTCGGCGCCGAGCGCCGCCGGGTCGAGCAGGCGACCGGAAAAGCCGACGATGCCGGCGAACGGGTCGCGCCGGCGCAGGCCGACCTGCAGCGCCATCATCGTGCCCTGGCTGAAGCCGACGAGCACGGTGCGGTCGGCCGGCATCGCCTCCGCCTGCTCGTCGAGCCATCGATCGAGCAGCACATAGGCGGCGCGGGCCTGCTCGCGAGCGGCGGGCTCCGGCGTGCCGTCGAGCCACGGGATCGGAAACCACTGGAATCCCATGGGGTTGTTGACGCACCTCTGCGGCGCGTTCGGGGCGATGAAGGCGGTGTCCGGCAGGTGCGGCGCCAAGGGATCGGCGAGGCCGATCAGGTCGTTGCCGTCGGCGCCGTAGCCGTGCAGCAGGATGACGAGGCTGTCGGCCTTGCCCGAGCGGGCGGGTCGGGCGGGTCCGGCAAGGAGGGGCATGGGCGCAGGCTCCGGTCAGGATGTCGCAACCCTTTCGCCCAATCGGTCCGGCGTGGCAAGGTTTCCGCAGGGGTTTCCGCACGGGAACGCCGGGCTGGCGGAGGGCAGGATGACGGGGATCGGGCACGCCATCGCCGGGCTGATCGGCCAGTATGGCGTCCCGGCGCTGTTCGTCACCCTGACCTTCGAAAGCCTCGGCGCCCCCCTGCCGGGCGAGAGCGCGCTTGTGCTCGCCGCTGGCGCGGCGGCGGAGGGCAGGCTCGACATCTGGCATGTGGCGCTGGCCGCCTGGCTGGCAGCGGTGCTCGGCGACAATATCGGCTACCTGCTCGGCCGGAAACTCGGGCGGGCGACGCTCGCCCGGCACGGCGCGCGGTTCGGGATCACCGACGCCGCGTTCGACCGGGCGGAGACGGTGGCCCGGCGCTGGGGACCGATGATGGTGGTCGTCGCCCGCTTCGTCGTCGTCCTGCGGCAGCTGAACGGGCTCGTGGCCGGGACGACCGGCATGCCGTGGTCGCACTTCGTGCTTGCCAACCTGGCCGGCGCCGCCCTCTGGGTCGGGGTCTGGACAACGCTCGCCTATCGCTTCGGGCGGCAGGTCGATGTCGTGCCGCTGCTGTGGCATCATCTCAGCCTGGTGATGGCGGTGGCGGTTCCGGCGCTGATCGCGGTGGCTCTGGTCGTGCTGCTGCGCCGCCGGGAGGGGAGTTGAGGGATGCGGCTGCTGGTTCTGGGAGCATCGGGCGGCGTGGGGTCCCGGCTGGTGCAGGCGGCGGTGGCGCACGGCCATCAGGTGACGGCGCAGACCCGCGCTGCGGGGCGGGTCGGAGAGGCCGCCGCGGTGCGGGTCGTCGTCGGCGCGCCGGACGATCCGGATTTCCTCAAGGGGGCGGTGGCCGGGCAGGACGCGGTTGCGGTCTGCACCGGCATCGATCGCCTCGGCGCCACGACCCTCTTTTCCGACCTGACCCGCGCCCTCGTGACCGCGATGCGCTCGGAGGGCGTGCAGCGGGTCGTCGCCGTCACCGGCGTCGGGGCTGGAGACAGCCGCGGGCATGGCGGGTGGTTCTACAACCGGATCCTGTTCCCGCTGTTCACCCGCCGCCGCTATGCCGACAAGGACCGGCAGGAGTCGCTGCTGCGGGACAGCGGGCTCGACTGGACCATCGTCCGCCCTGCCCCGTTCGCCCAGTGCGTCGGGGCCGGACCGCTGCGGATCGTCACCACGATCCCGCCCGGCCTCCAGCTCAGTGCGGTCACGCGGGACGAGGTGGCGGGTTTCCTGCTGGAGCTGCTGGAGACCGGCGGGTTCCTGCACGAAACACCGCTCGTCGGCCATGAAGCCGCAGCGGGCGGCTGACCGTCACGGTTCTGCCGATGTACCAGCATCGGCCGGGCGGGGCGGCTCGGCCGAAGGGAAGGCCGGCCCCGCGCTGGTCCGCGGGGCCTTCGCCGTCAGTGCTTCTTCTTGGGCGGGATCAGGTCGGTGATCGTGCCTTCGAACATCTCGGCTGCGAAGTTGACCGTCTCCGACAGGGTCGGGTGCGGGTGGATCGTCAGGCCGATGTCGGTGGCGTCGGCGCCCATCTCGATCGCCAGCGCCACCTCGGCGATCAGGTCGCCGGCGTTCGGGCCGACGATGCCGGCGCCGAGCACGCGGTCGGTCTCCGGATCGAAGATCACCTTGGTCAGTCCCTCGTCGCGACCGAGGCTGAGCGAGCGCCCGGACGCGGCCCAGGGGAAGACGCCCTTGCCGATCTTGATGCCCTTTGCCTTCGCCTCGGTCTCGGTCAGGCCGACGAAGGCCACCTCCGGGTCGGTGTAGGCGACGCCGGGGATCACCATCGCGTCGAAGATCCGGTTCATGCCGGCGCAGACTTCCGCCGCGACCTTGCCCTCGTGTACCGCCTTGTGGGCGAGCATCGGCTGGCCGACCACGTCGCCGATGGCGTAGATCCCGGGGACGTTGGTCTTCATCTGCTTGTCGACCGGGATGAAGCCGCGCTCGTCGACCGTGACGCCCGCCTTGTCGGCGCCGATCACCTTGCCGTTCGGCTTGCGGCCCACCGCGACCAGCACCTTGTCGTAGACGTCGGAGAAGCTGCCGTTCGGTCCCTCCATCGTCACCTCGAGCCCCGAGTCGAGCGCCTTGACCGCGGCGACCTTGGTCTTGAGGTGGATCGCCTCGAAGCGCTTTTCCATGCGCTTCTGCAGCGGCTTCACGACGTCCGGGTCGGCGCCCGGCACGAGCTGGTCCATGAACTCGACAACCGTGATCTTGGTGCCGAGCTGGTCGTAGACCGTCGCCATCTCCATGCCGATGATGCCGCCGCCGATGACCAGCATCCGCTTCGGCAGGTCGGCCAGCGCCAGCGCGCCGGTCGAGTCGATGACGCGGGGATCGTCGTGCGGAATGAAGGGCAGCGTCACCGGCTCGGAGCCGGCGGCGATGATGCAGTTGTCGAAGGTGACGGTCTTGACGCCGTCCTCGCCCTTGACCTCGATCGCGTTCGGCCCGGTGAAGGTGCCGACCCCCTTCACCACCGTCACCTTGCGGCCCTTGGCAAGCCCGGAGAGGCCGCCGGTCAGCTTGCCGATGATGCTTTCCTTCCAGCCGCGCAGGGTGTCGATGTCGACCTCGGGCGCGGAGAACTTCACGCCGAAATGCCCCATCTCCTCGGATTCGGAGATGACCTTGGCCGCGTGCAGCAGCGCCTTTGACGGGATGCAGCCGACGTTGAGGCAGACGCCGCCGAGCGTCGGGTTGCGCTCGATCAGCACCACCTTCTTGCCGAGGTC
Source organism: Amaricoccus sp. (assembly GCA_044223585.1). Lineage (GTDB taxonomy): Bacteria > Pseudomonadota > Alphaproteobacteria > Rhodobacterales > Rhodobacteraceae > Amaricoccus. Next base: position 11,572 of record JBGALW010000052.1, read on the forward strand.
CGCGGCGCGGAAGGCGGCGGTGTAGCCGCCGGGTCCCGACCCGAGCACCACGACCTCGCCGTGGAGATCACCCCCCGCCGGCGCGGCCCTCGGGGCGGGCGCCGGAGCCGCGGGGGCGCTCGGCGCGGCGGCGGCCCCGGCCGCCTCGAGCGTCAGGATCACCGTTCCCTCTGCGACGCGGTCGCCTTCCTTGACCTTGACGGAGGCGACCTTGCCGCCCTGCGGCGCAGGCACCTCCATCGTCGCCTTGTCGGACTCGAGCTCGACCAGCGGGTCGTCCTTGGCGATGGTGTCGCCCGGCTTCACGAAGACGCTGATGACGGGCACGTCCTTGAAGTCCCCGATGTCGGGGACCTTGATCTCGATCTCGGCCATGTCTCGTCTCCGGTCAGAGCAGCAGGTTGCGCGGATCTTTGAGCAGCGTCACGAGCTTCTGCAGGAAGCGCGCGGCGAGGGCTCCGTCGATCGCCCGGTGGTCGTAGGAGAGCGAGAGCGGCAGCATGTTGCGCGGCACGAATTCGGTGCCGTTCCAGACCGGCGCCATCTTCGAGCGGCTGACGCCGAGGATCGCCACCTCCGGCGCGTTGACGATCGGCGTGAACGAGGTGCCGCCGATGCCGCCGAGCGAGGAGATGGTGAAGGTCGCCCCCTGCATGTCGGGGCCCTTCAGCTCGCCCTTGCGCGCCTTGGACGAGAGCGCGCCGATCTCCTTGGAGAGCTCGACGATGCCCTTGGAATCGACGCCCTTCACCACCGGCACCACGAGCCCGTTCGGCGTGTCGGCGGCGAAGCCGATGTTGTAGAAGGACTTCCTGATCAGCTTGTCGCCGTCCGGGTGGATCGACGAGTTGACCTCCCAGTGTTCCTTGAGGGCCGAGGTACAGGCCTTCATCAGGAAGGTGAGCATCGTCACGCGATAGCCGTCCTCCTTGGCCCTGGTGTCGAGTTCCTTGCGGTACTTGTCGAGCTCGGTGATGTCCGCCTCGTCATTGTTGGTGACGTGCGGGACATTGAGCCAGGAGCGGTGCAGCGCCGGGCCGGAGATCTTCTTGATCCGCGGCATCTCGACATTCTCGACCGTGCCGAACTTCGAGAAGTCGACGGCCGGGATCGGCGGGATGCCCATGCCGCCCGACGGCGCGGCGGCGGGGGCGGCGGCGGGCGCCGCGGCCTTCTTGAAGAAGCCCGAGATGTCCTCGCGCAGGATGCGGCCCTTGCGGCCGGAACCCGTCACGCCGGCGAGGTCGACACCAAGCTCGCGGGCGAACTTCCGGACCGAGGGCGAGGCGTGCGGCTGGCCACCGGCGGCGGCACGCGCCGCGTCGTCGGCGGTCGGCTTGCGGTCGGAGGAGGCGCCGGCCGAGGCGGCGGCAACCGGAGCCGCCGCTTCCGCAGGCGCGGCCGCAGCGGCGCCGCCCGCGGCCTCGAGGACGAGGATGAGGTCACCCTCGGAGACCTTGTCGCCCTCCTTGAGCTTGACCTCCTTGACCTTGCCGCGGCGGGGGCGGGAACCTCCATCGTCGCCTTGTCGGACTCGAGCTCGACCAGCGGGTCGTCCTTGGCGATGGTGTCGCCGGCCTTCACCAGAACGGCGATGACCGGGACGCCCTTGAAGTCGCCGATGTCCGGCACCTTCACGTCAATGGTCCCGCCGCCGGTCGCCGCGGGGGCAGCGGCGGGCGCGGCGGCCGGGGCGGGAGCGGCGGCTGCCGCGGCGGCGGCGCCGGCCGCCTCAAGCAGCAGGACCACCACGCCCTCGGAAACCTTGTCGCCTTCCTTGATCTTCACTTCCTTGACGGTACCGCCTTCGGGGGCCGGCACCTCCATCGTCGCCTTGTCGGACTCGAGCTCGACCAGCGGATCGTCCTTGGCGATCGTGTCCCCGGCCTTCACCATCACGCTGATGACCGGGACGTCCTTGAAATCGCCGATGTCCGGCACCTTTACTTCGATCGTTGCCATGGGCTGCGTTTCCCCCGTCCCTATGCTCACGCGGTGCGCGGATTGATCTTCGCCGGGTCGATGGCGTACTTCGCGTACGCGGCCTCGACCTCGGCGCCGGTGACTTTGCCTTCCTTGTAGAGCGCGTAAACCGCGGTCGCCGCGATGTGGTTGGCATCGACCTCGAAGTGCCGGCGCAGGTTGACGCGGCTGTCCGACCGCCCGAACCCGTCGGTGCCGAGGGTGTGGAAGGCCTGCGGCACGAAGGCGCGGATCTGCTCGGCGTAGTTCTTCATGTAGTCGGTGACGGCGATCACCGGGCCGGTGGCGTCGCCAAGCGCCTCGGTGACATAGGGCGTCTTGGGCGCGCTGGTCGGATACATCCGGTTCGACCGCTCGACGTCCTGCGCCTCGCGCGCCAGCTCGTTCATGCTGGTCGCGACCCAGAGGTCGGAAGTGATGCCGAAGTCGGCCTCCAGCATCTCTGCCGCCTTCATGGCCTGCTGGAAGATCGTGCCGGAAGACATGAGGTTCACATGCTTTTCTGCCGGGCTGGCCGCCTTGGAGAAACGGTAGAGACCCTTGATGATCCCCCTCTCCGCCCCTTCGGGCATCGCCGGGTGGCGGTAGTTCTCGTTGCAGACCGTCAGGTAGTAGTAGACGTCCTCGTGCTCGCCGAACATCCGGCGCAGGCCGTCCTGGATGATCACGGCGAGTTCGTAGCCGAAGACCGGGTCATAGGTGATGCAGTTCGGGATCGTCCCGGCGATGATGTGGCTGTGCCCGTCCTGGTGCTGCAACCCCTCGCCGTTCAGCGTGGTCCGCCCGGCGGTGCCGCCGAGCATGAACCCGCGCGCCCGGCTGTCGCCCGCCGCCCAGGCGAGGTCGCCGATCCGCTGGAAGCCGAACATCGAGTAGTAGATGTAGAAGGGGATCATCGGCACGCCGTGCACGGCATAGCTGGTCGCCGCGGCGATCCAGTCGGCCATCGCGCCGGCCTCGTTGATGCCCTCCTGCAGCACCTGGCCGCTCTCGCTCTCCTTGTAGTAGGAAAGCTGGTCGGCGTCCTGCGGCGTGTAGAGCTGGCCCTTCGGGTTGTAGATGCCGATCTGGCGGAACAGGCCCTCCATGCCGAAGGTGCGGCTCTCGTCGGGGACGATCGGCACCACGAACTTGCCGACGTTCTTGTCACGCAGGAGCAGGTTCAGCGCCCGGACGAAGGCCATCGTCGTCGAGATCTGCCGGTCGCCGGTGTCCTTGAGCAGCGGCTCGAACAGCGCCAGATCGGGGATCTGCAGCGTCGGCGCGTCCTTGTAGATGCGCTGCGGGAAGGCGCCGCCGAGCGCGTCGCGGCGCTTCAGCAGATAGTCCTTCTGCTCGTTGCCGAGGGTGACGTACGGCGCCTTGGCGATCGAGTCGTCGTCGACGGGGATGTTGAAGCGGTCGCGGAACGCCTTGAGCTGATCCTCGGCCATCTTCTTCTGCTGGTGGGTGATGTTCTGGCCCTCGCCAGCGTCGCCCATGCCATAGCCCTTGACGGTCTTGACGAGGATCACCGTCGGCTGGCCCTCGGTCTTCACCGCGCGGTCGAAGGCGGCGTAGACCTTCAGCGGGTCGTGCCCGCCCCGGCGCAGCGCCCAGATCTCGGAATCGGTCCAGTCCTCGACGAGCTTCGCGGTCTCCGGGTACTTGCCGAAGAAATGCTCGCGGATGTAGGCGCCGTTCTTCGACTTGAAGGTCTGGTAGTCGCCGTCAACCGTCTCGTTCATCAGCTGCAGGAGCTTGCCGGAGTCGTCCTTCTCCAGCAGCTTGTCCCAGCCCGAGCCCCAGATCAGCTTGATGACGTTCCAGCCGGCACCGCGGAAGTCGCCTTCCAGCTCCTGGATGATCTTGCCATTGCCGCGTACCGGGCCGTCGAGGCGCTGCAGGTTGCAGTTGATGACGAAGATCAGGTTGTCGAGCCCCTCGCGGGCCGCGAGGCCGATGGCGCCGAGGCTCTCGGGCTCGTCCATCTCGCCGTCGCCGAGGAAGGCCCAGACCTTGCGGTCGGCCATGTCGATGAGGCCGCGGTTGTGCATGTATTTCATGAACCGGGCCTGGTAGATCGCCATCAGCGGCCCGAGCCCCATCGAGACGGTCGGGAACTGCCAGTAGTCTGGCATCAGCCACGGGTGCGGGTAGGACGACAGCCCCTGCCCGCCGGTCTCGGACCGGAAATTGTCGAGGATGTCCGCGCTCAGGCGGCCTTCCATGAAGGAGCGGGCGTAGATTCCGGGGATCGCATGGCCCTGGAAGAACACGAGGTCGCCGCCGTGGCTGGCGCTGCGGGTCCGCCAGAAATGGTTGAGGCCGATGTCGTAGAGCACCGCCGACGACGCGAACGAGGCGATGTGGCCGCCATATTCGCTGGAGACCTTGTTCCGCCGCACCACCGTCGCCATGGCGTTCCAGCGGTTGATCGTGCGGATGCGCCACTCCAGCTCGAGGTCGCCGGGATAGGGCGGCTGCTGGTCCGACGGGATGGTGTTGACGTAGCCGGTCGTCGCGCCAAACGGAAGGTTGGCGCCGCGGGCACGCGCCGCGCTGACCGCCTGGTCGAGCAGGAAATGCACACGCTCGGGCCCATCGCGGTCGACGACGTCCTCGATGGAATCGAGCCACTCGCGTGTTTCGATTGGATCGAGATCGGGGATGTCAGTCATGTGGCGTGCTCCCTGGTCGTTCGTTGCGGCATTGGCAGAAAGGCTTCGGCCTTTCCGCTCAATTGGTCAAGACGTAGACAGGGGCTAAGCGCCGGGCGCGTGCCGGAGACTGGATTCGGGAAGGTTAATGAGGGCCTGACCGCAGATCCTGACCCAGTTTTCCCGCGTTTACTCGCGCATAGGGCGAACTGGGTGCCGCGGAACTATCCTTCTTGCAGGTGGCCGCGCGAGGGGGCGATTCCTCGTTGTCGATCCCGACGAAGGTCGGGGTGGGGTGATCCCGCGGGATCACCCCCGACTGGCGCTCGGAACGAGTACTCAGAAATGGTAGGTGGCGCCGAACAGCAGGTCGATCGTGTGGAACGGGGTCTTGAAGCTGAAGTCGTTGTTCGAGAGATCCTGGTCGTTGACCCCGAAGTAGCGGACTTCGCCGTTCAGGCTCCAGTTCGGGTTGAGGTCGTAGGCGACGCCGCCCATGAGCTGATAGGCAAAGCTGTAGTCGCTGTCGAAGTCGCCATCAAGATTGAGCTTGTCGATCTGCAGGTCGGCCATGCCAAGACCGCCGCCGACGTAGGGCCGCCAGGCGCCGTTCATGCCGAAGCCGGTGAAGTTGTAGAGCGCGTTGACCATCCAGGCGTTCGACACAGCCGAGCCGCCGTCGTCGATGTTCTTCAGGTCGGCGTCAGCGTTGCGGTAGGCGTATTCGAACTCGGCCGACACGTTCGGGGTGACCGCGAAGCCGGCGGCGACGCCGAGCGTGTACCCGTTGCTGTAGTTGAGACCGCTGTCCGTCGAACGGCCGGTGCCGCGCGCGTTGAACTGGAAGTCGTCGTCCTGCGGGAAGGTCCACCCGCCGAAGCCCTTCAGGTAGAAGGAACTCGCGTTGAGGCCCTGCGCGGAGGCGGAGCCAGCCAGCGCGCAAAGCGCCACGGCGGCGGCACCAGCCTGCCGATATCCAATCTTCATCTTTCTGCCCTCCAGAGTACGGGACACGCTCCGGCAATGGGAGCGTCTCGCGGGCGCAATATCCGCCTCGCGACGGAAGGTGTCCAGACTGTCAGGCCCCGGAAGCGCCCGGCGCTCGCATCGCCGTTACCTCGATCTCGATCTTCATCTCCGGCTCGTTGAGCCCGGCGACGACCATGGTCGCCGCCGGCCGGACGTCGCCCAGTGCCTCGCGCAGCGCCGGCGCCACTTCGGCGCGGAGCGCGCGGTCGGTGATCGTGTACTGGACGCGGACGATGTCGGCCATCGCGAACCCCGCCTCGGCAAGCGTGCGGGCGATGGTGGCGAAGGCAGCTCGGGCCTGGTCGAGCGCCCCTTCCGGCATCGCCATCGTCGAATAGTCATAGCCTGTTGTTCCGGCGACGAAGCACCAGTCGCCGCGCACCACGGCCCGGCTGTAGGCGAACTCCTCCTCGAAGGGAGATCCTGTGGTGATGCGTCGCATGACCGGGATGCTAGGCGCAGGCCGCGCGCGGATCCAGCCGCGCCGACCCGCGGTCCGGTCAGAATTCGACCTCGAGCTCGATGATCTCGTCGGCCTCGGCCAGCGCGCCCTCGGTCCATTCCTGCATCAGCGGCCAGGCGAACACCGTCTCGCAATAGGCCTTCAGCGCCGGGTCGAGGTCGACCGCATAGGTCCGGAAGCGGGTGCAGACCGGCGCGTACATGGCGTCGGCGACAGTAGGCGTGCCGAAGAGCCACGGGCCGCCATAGCTTTCCAGGCACTCGGTCCAGATCTGCTTGACCCGCTCCACGTCCGGCCGGGCCCCGGAGAACATCTTGAACTTCTCGTGCCGCGCCTTGAGGTTCATCGGCAGCGCCGAGCGCAGGTTGTAGAAGCCGGAATGGATCTCGCCCGAGACGGCACGGCAATGCGCCCGGACGGCCTGGTCGGCGGGCAGCAGCCCCGCCTGCGGCGCGATCTCGTAGAGGTATTCGGCGATGGCGAGCGTGTCCCACACCGAGACGCCGCCGTGCGTCAGCCGCGGCACCCGCACGGAGGGCGAAAGCAGGAGCAGTTCCTGCCGCGCATCGGCGTCGCCCGGATCGACCGTCTGCTCGGTGAAGTCGAGGCCGGCCATCTTGCAGAGCAGCCAGCCCCGCAGGGACCAGGAGGAGTAATTCTTCGAGGAGATCGTCAGTGTCGCGCTGGCCATGGTTGGCGGGCCACCCCCTTGCTGCGTTGCGGTGCAAACAATCCTCTCGCACCGCAAAACAAATTGCACTAACTTTCTCGGATTCACGCGGAAGGGATGCGCAGTGCTCTATCAGACCTACCAGCTCCATGACGACCTTCTCGCCCCGATCCGCGCCGCCGCGCGCTGGACCCTCGGTTTCACCGCCTCGGGAGCCAATCCGTTCCGCCGTCCCTTCGACGCCGCGCTGGAGATGCTGTCGCGCTTTCACCTCAGCCACACCAGCCCCGGCTTCAACATCGACACCGTGCGTGTGGGCAACCGCGACGTGCCCGTCACCGAGGAAGTGGTGCTCGATCTGCCGTTCGGGAAGCTGCGCCACTTCGCGAAGGACATCGACTCCCCGCAGCCGCGAATGCTGGTCTGCGCCCCCCTGTCGGGGCATTTCGCCACGCTTCTGCGCGGCACCATTGCCACGCTGCTGCGCGACCATGACGTCTATGTCACCGACTGGACCAATGCCCGCGACGTGCCGCCCGAGGCCGGGCGCTTCGGGGTCGAGGACTATATCGGCTACCTGATCCGCTTCCTGGAGGAGATCGGGCCGGGCGCCCACATCCTCGCCGTCTGCCAGCCCTGCTTCCAGTCGCTGGCCGCCGTGGCGATCATGTCCGAGGAGAAGCACCCGGCCACCCCGCTGTCGATGACGCTGATGGCCGGCCCGGTCGACGTGCGCGAGAGCCCGAGCGAGGTGAACGAGCTTGCCGCGTCGAAGTCTCTCACCTGGTTCGAGCAGAAGCTGATCGCCACCGTCCCGAGCCGCTACGCCGGCGGCGGGCGGCGGGTCTATCCGGGCTTCCTGCAGCTGCTGGCGTTCATGACGATGAACATGGACCGGCACCGCGACCAGCACCGCAAGCTCTATCGCCATCTTGCCAAGGGCGAGTTCGAGGAAGCCGCGAAGATCAAGGAGTTCTACGACGAATATTTCGCCGTGCTCGATCTGACGGAAGAGTTCTATCTCGAGACGATCGACCGCATCTTCCAGCGCGCGGAGCTCGCAACCGGCAGCTTCACGTACCGGGGGCGCCCGGTCAATCCGGGGGCGATCCGCAACACCGCCCTGCTGACGGTCGAGGGCGGGCGCGACGACATCTGCTCGCTCGGCCAGACCGCCGCCGCCCACGACCTCTGCAGCGCGCTGCGGCCGCACCTGAAGCGGCACCATCTCCAGGCCAACGTCGGCCACTACGGCGTGTTCAACGGCCGGAAGTGGGAGACGCAGATCTATCCGGTGGTGCGCAACACCGTCATGGCGATGGAATAGGCTCGACGTCCGGCGGCGACCGCATCCGTCGCCCCGGCGTCACGCCCCCCGCGGAAAGCCGCTCCCGGATCAGACGTAGGCCGACTCCCGGCCGAAATGCTTGGTGAGCAGGTAGTAGACCACGGCCCGGTGCTTGGCGCGGTTGCTGCGGCCATAGGTCTCGATCGCGCGGTCGAGGCCTTCGGAAAGGTTGGGACCATCCGGAAGGCCGAGCTTGCGGATCAGGAAATTGCGGCGAATCCGCTCGAGTTCCGCCGGATCGGTCCCGGCGACGGTGCAGGCGTCAGGATTGTAGATTGCCGGCCCCAGGCCGATCGTCACGCGGGTAAGCAGATCCATGTCCGGCACCAGGCCGCACTTGTCGCGTAACTCACCGGCATAGACCTGAATCAATTCATCACGCTTGTTCAAAGATTTGCCTCCCGTTCCTTATGTGCGGCACGGATATTCCACAGGCCGGTCAGTGCCGCTCGGGCCAGCCCTTCAAAGCGGAGCATGCGCGTCCGTCGGTTCGCGCGGCGGGACCCGGTTCCGGGCACCGTTCAAATGCGACCGGCGATGTCCGCCGCTGCCGGTCCGCCGCGAGCCTAGCACGGCGATGGACGGATTGGGGATTCCGTATTCATCCGCGTCCACGCTTTTCGCTTGACTCGAATCCGTTCTCGGAAAAATTTTGCCATCAATGATAAAATTATCGGGCCGGAGAGCGGACCGTGGGTGGAAGCGGAACCTTGAGGGATGACGACGCCAGCATGGCGGCCCGTGCCGCATGGATGTACTACGCCGGCGGCCTGACCCAGTCGGAGGTGGCACGGCGGCTCGGGCTCTCGAGCCTGAAGGCGCACCGGCTGATCACGCGCGCCAACGCCGAGGGGCTGGTCAAGGTCCATATCGACGCCGACGTCTCGGAATGCGTCGCGCTGGAGCTGGCGCTCGCCGAGCGCTACGGGCTCGGCTATTGCGAGGTGATCCCCGACATCGGCGCTGACGACCTGCCGATCCGGGCGCTCGGCATCGCCGGCGGCCAGTTCCTGCGCCGCGTGGTGGACGGGGGCGACGCGCGGCTGATCGGCGTCGGCCACGGCCGGACGCTGGCGGCAAGCGTCGACCACATGCCGCGAACCCCGGCCGGCGGCACGATGTTCGTGTCGCTGATCGGTGGCCTTACCCGGAAGTTCTCGGCGAACCCGCATGACGTGATCCACCGGCTGGCCGAGCGCACCGGCGGCGAGGCCTATGTGATGCCGGTGCCGATGTTCGCCAACACCGTGGAGGACCGGGCGGTTCTGCTGGGGCAGAAGGGCGTGAGCGCGGTCCTCGACCTAGCGCGCGCCGCCGACCTGCTGTTCGCCGGGATCGGCACCAGCGAACAGGAGGCGTCCCTCGTCGAAACCGGGATGATCGCGGCCTCCGAGATGGA
>JBGALW010000053.1:0-21067 GCA_044223585.1 Amaricoccus sp.
GATCCGCATGAATGTCGGGACCATCGTCGATACCGAGAAGATCGGCATCCGCCTGAAGGGCCGCGGCGGCGCGCCCCTGGGCGAGATCGAGGAGGATTTCGCGGCAACCCTCACCCCTGGCGACACCTTCCTTTTCGGCGGCGAAACCCTGCGCTTTGAGTCGCTGCGCGAAATGACCGTTGAGGTCAGCCGCCAGCCCTCCACCTCGCCCCGCGTCGCGGTCTATGCCGGGACCAAGCTCGCCACCTCCACCCTCCTCTCGCATCGGGTCATTGCGCTTCTCGCCGATCCCGCGGCCTGGGCCGGACTGCCCGACCATACCCGTGACTGGCTGGCGCTGCAGGCCGAGGTCAGCCGGCTGCCGCGGCCGGGCTCCCTGCTCGCCGAGACTTTCCGGCGCGGCGCGCAGCATCACCTCTGTCTCTACGGCTTCGCCGGCCGCAACGCCCACCAGACACTCGGCCTGCTCGTCACGCGGGCGATGGAGGGCGCGGGCCTGCATCCGCTCGGCTTCGTCGCCAACGACTATGCGCTGCTGATCTCCGGCCTCGACCCGGTGCCGGACCCCGCGGCGCTGCTGGAGCCCGAGACGCTTCGCGAGGATTTCGAGGGCTGGCTCGGCGCCAACGCGGTGATGAAGCGCACCTTCCGGGATGCCGCCACGGTGGCCGGGCTGATCGAGCGCAACATGCCGGGCCTGCGCAAGACCGGCCGGCAGGCGACCTTCTCCACCGACATCCTCTACGACACGCTGCGCCGGCACGACCCGGACCACCTGATCCTGCGGATCACCCGCGCCGAGGCCGGCCGCGGCCTCGTAGACTTCGGCCGGATCGAGGAGATGCTCGCCCGCAGCCGTGGCCGCATCGAGGTCGTCCGCGCCCCGCACGTCACCCCGCTCGCCGCGCCCCTGTTCCTGGAGATGGGCCGCGTGCCGATCTCCGGCCGCGCCGAAGCACGGCTCGTCAGCGAGGCGGCCGAGACACTGCTCGGCGAAGCCGGCCTTGCGCCATGAGATACTGTAGAGGCTTCGACTCCGGCGGCTCGGGTCGGCACCCGACTCTCGTCACATTGCGATAGGGCTTCGCGGGAAACCCGCTCGGGAGAAGCGACGGCGGGGACGCGGAGCGACCGTCCTGCCCCGATTCAGAAGCCGCAGTCCGACAGACCCTGCTCCAGCCGCCGGCGTGTTTCGGGATGGCGCACCGGCAGCGCCTCGAAGAAGTAGGTGCGGGTTGCGCCGGGCTGCCGCCGCCGCACCTCGGCGGCCCAGCGGTCGGCGGTCACGCGGTCGCCGGACAGCGCCGCCGTGGTCATCGCGATCATCGCGATCAGCGGGTGCGCCCGCGGCGTCCGCGCCGCGGCGTCTGCCCAGCGGGCCGCCTCCTCCAGCGCCCCGTCGGTGACGTGGCCCAGCGCCTTTGTCGCCCGCATCGCATAGAGCAGCGGATCGATCGGGCTCAGCGCCATCGCCCGCTCGACGTGCGGCCGCCCCTGCCTGCCGTCCCCGAGCATCGTCTGCATGATCGCGTGCGAATAGTGACCCTGCGCGTAGTTGGGGCTGATCTCCGTCGCCCGCTCGAGCCAGGGCAGCGCCGCTTCCAGTTCCTGCTTCAGCCAGTAGGTCCGGCCCATGTTGAAGTTGGTGAAGGGGTCGAGCGGGTCGAGTTCCAGCCCGCGCGCCGCACACCGTACCGCCGCCGCGACCTCGGCCTCATGGTCGGGCCGGTAGCGCAGGAAGGCATTCTGGAAATGGGCAAAGGACAGGCCGGCATGGGCGCGCGCAAAGCCAGGCTCCAGCTGCACCGCCCGCGCGAACAGCGCCTCGGCGGCCGCATTGCCGGTCGGGGTGTATTCGTGGACCCGCTTCACCCCGAGATGAAAGGCCTGCCAGGCGTCGAGGTTCTCCGCCAACCGCCCCTGCGCCTTCAGCGCCTCGTTGAGCGGGATCTGCACCTCGAGCGCGCCCGCCACCCCGGCGACCATGCGGGCCCGGAGCGCGTGCACGTCGTCGAGGCTGCCGGTGAACCGTTCGCCCCAGACCACGCCACCGGTGCCGGAGTCGCACAACTCGACCGTCACCGCGACCGTCCGGCCGAATACCTCGAGCGTGCCGGTCAGGCAGTACCGCACCCCGAGCCGCATCCCCACCGCCGCGGGGTCGACGTCCGGGCCACGGAACTGGAAGGCCGAGCCGCGGGCGATCACGAACAGCCAGTGCAGCCGGGCCAGCGCGAGGATGACCTCGTGCGGGAGCGCGTCTTCCAGCCCAGCCAGCAATTCCGGGTCGCCGAGGCGCACCAGCGGCAGCACGGCGATCGACGGTCGCCCGGCGGCCAGCGGCAACGTTTCCGTATCCCCGCCCTCCGGCGCGGCTGGCAGGGCGGGAATCCGCGGCCCCTCCGTGCTGACCGGACCGCGGAAGCGGAAGCCGCGGCCGCGGACAGTCTCCAGCATCGCCTGCTCCGCCCCGCTGTCGCCGATGGCCTGGCGCACCGCCTTGATCGCGGTCGACAACGTCGCCTCCGACACGATGCGGCCACCCCAGACCTCGGCGATCATCCGGTCGCGGTCGATGACGATCCCAGGATTGCCGGCAAACAGATGCAGGAGGTCGAAGACACGCGGCTCGAGGTGGACGCGCTCGCCATCCGCGGCGAGCTCGAAACGGTCCGTATCCAGCCGGAAATTACCGAAACCGTAGATCACCCGCCCGCAATCCCCATAAAAACCCCAGAATACCCCCGCCTCGTCCTCAAGCGCAAGCGGGGGCGCCGGCACAGGATGGGCGGGCAACATCGAACCTTGGAGCTTTCCGATGAACGACCTTAGCACCCCCCTGCCCGACCTCGAAGCCCTGAAGACAAAGCAGCAGGCGACATGGGCCTCGGGCGACTACGCGGTGATCGGCACGACACTGCAGATCGTCGGCGAGCAGCTGTGCGAAACGATCGGCCTCCGGCCCGGCTCGCAGGTCCTCGACGTGGCGGCCGGCAACGGCAACGCCACGCTCGCAGCCGCACGCCGCTTCTGCAGCGTCACCTCGACCGACTACGTCCCCGCCCTGCTGGAGCGCGGCCGGGAGCGCGCGGCGGCTGAGCGGCAGAGCATACGGTTCCAGGTCGAAGACGCCGAGAAGCTCAGCTTCCGGGACGCGAGCTTCGACGTCGTGCTCTCGACCTTCGGCGTGATGTTCGTTGCCGACCACGCCCGCGCCGCGCGCGAAATGCTGCGGGTCTGCCGGCCGGGCGGCACCATCGCCATGGCGAACTGGACGCCTGAAGGGTTCATCGGCCAGCTCTTCCGCATCATCGGCCGGCACGTTCCGCCGCCGCCGGGCGCGAAGTCTCCGGCGCTCTGGGGCACCGAGGCCGCGCTGCGCGAGATGTTCGGTCCCGCGGCCGACACCATCACCCTGCACCCGCGGAGCTTCACCTTCCGCTACCGCTCGGCCGACCACTTCCTCGAGACGTTCCGCACCTGGTACGGCCCGACGCACAAGGCGTTCGCCGCCGCGGCCGATCCCGATGCGCTGGCCGCCGACATCAAGGCGCTGATCGACAGCATGAACACCGCTTCAGACGGCACGATGGCTGTGCCGGCGGCCTATGTCGACGCGGTCGTCCGGCGGATCTGATCGTCAGCCGGCCTTGAGCCACGGGGTCGCGGTGTGGAGCCGCGACTCGAAGGCGTCGATGGCGTCGGCCTTCTCCATGGTGAGGCCGATGTCGTCGAGGCCGTTCAGCAGGCAGTGCTTGCGGAACGGGTCGACGTCGAACCGGATCGAGCCGCCGTCCGGGCCGGTGATGACCTGGTTCTCCAGGTCGATGGTCACGACGGCATTCGCGCCGCGCCCGGCATCGTCGAGCAGCTTGTCGACCTCTTCCTGCGGCAGGGCGATCGGCAGGATGCCGTTCTTGAAGCAGTTGTTGAAGAAGATGTCCGCGAAGGACGGGGCGATCACGCAGCGGATGCCGAAGTCGAGCAGCGCCCAGGGCGCATGCTCGCGCGAGGAGCCGCAGCCGAAATTCTCGCCGGCGACGAGGATCGATGCCGTCCGGTAGGCGGGTTTGTTGAGCACGAAATCCGCGATCTCGTTGCCGTCCGCATCATAGCGCATCTCGTCGAACAGGTTCTTGCCGAGCCCGGACCGCCGGATGGTCTTCAGGAACTGCTTCGGGATGATCATGTCGGTGTCGATGTTGATGAGCGGCAGCGGCGCCGCGACACCGGTGAGCTTGTCGAACTTGTCCATCGCATGACCCTTTCGTCGGATGCGCGGGGATAGCCCCGGCCGCCTGCCCTGGCAAGCCGCTAAGGCAGCACCAGAACCTTTATGTCGTCGCGCCGCGGCGGGGCCGCGATGGTCGCCGCGGCCTCCTCGAGCGCGACGGTGCGGGAGACGAGCGAGGCGACATCGACACGCCCCTCGGCGATCAGCGTGACCGCGCGGGCCTGCGTGAACGGATTGATGAAGGCGAACCGCAGCGAGATCTCCCGGAACAGGAGGTCGAAGGGCTCGATCGGCACGCGGGCGCCGGCGGCGAGCACGCCGAGGACGACGATGCGCCCGCCCGCGCGGGTCAGCGCCGGCGCGGCCGCGACGGTGTCCGGCACGCCGGCGCACTCGAGGACGAGATCGGCGCCGTCCGGCCAGACCGCCCGCGCCTCCTCCGGGCTGGCGGCGGTGGCCGACGCCCCGAGCCTCGCGGCAAGCGCGCGTTTCGATGGCGTGCGGGTCAGCATCAGCACGTCGGCGCCGGCGAGACGCGCAAGCTGCAGCGCCAGCATGCCGATGACCCCGCCGCCGAGCACGATGACCCGCTCGCCCGGCCGCGGTGCCGCAACGTCGATGCCGTGGAGCGTGCAGGCCAGCGGCTCGCAGAAGGCCCCAAGTCGGGGGTCGAGGTCGTCGGGCAGCCGGTGCGCGCGGCGCGCGGGAAAGGTCGCGTAGTCGGCGAAGCCGCCGTCGCGGTGGATCCCGGTGGCCACGTTGCGTGGGCAGAGGTTCACGCGGCCCCCGCGGCAGGCGGGACAGGTTCCGCACCAGTCGTTCGGGTCGCAGCAGACGCGCGCGCCGACCGGGATGTCGACCCCTGCGCCGCGGGCCGTGACGATGCCGCAGAATTCGTGGCCGAGCGTCACGGGCGGGCGCGAGGGAAACTCGCCGTGCAGCAGGTGCCGGTCGGTGCCGCAGATGCCGGCGGCCTCGACCCGGACCTGCACCTCCCCGGGAAGGGGGTCCGGTGTCGCGACCTCGACGGCGCGGAGATCGTCGACGGCGAACAGGCGGACGGCGCGCATGTCCTCAGGCCGGCAGGGCGGCGGGGCGCTCGCGGATCGGCAGATGGACGAGGGCCGAGAAGGCGCCGACGCCCACGCCGATCCACCAGACCAGCGTGTAGTTGCCGTAAAGGTCGTAGAGCCGCCCCCCGAGCCAGATACCGGTGAACCCGCCGAGCTGGTGGCTGAAGAACACGATGCCGTAGAGCGTGCCCATGTAGCGCAGCCCGTAGATCTGGGCGATGAGCCCGCTTGTCAGCGGCACGGTGGCGAGCCAGAGCGCGCCCATCATCACCGAGAACAGCAGGACCGTCGCCGGGGTCATCGGCGCGAGGATGAAGGCGGCGGCGACGATGGTCCGCGCGAGGTAGATCTGTGCCAGCAGGTACTTCTTCTGGTAGTGCTGGCCGAGCGCGCCGGCGGCGAGCGTGCCGCCGACATTGGCAAGGCCGATGACCGCGATGGCGACGGCGCCCAGCGCCGAGGTGGTGGTGATGCCGAGGCCGGCGAGCACGCCGTTCGCCGGGATCGGCGAGCAGACCTCGGTCACGAAAGCCGGGAAATGCGCGGTGATGAAACCGAGCTGATAGCCGCAGGAGTAGAAACCGAGGAAGATGAGGATGAACGACGGGTCGCGCACGGCACGGCCGATTGCCGCCCCCATCGCCTCGCCGGGCTCGGCCGCCGCCGGCCGGGGCGGGCTGGTGATCCAGGGCAGCACGACCAGCACGGCGAGGATCGCGCCGGCAAAGATCAGGAAGACCGCGCTCCAGTTCATCCGGCCGAGCAGCATCTCCGCCACCGGCGGCCCGAAGAACTGCCCTGCCGACCCGGCGGCGGTGGCGATCCCGAGGGTGAGCGAGCGCCGCTCCGGCGCCGCGGCGCGGCCGACGATGGCGAGGATGACGCCGAAGCCGGTCCCGGCGATACCGAAGCCGATCAGCACGTTCAGCATCTGGTGCCCGCCCGGCGTCACCGCGAAGGCCGAGAGCACGAGGCCGGCGGCATAACAGAGTGCCCCGAGGATGATCGCCCTGCGGTCGCCGAACCGTTCGGCGATCGCACCGAAAACCGGCTGGCCGATGCCCCACGCGAGGTTCTGGATGGCGATGGCGAGCGAGAACTCCGCCCGAGGCCAACCGAACTCCTCGGCGATCGGGATCTGGAACAGGCCGAAGGTCGCGCGGATCGCAAAGCCGACCAGCAGGATCATGCTGCCGGCGATCAGGACGGGGGTGAAGAGCGGCGTTTGGCGGGCTGGCGTCACGGGCGGCATCCTTGAGGCGGCGCGCGATGCTGCGCCGCAGC
Organism: Amaricoccus sp.; assembly: GCA_044223585.1. Lineage (GTDB taxonomy): Bacteria > Pseudomonadota > Alphaproteobacteria > Rhodobacterales > Rhodobacteraceae > Amaricoccus. Next base: position 6,592 of record JBGALW010000053.1, read on the forward strand.
CGGGCCACGGTCAAACCACATTCCGTGGCGACCGTCATCACGCCGCGCGATCAATGTCCGATGCGCGGCCCGTGAAAGACGGTCATGTCGTCGGCAAAGCGGTCGAGGTACGCGCAGGTCTTGCCGATCGAGAGCATGTGCTTGACCAGCATCTTGCGCAGGAAGGCCGGGTTGCCGTGCGGCGGCGTCCCGTCCGGGCCGACCGGGTGTTCGGGGAAATGCTCGGCCATGAAGGCGCGGTAGGCCCGGCGGAACCGCAGCGGGTACTCGCCCGCGTCGTTCTTCCACGGCTTCCTCGGCCCGATGAAGTGCAGGATGTTGGCATCCTCCATCGCCTCGAACAGCCGCGACGCCCACGTGTATTGCCAGTTCCAGTGCGGCGCTATCTCGGCCCAGTCGCCACGCAGGGTGGCATTCAGCAGGTTCTGGTCGTGGCGGATCATGATCGGCGCATTCTCGCGCCCGACCGCAACCGACCGTCCGAGAATGTCGGTGTCGTTGAAGCCGGGCACGTCGATCAGCATCACCCCGGCGTTGAAGTAGGGCGCGGCGGGCAGCCCCAGCCGCTTGAACTGCTCCGGCCGGCGACCCGGCGTGCGCCACTGGGAATTGTCGCGGATCGCGCCGACCGCATGCGGCCCGAGGTTGATGCCGAGGAGGGCGGAAAAGTCCCCGCGCTGCACGAAGATGTCGCCGTCGAGGTAGAGCAGGCGGCGATACTGCCCCTCGAAAGCCGCCGGCAGCGCCAGCCGCAGGTAGACGACCTGGGTGCGGCCGGGATCGAGCCGCAGCCCGTCGAACAGATCGCCCGTCGTGATCCGGCAGAAGCGCAGACCGACCGGCACGAGGCCCGGCGGCTCCGGCGGCCGGTCATCCATGTAGCAGAGGCAGATGTCGAAGTCGCGGTCGGGGTGCAGCGCGGCGATCTGCTGCGCGGCGAGCATGGCAAAGCGGGCATACTGGCCGTCGCAGGCAAAGACCACCGCCCGGTCGTGGCGCGCAGGCCCGCTTGCCTCCAGTGTCACTGCCATCGCCATCCCCCTCCGCCATTTCCCTATTCCGGCCGAGCGCAGTTGTCGAGCGAGGGGGATCTTGGTAAGGGGCGCGCTTGAACGACCGCGCGCGGTCCAGAGGAGTTTCCCGCGACATGAGCACCGATTACGTTGTGAAGGACATTGCGCTTGCCGACTTCGGCCGCAAGGAAATCGAGATCGCCGAGACGGAAATGCCGGGCCTGATGGCGCTGCGTGCCGAGTTCGGCGATGCGAAGCCGCTGAAGGGCGCGCGGATCTCCGGCTCGCTCCACATGACGATCCAGACCGCCGTGCTGATCGAGACGCTGGTGGCGCTCGGGGCGGACGTGCGCTGGGCCTCGTGCAACATCTTCTCGACGCAGGACCACGCCGCAGCAGCGATCGCTGCCGCGGGCGTGCCGGTGTTCGCGGTGAAGGGCGAGACGCTGGAGGACTACTGGACCTACACGGACCGGATCTTCGCCTTCGCGGACGGCGCCAACATGATCCTCGACGACGGCGGCGACGCGACCATGTACATCCTGACCGGCGCGCGGGTCGAGGAGGGCGAGACCGACCTCATCGAGAATCCCGACAGCGAGGAAGCGGAATACTTCTTCGCGCAGATCAAGAAGCGCCTGAAGGAAAGCCCCGGCTGGTTCGTGAAGCAGCGCCACGCGATCCGCGGCGTCTCGGAGGAGACGACGACCGGCGTGCACCGCCTTTACCAGCTGATGGAGAAGGGCCGGCTGCCCTTCCCGGCGATCAACGTCAACGACAGCGTCACCAAGTCGAAGTTCGACAACAAGTACGGCTGCAAGGAGTCGCTCGTCGACGGCATCCGCCGCGGCACCGACACGATGATGGCCGGCAAGACCGCCGTGGTGCTCGGCTATGGCGACGTCGGCAAGGGCTCGGCCGCCTCGCTCCGCGGCGCCGGCGCCCGCGTGATGGTGACGGAAGTCGACCCGATCTGCGCGCTGCAGGCGGCGATGGACGGCTTCGAGGTCGTCACGATGGCCGATGCGGCGCCGAGGGCGGACATCTTCATCACCGCCACCGGCAACAAGGACGTCATCACCCTCGACGACATGCGCGCGATGAAGGACATGGCGATCGTCGGCAACATCGGCCACTTCGACAACGAGATCCAGGTCGCCCAGCTGAAGAACTTCAAGTGGACGAACATCAAGGACCAGGTGGACATGATCCACTTCCCCGACGGGAAGCGGATCATCCTGCTGAGCCAGGGGCGTCTGCTGAACCTCGGCAACGCCACCGGCCACCCGTCCTTCGTGATGTCCGCCTCCTTCACCAACCAGACGCTCGCCCAGATCGAGCTCTGGACCCGGGGCGACCAGTACGAGAACAAGGTCTACACCCTGCCCAAGCACCTGGACGAGAAGGTGGCGCGGCTCCATCTCGCCAAGATCGGCGTGAAGCTGACCGAACTGCGGCCGGAACAGGCCGACTACATCGGCGTGTCGGTGGCCGGGCCCTTCAAGGCCGAGCACTACCGCTACTGACGGAAATCCCGTCGCCTCGGACTGCCCCTGAGGCGGCGGGACCATACCGCCCGACACCGGCCCTGGCCCGACACGCGGGCGGTAGCGCATGATCTGGCGGCGCGGGCTCCGCGCCGCCAACCGTCCCCGTCACTTCTGCTGCTGCGCCTGCTTGCACTTCCTGTCGTCGTCCGCACAGACCTTTTTCTTTTTCGCCTGCTGTGCCTTTTTCTGCTCCGCAGCCTTCCGCTGGGCGGCTCTCTCCTGCGCGGCGCGCTCTTCCTGCCGCTGCTGGCGTGCCCGCTCTTCCTGCTTCGCCGCCTTCTCCCGTTCTGCCTGCTTCTCGGCCTTGGCGCGCGCTTCCTGCTTCGCGGCCTTCTCCCGTTCCGCCCGCTTCTCGGCCTTCTCGCGCTCGGCCTGCCTTTCGGCCTTGGCGCGTTCTTCCTGCCGGGCAGCCTTCTCGCGCTCGGCCTGTCTTTCGGCCCGCGCGCGTTCTTCCTGCCTCGCGGCCTTCTCGCGCTCGGCCTGCTTCTCCTCCTTGGCGCGGATCTCCTGCCGCTCCGCCTTTTCCCGCGCCTCCTGCCGCTCGGCCCGCACCTTCGCCTGCTGCCGGGCCTCCTTCTCGGCCTCTAGCCTGTTCTCCTGCCGGGCCAGCTGGCGACGGCGCTCCTGCTCGCGCTTCAGCGCCTCTTCCTTGCGGTCGATGGCAATGCGGTTGCGTTCGGCGGCGGGAGTGAGGCGGACGCGGTCCCGCATCCGGGCGAGCTGCGGCGTGCCGGTCACCGGATTCACGACCCAGTGCGACGCGGCACGGCGATCCTCTTCCCACCGCTTCTGCGCGATGGCGTCGCGCCGCCATGCCCAGTCGTTGCGGTTCCAGTAGAGGTCCCGCTCACGCGACCAGGTATAGGCAGGCGCGTAGGGGCGCGGCCGCGGATAGAAAACCCGATTGTTGTAGTCGATCGGCCGGCGGCGGACCCAGTAGTCGTCCCAGCCGTCGTCGTTGTCGTCGTCGTCGTTGTTGCCCCACAGTTCCTGAACCAGCATCGCACCCCCGAATCCCAGCGCGCCGGCCACGAGCGGGTTCGTCAGGATGTTCGACGACTGCGGCTGCACATAGGGTTGGGTGTAGGTCTGGTTGTAGGGCTGGATATACGGCTGGGCGGTCGGCGCCTGGGTATAGACCGTCTGCGTGTCGTAGGTCGGAACGTAGATCACCTTCGGGTCGGTCGGCGCGATGTAGATGTGCCCGTCATCCTCCTCGACGGTCTGCGCCGCGTTCGTGGTCAGATACCCGGTTTCCTTCGCCTGCGCGCGCATACGCTGGACGGCGTCGAGCACGTCGTCGTCCTGCTGCACCATGGCGTTGCCGAGCCTGTCGGTCCACTCAAGGTCATCGGACATCCGCTGCACGACGGTCGGGAAGCCCGACAGGAGGACGAGCACGCTCGGATCCCACTCCTGCTGCGAGATCGCGTCCTTGAGTTCCGTGTCGGACATGCCCTCGCTGTCGGCGAGCAGCCGGTCGGCCTTGACGATCTGGAGCGGGAAGGTGGCCGCCACCAGCACCTGCGCCAGCAGCGCATCCGGGTAGAGGGCGACCGGCGCGACGAGTTCGTCGAGTTCGTCCTCCGTCAGGAGTTCGACTTCCTCCGGAAGCTCGAGATCGACCTTTTCAGCCTCGGCCTCCTCCACAAGCTCGCCGAGCGCTTTCGTCTCCTGCGCCTTCGCGGGAACGGCGAACTGCGGCGCCGCCATACTCAACGTGACCAGCAGCGTGGTCGTGGCCCTCAACATGCGATTCTCTCCCTTGGCGGACATACATCGCCGCCCAACAGCTAACACGCTACAGCACCTCTCGTTCCGTCGCCACAATAGGTCAGAAACGCCGTTGCACTGGGTTCAAGACCGCGTTAGAGACCGCCCCGGTATCGGAGTGTAGCGCAGCCTGGTAGCGCACCTGCTTCGGGAGCAGGGGGTCGGAGGTTCGAATCCTCTCACTCCGACCAGTAGTCCTTGAGTGTGGGCGGGTGGGCGGCCCGACTGGGAGCAGCGATGATCTCGCCAACAGGAGACGCCGGCTCCTTTCCCTGGCTTTCCATCGTCATTCCCATGAAGAACGAGAGCGGCAACGTCGATTTCGTCGTGGGTGCGGTCGTGGAAGCCTGCGCGCCCTTTGCCCCGTTCGAGGTGATCTGCGTCGATGACGGCTCGACCGACGACACCGCCGCGCGGGTGCTCGCGCTGGCGGCAAAGTGGCCGTTCGTCCGGCTGGTCCAGCATGCCACCAGCGCCGGACAGTCGGCGGGGGTTCACAGTGGCGTGGGATTCGCTCGAGGAAACGTGATCTGCACGCTCGACGGCGACGGGCAGAACCCGCCGTCCGAGATCCCGAAGCTTCTGGCGAGGCTGGAGGGCCGCGCCTTCCCCGAAGACGTCGGGCTTGTCGCCGGGCAGAGGGTCGGCCGGCAGGACACCGCCTCGAAGCGCATCGCCTCGACCTGGGCCAACGCGCTCCGGGTGCGGCTCTTGAAGGACGGCAGCCGCGATACCGGGTGCGGGCTGAAGCTTTTCCGCCGCGACGCCTTCCTCGCCCTGCCCTATTTCGACCACATGCACCGCTATCTGCCGGCGCTGTTTGCCCGCGACGGCTGGCAGGCGCTCTACGTCGACGTTGGCCACGCGCAACGCCACGCCGGGCGGTCCAACTATGCAAATCTCGGCCGGGCGCTCGTCGGCGTGCCCGACCTGCTCGGTGTGATGTGGCTGCTCCGTCGCCGCAAGAAGGCGCGCGGGACCGAAAGGAGACCCGGATGATCGATTCGGTGTTTCATGCCCTGCGTATCGACCACTGGGGGGAGTTCTGGTGGATCATGGTCGGCTTCGTCGGCCAGCTGATGTTTTCGATGCGCTTCCTCGTGCAGTGGATCATGTCGGAGCGGGCCCGCAAGTCGGTGATGCCGGTAGCCTTCTGGTACTTCTCGCTCGCCGGCGGGGTCGTGCTGCTCGCCTATGCGATCTATCGCCGCGACCCGGTGTTCATGCTGGGGCAGGCGACGGGCCTCGTCATCTATGCGCGGAACCTGTGGCTGATCCATGCCACCCGCCATCCCTGATCGCCCTGCCGCGAGACTGCGCCCGGCGCTGATCGGCATCGCGCTGCTGACGCTCTGGCGGGTGGCGCTGCTGCCCTTCGATCGCGCCGACCTCTTCGTCGACGAGGCGCAATACTGGCTCTGGGGGCAGGAACTCGCCTGGGGGTATTTCTCCAAGCCGCCGCTGATCGGGTGGATCCTGCATGTCTCGACCCTTGCCTCCGACGCGCCCTTCTGGATCCGCCTGCCGCTGCCGCTGATCCACGGCGCGACGGCTGTCACCGTGGCGCTGGTCGGGCGGCACCTTTTCGGCGCACGGACCGGCGGCCTCGCAGGGTTTGCCTTCGCGAGCCTGCCGGGCGTGGCGGTCGGCAGCCTGCTCGTCTCGACCGACACGCCGATGCTGCTCTGCTTCGCGCTCGCCATCGCCGCGCATATGCGGCTGGCGGCTGGCGGCTCGACCGCGATGGCGGTCGGCCTTGGTGCGGCGGTCGGGGTCGGACTGCTGGCGAAGTATGCGATGATCTATTTCCCGGTCGCGGGCGCCGTCGCGGCGCTGCTGATCCCGGGCGCGCGGATCCGTTGGCGTGACGCGGGCGTCGCGGCGGCGGTCGCGGTGGCGATTGTCACGCCCAACCTCGCCTGGAATGCCGCGCACAAGTTCTCGACGCTGGAGCATACCGCTGGCAACGCCGACTGGCACGGGATGCGGCTCGATCTCGCCGGGCTCGCCGAATTTGTCGGCGGCCAGTTCGCGGTGGCCGGGCCGGTGCTGTTCACCGCCTATCTCGCAGGCCTCATCCGGCTGCGGCCCTTCGGGCGGGCCTATGCCGCGGCCCTGTCCCTGCCAGTGTTCGCCATCGTCTCGGTGCAGGCGGCGCTCGCCGGGGCCAACGCCAACTGGGCGGCAGCCGGGCACATTGGCGCGGCGCTGCTCGCCGCTTCGGTCCTGGCCGGGCGGCCACGTCTTCTCGCCGTCGGGCTGGGGCTCAACCTCGCGGTCAGCCTCGCGCTGCCAGTGGCGGCGGCCTTTGCCGACCGCTGGCAGATGGGCGGCCGGCTGGTGCTGGCGCGCCATGTCGGGCAGGCGGAGGTCAGCCGGTGGGCAGAGGATGTGGCCCGTGCCGAGGGCCTCGACACCATCGTCGCGCCGGAGCGGGCGACGCTCGCCGATCTCGTCTATACGCTGCGGGACAGCGGCCTTGCGATCGCCGCGCCGCCGCCGGACGGGCCCCCCTGCAGGATCACTATGCGCCCAGACCCGGCCGCTGGCGCCCGGCCCCGGCGAAGTGCTCTACGTCAGCCGCTCCGCGCCCCCGCCCTGCGCCGCGGGGGCGGTGGCGCGCCTCGACCCCGCGCAGGGCTATGCCGCCGGCAAGCACTTCCTCGCATACCGGCAGGACCGGGCCTGCTGGTTCCCGTGAGCGGAACGGACGCTTCCGAAACCGGTGATTCTGTGGCATCCTGTTGCGCATTGCCGGCTGACCCGTCTTATTTGTTCCGAAGCACCTGAGGGTTTAGCCATACTTGACACTGGCCGACCTATGTCCGATCGACGGGGACGTGCGCGTGGGAGTAGATTGGCCTTGCGGCTGTCCCGGACGATGGTTCGGGTGCCCGGGCACCGCTGACTGAAGGCGAGGACGGAATGGACTACGACGCCCTTTTCCAGACCCAGCTCGACGCACTGCGTTCGGAAGGCAACTACCGCGTGTTTGCGGAGCTGGAGCGGCACAAGGGGGCGTTTCCGCGCGCCCGCCGGTTCACCGGCGACACGGCGGGCGATGTCACCGTCTGGTGTTCCAACGACTATCTCGGGATGGGCCAGCATCCGAAGGTGCTGGAGGCGATGCACGCGGCGATCGACCGCAGCGGCGCAGGCGCCGGCGGCACCCGCAACATCTCCGGCAATACCCACGAGCACGTCCTGCTGGAGCGCGAGCTCGCGGACCTGCATGGCAAGGACGCGGCGCTCCTGTTCACCTCCGGCTATGTCGCCAACTGGGCGGCGCTCGGCACGCTGGGCTCGCGCCTGCCGGACGCGGTGATCCTGTCCGACGCGCTGAATCACGCCTCGATGATCGAGGGGATCCGGCATTCCCGCGCCGAGCGGCGGGTCTGGAAGCACAACGACCCGCGCGACCTGGAGCGGCATCTGGCCGAAATCGACCCGGCGCGGCCGAAGATCGTCGCCTTCGAAAGCGTCTACTCGATGGACGGCGACATCGCCCCGATTGCCGAGATCCTCGACGTCGCCGAGGCGCATGGCGCGATGACCTACCTCGACGAGGTGCACGCAGTCGGCCTCTACGGCCCGCGCGGCGGCGGCGTCGCGGAGGAGCGTGGGCTGATGGACCGGGTGACGCTCATCGAGGGCACGCTCGGCAAGGCCTTCGGCGTGGTCGGCGGCTACATCGCCGGTTCGGCGGCGCTCTGCGACTTCGTGCGCAGCTTTGCCTCGGGTTTCATCTTCACCACCGCGCTGCCCCCGGCAATCGCCGCGGGCGCCCGCGCCAGCGTCGCGCACCTGAAGGAAAGCGGGCTGGAACGCGCGCGGCAGCGGCGGATGGTCGCGAAGCTGCGCGCCCGGCTCGACGCGCTCGGCATCCCGCACCTGCCGAACCCCAGCCACATCGTCCCGGTGATGGTGAAGGACCCGGTCAAGTGCAAGATGCTGTCCGACATCCTGCTCGACCGGTTCGGCATCTACGTGCAGCCGATCAACTATCCGACCGTTCCGAAGGGAACGGAGCGGCTGCGCTTCACGCCGTCGCCGCTGCACAGCGACGCCGACCTCGATCATCTGATCGCGGCGCTGACCTCGCTCTGGAGCCAGTGCGCGCTGGCGCGCGCCGTCGCCTGACGGTGACGTTAAGCAATCCTCGCCACGGGGCTTGAATTTCCTGACCGGGTTTGTCAGGTTTGCTTGGCAAACCTGCACGTGAGTCCCGCGCGATGATCGTCTGCTCCTGCGCCTGCGTCACCGACAAGGACATCCGCGAGGCGATCGCGTGGATGCGCGCCTCCGATCCCTATACGCTCATCACGCCGGGCAAGGTCTATCGCGCGCTCGGCAAGTCGGCGGAATGCGGCGCATGCATCCGCCTGTTTGTCGAACGCATGCGGGCCGACGACAATCTCGCCGTCCCGGTCGAACTGCGCAAACTCCGCAACCGCGACCGCGACCGGAAACGCGACGATGTCTGACGCAGCGGGGGAAATTCCCCCAGTTTAGAACGATTCCATATTGCGGCGGGCTGCCGCCTCCCCTAGCGTGCGCGGCACGGGCTGGATGCCCTGGGAATCGCAAGCGAAGGGGATGCGCCATGAAGGGCGACGCGGGTGTCATCGACTATCTGAACAAGGCGCTGCGCAGCGAGCTTACCGCCATCAGCCAGTACTGGCTGCACTACCGCCTCCAGGACGACTGGGGCGTCGGCAAGCTGGCCGAGAAGTCGCGCAAGGAAAGCATCGAGGAGATGCACCACGCCGACAAGCTGATGGATCGCATCATCTTCCTCGAAGGCCATCCGAACCTTCAGACCCTCGATCCGCTGCGCATCGGCGAGAGCCCCGTCGAGGCCCTGAAGTGCGACCTCGCCGCCGAATACGACGCCCGCACGCTCTACAAGGAAGCGCGCGACTATTGCGAGAAGGTGGGCGACTATGTCTCGAAGAACCTGTTCGAGGAGCTGATGGGCGACGAGGAGGGGCATATCGACTTCCTCGAGACGCAGATCGACCTCGTCGAGCGGATCGGCGAGAAGAACTGGAACCTGCTCAACGCCAAGCCTACCGACGACGTCGAGTGACGTCCGCCCCGGCGCGGGTCGCGGCCGACCGGCGCCGGGCCTGACGTCCGGCGCCTCTCGGCAAGTCAGGAGCCGGGCTTGGAGCCGTCGCCCGCTTCGGGCCGGAAGTGGCCCTCCGCCTTCAGCGCGTCGGCGACTTCCTTCGGCATGTAGCGCTCGTCATGCTTCGCCAGCACCTCGGAGGCGACGAAGGTGCCGCCCTCCATCGCCCCGGTGGCAACCACCCCCTGCCCTTCGCGGAAGAGGTCCGGCGGGATGCCGGCAAAGACGACCGGCAGGCTGGCGCCGCCGTCCGAGACGGTGAAGCGCACGCTGCCCGCCTCCCGGCTCACCGAGCCGACCTCGACAAGACCGCCGAGCCGGAACCGCTCGCCCGCCGGCGGCGGATCGGCAGCGACCTGGCTCGGGCTGCGGAAGAACTCGATGCCGTCCCTGAGCGCGTAGCCGACGAGTCCGGTGGCCGCGGCAAGCAGCAGGGCGCCGACGGCGATCAGCTGGATGCGGCGGCGTTTCCTAAGCCCGATGGCCATTGTGTGTCTTCCGGTGCACGGGCGCCTCGGCCCCCCGTTCGCGCGCCTCGCGGCGGTTGAAGGCGGCGTTGACCTCGGCGCCATATATGATGGTTGCGCCGGTCAGATAGAAGAACATCAGCGTGATGATGACGCCGGCCAGCGTGCCGTAGGTGACGGTGTAGGTGGGCGTGAAGCTCAGGTAGATCGAGAATCCGGTGGCGAGCGCCACCCAGAGCACCGTCGTCACCATCACGCCGGGCCAGAGACGCCCCTTCTTCGGCGTGCTGGCCGGCAGCGTCAGGTGCATCACGAAGACGAAGCCGACGAAGACCAGCACCCCGAACACATAGCTGAGCGTCCCGGCGACGATCGGCAGATTGAGGTGGGCGGTGTTCTGCGCCATCGAAAGAATGAGCGGGCTGAGGATGATCGAGACCCCGAGCAGCGAGGCGACGATCGCCCCGAGGAACACGAGCATCAGCGCCAGCGCCCGGTTCTGGAAGAAGTTGCGCGGGTCCGGCACCTGATAGGCCCGGTCGAACGCGACGCGCAGCGCCTCGACGGCGTTCGAGGCAACCCAGATGGCAAAGATCGCCGAGAGCGACAGGACCTCGCTCGACCGCTTGCCCAGCACCTCCTCGACGACCGGCTTCAGGGTCAGGGCAACGTGCTCGGGCGCGATCTGGAACAGCGCCTCGATGATCTGCTCCGACCGGGTCTCGCCGAACAGGATGCCGATCAGGGTCGCCGCGAAGATCAGGAAGGGAAACAGCGACAGGAGGCCGGAAAAGGCGATGAAGCCTGCCATCGACCAGCCGTCGTTGGGACCGTTGAAGCCGGTGAAGGCATCCCAGAGGATGGTGATGAAACGCCAGACCCGTTTCACGGGAACAGCGGCGCCGCCATCAGGCCCGTGGTCTCCGGCAGGCCGAGCATGAGGTTGGCGTTCTGCACCGCCTGGCCCGAGGAGCCCTTGCTCAGGTTGTCGAGCGTCGAGAACACCATCGTCCATCCCGGCCGGCGGTCGGGGATCACGCCCCCGGCCTCGCCGCGGACATAGATTGTCGCGAGGATGCCGCGGTTCTGCGGCAGGAGGTGCGGGGTGAACGTCACCTCCACCCTGCGGCCTGCGGCACGGGAAAATTCCTGGTCGAACTCCGCGAGGTGCCGGTGCTTCGCGACATTGTAGGCGTGGAAGCCCTCCGACACCTCGGCGAAGAGCGTGCCTTCCTTCGGCGACCGCCCGGCGCCGGAGACGCCGGTCGCGAGGTCGATGATGATGTCGTCGGGGTCGATCACCCCGGCCTTCAGCAGCGGCAGCAGGGCGTAAAGCCCGGTCGCGGCGTTGCAGCCGGTACCGGCGACGAGGCGCGCGGCGCGGATGTCGTCCCGGTAGAATTCAGTCAGGCCGTAGACTGCCTCCGCCTGCAAATCGAGGGCGAGATGCGGATGCCCGTACCAGGCCTCGTAGACCGCAGGGTCGCGCAGCCGGAAGTCGGCGGAGAGGTCGACGACCTTCAGCGTGCGTGGCAGCCGGGCGATGACCTCCTGCGTCGTCGCGTGCGGCAGGGCGCAGAAGGCAAGGTCGACGCCGTCGAGGTCGAGCGCGTCGATCGTCGTCAGCCGCGGCAGGTCGAGGTGGCGCAGGTGCGGAAAGACTTCGCCCATGGTCTGCCCGGCCTTGCGGTCGGCGGTCAGCCCCACGATCCGCATCCGCGGGTGGGTCGCGAGCAGGCGGACGAGCTCCGCGCCGGTGTAGCCGCTGGCGCCGAGAATGGCGACGTCGAAAACCTGCTCCATGACCAACCCTTGCACGCACCGGACCCGGCCCCGTTTACGGGAAAGGCCGGGGTCGTTCAATGCGCGGCGGGTCGGAGAGAGGTCAGCGACAGGGTGGAGGCGGGCGGCCGCCGGCAGACGCGCGATGGCGATCCCGTCGCCTGGCGGTGGTCAGTTCTTCAGCACCATGCAGTCGGCGCCGGCCGCCTGCAGCCGGGAGCACAGCGCCTCGGCGTCGGCGCGGGTCTGGCGCCCGACCTGGGCGAATGTGAGCTTGGCCGGCATTCCCGGACGGCGCCCGCGGGTGTAGCTGACCGGCTCGGCCCGGAGCAGCGCGGCATACCGGTTCTGCAGACGCCCCACCTGCCGCTCCGCCCCGTCCCGGTCGCGGTTCGAGGCGACGACGACCCCCCAAGGCTGGACCGGAGGCCCGGACGGGAAGGCGCGCAGGTTCCGCCCCTCGGCCCGCGCGACGCAGGCGGCCTGGAACGGCGTGTCCTTGGCGAGCGCGAGGTCGACGGTGGCCGGCGGGCGGTCGCGCCAGGCCTCGGCCGAATGGCCGGTGATCGCCTCGACATAGGCGCGCGTCTCGTCCGGCAGGCGGGTCTTCTCGGCCATGAAGCGGTCGACCCGTGCCTCGCCGCCATTGTAGGCCGCCGCGGCAAGGCCGATGTTGCCGTAGGTGCGGCTGAGGTCGGCGAGATAGTGGGCCGACGCGGCCAGCGCCTCGGCGGGGTTGAAGGCGTCACCGAGGCCGCGCAGCTTGGCCGTGCCGGGCATGAACTGCGCGATCCCCTCCGCCCCCGCCGGGCTCACCGCGGCGGCGTCGAACAGGCTCTCGCGCCAGAGCAGGCGGGCGAAGAAGCCCGGTTCCAGGCCGTTCTCCGTGGCCGTCGCCTCGATCACCCGGCAGACGTCGGCGATGTAGGTCGCGGTCCCGATGCAATGGCTGCCGTCCGGGGTGCAGCGGCGATCCGATGGCGCAGCGGCGGCACGCGGCATGGGTGCCGGGGCCGCCATCGCGACACGCTCGCCAGCAGGGCCGGCGGGGGGCGGCGAAGCGGCCTCGGTTCCCGCCGCGGCGGCCGGGCCGGCGGCGCGGCGAAGCGGTGCATGTTGCGCGGCACCCTAGCCGCAGACGGGCTGCGGGACCAGCCGGTTGCGGCTGCTTCTTTACTCTTGCTTAACCGGTTGCGCCGCGACGATCTCGAAGTCGTGGGTGACGGTCGCAGTCTTGGCCACCATGGCGGTCGCCGAACAGTACTTTTCGAGCGACAGGTCGATGGCCCGCGCCACCCGCGCCGGGTCGAGGTCGCGGCCGGTGACGGTGAAATGCAGGTGCACGCGGGTGAAGACCCTGGGCTCGGTCTCCGCCCGGTCCGCGTCGAGGGAGACCGTCACCTCCTCCACCGCCTGCCGGCCCTTCTCCAGGATGTTGACCACGTCCCACGCGGAGCAGCCACCGCAGCCGATCAGGATAAGCTCCATCGCGCTCGGTCCCGGCTTCGGTGCGTCGCCATGGGCGGTGCCGAGCACGACGGCATGGCCGCTTTCGGTGGTGCCGACGAAAGTGCGGCCGCTGAGCCAGGAGACGCTTGTTTTCATCGGACCTTCACCCCCGCCCTTGCCGCCCGGCGGTGCTGGCCGATCCGTGCCGCGGGGTCAAGGCCCGCGTTAACGCCCCGGACATGATCCACTCAATCGAATTTTAGCGATCCTCTGCCACCCTGCCGCGATCCTAACCAAATCAAAAGGTATCGGCAGATGCACTCTGTGGAGAGCATCGCGGCGGACATCGTCCGTCGCGAAGGCGGCTATGTGAACGACCCCGACGATCCCGGCGGCGCCACCAACCACGGCGTCACCCTGCAGACGATGAAGGGCCTCGGGATGGACCTCAACCGCGACGGCCGCATCGACGCGGCCGACGTGCGGGCACTGACCGCGGAGCAGGCGGCGGCGATCTACATCCGGCACTATTTCCAGGCGCCGCGCCTGAACCTCCTGCCCGCGGCGCTGCAGCCGAGCGTGTTCGACATGCAGGTGAACGCCGGCTCCAACGCCGTCCGCATCCTGCAGCGGCTGGCCACCGCCTTCGGCAAGCCGCTGAAGGACGACGGCGTGATCGGGCCGATTACCGCGCGCACCGCCGCGGATCTGCTGGACGCGGCACCGGAGCACCTGGTCGACGCCTACGGCATCGCCCGGCGGAACTACTACTACCGGCTCGCCGACCAGCGACCGACCAGCCGCAAGTACGCCCGCGCCCGCGACGGCGGCAAGGGCGGCTGGATCACCCGGGCGGAGGAGTTCATCTCCGAACGCTTCCACTTCTCCCGCGCGGAGCATGAGGCGAGGACCGCAGCATGGGCGTGATCGGCAGCATCCTCAGCATGGGCAGCGCGGCCCGCGGCGTCGGCGAGACGGTCGGGTCGGTCGCCGAGGTGTTCGTGGGCAACGAGGCGGAGCGTGACGCCGCCGCGGCGCAGGTGCTGGCCGGAGCCGTGGGCCAGTTCAGCGCCGAGTTCGCCCATCCCGGCGCCGGCCGGTTCGACGGCTTCGTCAACGGGCTGAACCGCCTGCCGCGGCCGATGCTCGCGCTCAGCACGCTCGGGCTCTTCGTCTATGCCATGGCCGCCCCGGCGGGCTTCTCGGTCCGGATGCAGGGGCTGGCGCTGGTGCCCGAACCCCTCTGGTGGCTGCTCGGCGCGATCGTGTCCTTCTACTTCGGCGCACGCGCGCTGCACCACCAGCGACTCC
>JBGALW010000001.1:0-103797 GCA_044223585.1 Amaricoccus sp.
GTTGCCGAACTCCAGCCGGACCGGCTGGTCGCGGAGATCGTAGGCGATGCTCGTCACCTTGGTGCCGAAGCCGATCGCCCGGTTGGCCGCGTCGTAGCGGAACGATCCGACCGACGCCTCCACGCCGCCCGCCGCGGCCGACGTCAGCGTGATCTCGTCCGTGAGCCCGTTCACCCGGTAGGCGGTCTTGATCTTGTAGTCCCGCCCATCGAGCCGGTGGCTCTCGGCCTTGAGCCCGCCGAGCTCGGCGTAATCGTAGGCGATCACCTCGGCGGCGTTCACCGCCTTGGTCAGCTGGCCGATGTTGAAGGCGCCGCTCCGCACCTGGTCGTAGGTATAGTCGGTGGCGTCGGTGCCCGCGACCTTGCGGGTCATCCGGTCGAGCAGGTCGTAGTCGAAGTCGGCGCGCACGCCCTTCGCGTCGGTCTGCCGGATCAGGTTTCCGGAGGCGTCGTAGAGCATCGTCCAGTCCCCGAGGTCCGGGTCGTGGCTCTCGCGGCGGTCGCCGAAGGTGTCGTAGACATAGGCCCACTGGGAACCGCGAGGGTCGCGCACCCCGGTGAGCTGGCCGAGCGGGTCGCGATAAAAGGTGGTGACCCGCTCCTCGCCGGTCGCGCCGACGTCGGTTCCGGCGGTGTCGAGCGCCGTCTGGCGATAGACCCAGCCCCGGCCGGTGAAGCTGGTGATCGTCTCGCCGCAGACGGTGCCGGGGCTCGCCAGGTAGCAGTCGGGGTTCTTCGCGTGGGTGGCGGTGTGCCTGACGAGATTACCGCCCGGCGCCACCTGGAGCACGGTCGTGTAGAGCAGGCGCTCCATCGCGCCGTCCGCGTAAAGGGTCTTCACGAGGCGGTCGAGGTCATCATAGTCGTAGCTGGTCCGACCGGACGACGGCGGGCTCGGATCGGGGTTCAGCCCCTGGGCCGGCAGCGACCGCCAGGAGAGGTTGCCGCGCTTGTCGTAATAGGAGAGCGTGGTGATCAGGTCGGCGGAGGCGCTCGTGGCGCCGGTCCGCGCCGTCTTGTAGACCTGCCCGAAGCCGTCGAAATAGGTCCGGCTGATCGTGTCGGGGTTGCCCGACGCGGCCGATTGCGCCCGCGTCTCGACATACTGCGCGTCCGGATCGCCGAAGTTCACGCGATGGGTCGCGATATGGTGGTTGGTCGGCAGCGTCCGGAGCGCCTCGCGGCAGTGGACGTCGTAGGCATAGGAGGTGGTCAGGCCGTTGACGTCGGTGCTGGTCAGCGGTTGCTGGCAGGCATTGTCCCAGGTCCAGCTCTGGACCTGCCCCAGCGCATTGGTCGTGCTCGTCCGGAAGAGGCTCTGGGGCCCGCCATAGGTGTGGGTGGTGACCTGGCCCGCGCGCGGGCCGGTCTCCCTGGTCACATTGCCGCGGGTGTCGTGCTCATAGGTCGCGGCCTGCCGGTAGCCGGCCGCGCTCCACTGCATGACCCCCGTCAGGTTGCCCCGGACGTCGTAGTCGAAGAGGAAGGATCGGAGCCGCTTCGCCGGGTCGGTCGTGTAGCCCGGTCCTGCGATGGACTGGATCTTGGTCGGCTTGTCGACGATGTAGGTGTCGAGGTCCGGCTCATAGAAGAACGCCGTGACCAGGCTGTCGCTCTCGTCCTCGTCGACGGTGCCGTCGGCGGTGGTATAGCCGAGGTCGCGGATCTTGGCCGGCTCGCCGAAGTCGTTGATCTCGTAGGTGGTCGTGGTCTGGACGAGGGTCCCGTCCTCCCAGGAGTCGCGCACGACGCCGGTGAGCGGGGCACGCCACGGGCCGTTCCCGGTCGTGTCGTAGTCGTAGCTGTAGTTGATTCTCCGAACAAGATTGTTCGTCGGGTCGCTCGGATTCTCCCAGTCGTACTTCGTGAAGTAGTTCCGGTAGGAAATGGTGGAGTTCTGGGCGTAGGTAAAGTTGTCGTAGTAGTTTACGATGTGCTTTGGATTGGTTTCATCCTGGATCAGCGGCAGGCGCGCGACCACCCGCCGGAAGCCCAGCGAGCGACTCCGCGCGATGTCATAACGGCTCTCGGCGTAGAAATAGTCGACGGTCCGAGCCTGCCCGCCAGGGCCCGCCGCTTCGGTGATGCTCTTTACGAGCTTTCGGCTTCCCGTGGCTTCGTCGTCATCCTGTACGAGATGACTATTCTCGCTCGAACCGTAGGTGATGGTGGTGACACCACCGCTCTCGTTCTTGACATGTTCAAGCAGGCTGAACTGACCCGGCCCGGTCGCTGGAGAACCAGAGTCCTCCGCATAGGCAAATTCGGCCGTCGAAAGCGGCGATCCGTCTGATCCGTACTTCTCGATGGCATCCAGCCTGCGGATATTTGGATCCGGGTGTGAGTACTCAATATCAAATCTTCTGATGATATCGGTGCCATACCGGATGGTTATGCCGTCAAGCACCTCCCTCTGATATGAGTACAGGTCAAATTGATTGACATACTGCATTGTTTCTAAGCGAACGTCATTCAGTTCAATATACTGAAAGCTCACGCTATAATTAGCATAGCTGATTTTTGATGGCCGATACCAGTACCTCTGGTCCGCGCTTCCAACTTCGTAGCTTATCGTGACGACGTTATTGGTTTCCTGGCGGTCGTTGATCTGCGTGAGCAGCCAGACGCGGTTGTACAGGGGCTGCCGCCACTGATTGGTCGTAGGAAGGTCCACGCCGGCGATCGCCGCGAGCGACTCGTATTGCAGGCGGACGCCATTCTTCCGATAGACGTAGAACTTGGTGGCCTTCTCTCCGCGCGCTCCCGTGGCCCGGATCCTGAGGTAGTTCTCGTGGGTCGACACCAGGTCGCCCCCGGCCGAGCAGCTCGCACTTTCATTGTCCGCCCGGTAGTTCGCGGGATAGCCACCGCTCCAGCCGCTTCCGTCGTCGCAGGTCAGCAGCTCCTCTCCGTCGAGCTGCAGGATGTCCGTGTCGTTGTCGTAGGCCGGCGCGCCGCCCTTGATCGTCGTACGCTCGATCTTCGACAGCCCGCCGATGCGCCAGCCTTCGCCGAGGACGTTCTCCAGGTTGATCGGCCGGAGCAGCGACGCATAGTTGAGCGTGATGCTCGGCTCGAGCCCCCGGTAAGCCGGCATGTCGATCGGATAGCTGTAGCGGTAGGCGCCGTCGCTCTGGATGTCGTGCGGCATCCCGAAATCGAACGGCGCCGTGTCCGGCTGGGTGATCCACTCGTCAGGGCCGGCCGTGGCGGCGACAAGCTTCCCCGTCGTCGCGTCCGGCTCATTCGTCTTCTCGGCTTCCTCCGGCCCGGGCGCCGCATCCGGATCCTCCGCCGCCGGGACCGGCCCGGTGTCCGCGGGGTCCGTCGCCTCCGGCGCATCGTCGGGCGGGGGGCCGGGCTTTG
Organism: Amaricoccus sp.; assembly: GCA_044223585.1. Taxonomy (GTDB): domain Bacteria; phylum Pseudomonadota; class Alphaproteobacteria; order Rhodobacterales; family Rhodobacteraceae; genus Amaricoccus. Next base: position 3,369 of record JBGALW010000001.1, read on the forward strand.
GCGTCTCGTCGGCGCCGGCCTGAGTGCCCGCCGCCGGCGCGTCCACCGCCCGCTCGTCGACCTGCGCCAACACCACCGATCCGCCCACGCAGAACGCCGCCGCCAGAACCCAGGCATGAAACCGCATCCAACGACCCACCCATGACCGAAATCCGGCCATATCCTTGGAGAACCCCGCCTTAACAAGCCGTTAACCAACCAGAACGCTTCCGCCAACTCTCCGGGGAAAGTCGCGTCCACGGCGGTGAAGAATTCAGTGTGGGGCGCCATCGGGTGTGTGGAGCGCAGCGTCTCGTCGACGATGCGCAGCTTTTCCTCGGTCATCCAGCGCCGCGTCCAGATCCGCGCGGAAGATCTCGAAGTCCACCCACGCGCGCGAAGGCCTCGAGCTGATCACCGATGTCGCTCAGCCGCCGCGGCCGCTCATCAATGTCGAACATCCAGCCAGCCGTCTCATGCCCATCTGCTTAAGGCCGCAGTTCCATTACGCGTTGTTTTGCGCGGATGCACGTTGACCGTCACTTCGACTTCCTGCCCCAAGCCGGACAGGACAGCCCTGAGGCGGTCAATGGTGAAGCAGTCGAGCTTCGCCTTGCGGATGCGGGAAAAGTCCGCGGCGGTGACCCCGGTTTCCTCATGGGCTTGCCGCACGGTCAGCTTGCGCTCGTCGAGCACACCGACGATGCGAGCGGCCAAGAGGGCGCGCAGCTGCTCACGATCGGCGTCGGGATGGCCGAGGTCGCGAAACACGTTGCCGCTGCCCTGGATCACCTCGAAATCGTCCTCGCTCATCGTATCCTCTCAGCCGCTTCCGCCCGCCAATGGGTGGTCGAGAGGGCCTTCGGCTGGCTCACACGCTACCGCCGCCTGGTCCGCGACTACGAGGCTTGCCTCAAGGTCGCCCGCGCCTCTCAAACCAAGACTGGCAAAATTTCACGAAGTGACGCTCGGGATTCTTCGGTGCGATCTCGTTCTCGCCGAGCCACTCCCGCCACTCTCGCTCAAGGGTACGCACGTCCCACCCCGGTGCGACATTGCGGGCGTCCTCGTATATGTCGCCGTCAAGATACCCGGACCAGGGTTCCGCGGTGAGCGGTATCGCAGCCGCTTTCATCGTGCCACGGTTTAGAAAGGTGATCATATCGGCGGCGGCGTCAAACTCGACGCGATAGTCAGGCAGATGATCGCTCAAAGCGAGTGTCCGGATCATCTGCCTAAACACTTTCTCCGGGCTCTGTGAACCGGACTTTCTTAACAACACCTGCAGCGACACCTTCCAGCTTGCCTGCTGGCCACAATGCTTGCGAGCAAGCTCATAGACCCGCCGTTCAAGCGGCTTACGCAAGCGGAAGTAGTCGCGGTGGAGCGTCAGCACCTCGTTGTGACGGATTGCGTTGAACACCCAGTCCGACAGCTTTATTTCACAATGGATCAACCGCCCGTCGAGCCCGTGCTTGCGCCTGATCGCCGAAGCGTCGATCAACCCGAAACCCTCGACCTGCTCCTCGTCACCCGTGACGATATTCGTGCGGATGCGCGTTCCCTCCAGGCGATCAAGCGCCTCGATCAACGCCTTGTAGTCCTTGCCCGCCGTACCGCGGTTAGCGAAGATCAAGAGATCCCGACTGACGATGCGAACCCGCTGTGAGACTTTCTCGCCGGACTTCAGCTTCGCCATAACCTGGGAGATACAATAAATCAGGATATCCTTGTCATAGATCGTCGCCAATCCTTTGACGCTGGGCGTCACCTCCAGCCACTGACCATTGTTTTCGTAGCGCCGGACGTTCGTCTCAGGCTTCTTGGACAATGAGTAGAATGGATGCTCCATCTGGGACATCACGTCCTTCAGCACCGCGTCCGCCACGTCGCAGATGAAAAGATCGTGCTGCGGATGACGCTCTGGGAGCAACGGCAGGAGTGAAGAGTGCGGATTCTGCGTTTCGGATTCCATGCCGCCACATTCGGGGTTTCAGATACCACCGTCAACAGATTCGGGGTTTCAGATACCCGTTTTAGGAGGATTCGGGGTTTTATATACCATTCTTCGGATTCGGGGTTTCAGAGTCCGGGATTCGGGGTTTTAAATACCGGGATTCGGGGTTTTAAATACCAAAAGGTTTTTCGTAGGCCAAATTCCCCATAAAGCGCCGTAGCTTACGCAAACTGGCTAGTGCCTTAACACTTATTTTAACACCTATTAACACCCCGAACCGATCACTCACGATCAAAGCCGCGCCAAGACTCAAGCCTGCGCTCGCCACGCTCACCCTTGCGTGGCCGGACTATCCGGCGACCGCGCGATCGATCATCCCCGCTCCGGGGATCTCGGACGCCGGTTCTGAGCGGAGATCGCCGGCGGCGATCGCGACGATCCGCGGACAGGGCTGGGGATCGACGGGCCTTCAGCCCGCTCACCCCCGCCCAGAAGACTTTGCCATGCCTGGAAGTCCGCCCTGCATCCGGGCGATCGCGCGTCAACCGGCAAGCGGCGACTGACGTCGCCGGCTCCGCCGCCCCCCGTGTCCTCGCTTGTCGCTGCGGGCCGCGCCACGGGGCGCCTCCGCCCAGGTCTGACCCGTGCTCGCCCGGCCGCGGGTCGGGCAATCGCCCTCCCCGCTCTGCCTCCCCGGGAAATGCGGGGTGCATTTCCGGTCGGCAGACCGGACGGCTCCGCCCAACAGCGGACCGAGGGCAGAAGACCCCAACCGCTCCACCACGAAGGAGAGACCATGGTTGTCGAACAGGTGTCGTTCGCGAACCTCTATATCCACCCCCTGAACCCGAGGCTCGACCCTCCGCAGGCGGAGATCGACGCTCTTGCCACGAACATCCGTGAGCTGGGCCTGATCCAGAACCTCGCGGGCCTCCGCGGCGAGGGCGGCAAGGTCGGTGTCATCGCTGGCGGCCGGCGACTCCGCGCCCTCGCGCAGCTCCAGGACGACGAGCGGTTCGCAACCGTCCCGGTCAAGCTCGCCTACGACGAGGCTACGGCGGCGGTGTGGGCGGCCGCCGAGAACAGCCTGCGGTCGGCGCTGCACCCGGCCGACGAAATCCACGAATACGCCATGCTCCGCGAGAAAGGCGTCAGCGAGGCCGCGATCGCCATCGCCTTCGGAGTCACCAAGGCCCACGTCAAGCGTCGGCTGCGGCTGGCCGGGCTTCCCGAGCCGGTGCTGGCCGCGCTCCGGGCCGACAGGATCGGCCTGACCGAGGCGGCGGTCTTCGTCCTCTGCGACGACCCGGTGAGGATCGAGGAGGTCCTCGCGCAGATCGGCGGGCATCCTGGCCGCTATTCCGAGGACAGCATCAAGCGGCTGCTGAAAGCCGGTGCGGTGCGGGACACCGACCGTCGGGTGCGCTTCGTCGGGGTCCCGGCCTACAGGGAGGCCGGGGGCCGGATCTCGACCGACCTCTTTGGCGGGGAGGTCTACCTCGACGACGTCGAGATCCTCGACGCCTGCTTCGCGACCCGCTTCGCCGGGCTCGCCGAGGAAACCCGCCGGCGTGACGGCTGGAAATGGGTGCAGACCAGCATCGACAGCTCCGCGTGGGGTATCTCCGACCAACTCGACGCCGTCACCCTCTACCCGGCCGAGGGGGCGCTGACCGAGGAGGAGACCGCGCGCCACGACGAGCTCGCCCTCCGCGCCGAAGGCGACGACCTTGAGCCGGCGGAGGCCGAGGAGTTGGATCGGCTGACCGCCATCCTCGACGGGGACTATACCCCGGAGCAGAAGCGGCATGCCGGCGTCGTGCTCTACCTCGACTACAGCGGCGAGCTGCGCGCCACCCATGCCATGGTGCTTCCCGTCGACCAGCCGGCAGCGGCCGAAGCCGGGATCATCGATCAGGCTCTGGTGACCGAGGCAGACGAAGAGGCCGAGGCGGCGCAGGACGCCGCCCCACGGCTCTCCGAGGCCTTGAAGCAGGACCTGCGGGCGGTCCGCCGGGGCGCCCGTCAGCATGCGGCTCTGCGGCAGCCCGACCTCCTGCTCGACATGCTCGCCTTCCACCTGCATCTGGCTGTCGGCGGCCGGGCGTTCTCCCTGCACCGCTACGCGGTGAATGTGACGCCGACGACGGAGACCGGCTATGCCCCCGATCCGCGACTGCTCGACACCGAGGCCGGGCGCAGCAACGCCACCGACCTCGCCAAGGCGTTCCGGGCGTTCCGCAAGCGCGGACCTGAGCATGTCCGCGAGGTGCTGACGCTGGAGCTGGCGCGGCTGCTCGACCCGTCCGACTATGGCAACGACATGCTCGCCCCGGTCTTCGACAAGCTCGCGAAGGTCAGCCCGCGCGACGTCTGGACCCCGACCGCGGAGAACTTCTTCAAGCGCGCGCCCGGCGCCTATCTCGACGCTCTGTGGTGCGAGCTGCGCGGCATCGAGCCCGACAGCACCGAAGCCCGCACCTTCGCCAAGGGGAAGAAGGGAGAGAAGTGCGCCCGCCTCGAAACCCTGTTCCTGCCCGACACCGAGATGCCGGCCGAACAACGCGCCCGCGTGGCGGCATGGCTCCCGCCGGAGATGTTCTGAAACCGGCGGCCGGCGGGCAGCATCCCGCCGGCCGATCCCCTGCCCCAAGGGTCCGAGGAGCTCGCCGTCGATGACAGATTTCACCGCCTGGTCGCATCCGGTCCTCGCCGTCGCCTGCCCGAGCTGCGGCCGGAGGGCCGGCGCCCTATGCCGCCGGCCCTCCGGCCACAAGGCCGCCGACTTCCATGCCCGCCGCAAGGCCGAGGCCGATCGGCGCCGACGCCAGCATCGAGCGGACCGTCGACGGGTGGCGGATCGACCCACAGGGTCGGCTTCGGAAGGACGAAGTGTCCTGAGACTGTCGCAGGCGGCGCTTCGCTCCGCGCCGCCTGTTGCCCTCGCGTCGGTAAGGCTTAGGCTTCCGATCGCGCGCCGGCCCTTGGTCATCCCCCCGACCGGGCGGGGCCGACCCTTTCCTCGTGGTGGAGGTAAAACTCGCCCCGCCTTGCGGCGGGGCGTTCTTTTTCTGAAACAGTATGTTGCAGGCGTTTTATGCGAATGGCGGCGAGGACACGGGGCTCAGGAGCTTCGCTTTGCCGCAGCGTCCGTCAGGCACGGATCATCTGACCCCGGCGCTGGCTCCACCGCTCGAGGAGCAAGGCGCGCTCAAACACGTCCGCCTGCTTGAACCTCTGGTAGCGGTCGGCCGCGAGCCGGGCGACCAGGTCGGCCCGGACCCTTTCGCGAAAGTCCTCGGGTTCTGCCTCGATCGCCTTCAGAGCGGCGTCGAGGCCCTTGTAGCCGTGGTGCCAGATCATCGCCTCGGCCGTGACCACGGCGCTTCGGTACTGCCGCAGCCGCTCGATCGCGATGCGGCACCTCTCCAGGAATGTCTGCGACACGCCCCGCCCCCCGATAAGTCCCCGGGCGACGATCGGTCGACTCGGGCCCGCGGTGCAACGGTGGCGAGCGCTCTTGGTGAAGCGCGTCACGGCTCCTGCTTCTCCTCGCGGACCTCGTCCGGGAAGCTGTCGGCGACGAAGAGAATGAGGGCGGTGATCGCGCCGGCGACCAAGCCGAGCGGCCAGTAGGAGGTGGCGATCGCCAGTCCGAGCGCGCCGGTGATCCAGATCGCCGCCGCGGCCTTGATGCCCTTCACGTCGAAACCGCTCCTGAAGATCACCGCGCCGCCGAGGAATCCGATCCCGGAGAGGAAGCCCTGCAGCGTCCGGCTGACCGACGCCGGGTCGATTTCGGCGAGATGGCGCGCGAGCAGCATGTAGGTCGTGCTGCCGATGCTGATCAGCATCATGCCGGCGATGCCGATCGCCTTGTGATGAACCCGGCGCTCGAAGCCGATGACGGCGCCGAGGACCCCCGCCGCGCAGAGACGGAGGAAGATGTCGAGCGCCTCGAGTTGCACGTCCCGCATCCCACGGCTCCCGGCGTACGTCCGTCATCGGGCAACTGCCTAGCGCCACTGCCGTTCCGGGCGCTCTCCGAGGTGAGGTCTCCCGCGATCGACCTCTGATCGACCGCGGCTCAAGCCTCCGACGGATCGCCGAGCTTCAGGCGACCGCCTTCTTCCTGCTCCGCCTCTTCGGGGCCGCCGCGGGCTCAGGCGCGCGCGGCTTGCGGCCAAGGCCGATCTTCTTGGCGAGCTCCTGGCGCTTTGCCGCGTAGGTCGGAGCGACCATCGGGTAGTCCGGCTTCAGGCCCCACCTCGCCCGGTACTCCTCGGGCGTCATGCCGTAGGCGGTCATCAGGTGCCGCTTCAGCATCTTCAGCTTCTTCCCATCCTCGAGGCAGACGATGTAGTCGTCGGTCACGGAGCGCTTGATCGGCACCGCCGGCGTCAGGGTTTCGGGGAGTGGCTTCTCGTCGGTCGAGAGCTCGGTGAGCTTGGCGAAGACCGCGCCGATCACATCTGGCACGGTCCCGGTGTCGAGGGCGTTGTTCCCGACATAGGCCGAGACGATGTCGGCCGTGAGGGCGAGAAGCTCGTTGCGGTCGATCGAAGTCTCGTTGTCCATCGCTTTCCTGCTCGTCGCGTCGCCTCTAGCCCTACGCTCTTGCCGGTAAGTCGAGATGTCCATCGGAGCAATAGAACAATTCTGCTGATGAACCTCTTTCCGGAGTCGCGCCTCTGGCACGGGGCGCCGCGGCAGGACTGTTCGGGGGCTGGAGCCTCGCAGCACGAACTCAGCCCACGCAAAATGTGGGTTCGAGGCATGGCCTCCAGGATCAGTATCCCCGATAAACGTATCAAAACGCAAAAGGCAGCCGCAGCGCTCGTCGGGCAGGGACATGACGGAAGATCAGAAAAAGCTGCTGGAAACCCAGCTCTGGAACATCGCGAACACGCTGCGCGGCAAAATGCATGCCGACGAGTTCCGCGACTACATCCTCGGCTTCATCTTCTTCAAGTACCTTTCCGAGCGCCTGCACGCCTACGCCAACGGCATCCTGGCGCAGGACGGCATCGAGTTTTCCACCATCGACGAGACCTCGCCCGAGGGTCAGGAGATCCTTGCGGCCGTGCGAGAGGAGACGCTCGATGCCCTCGGCTACTTTCTCGCCCCCTCGGAGCTCTTCACCGCGATCGCGAAGAAAGGCGAGCAGAAGGGCGCGTTCATCATCGGCGAGCTGAGGACCATCCTCGGCAACATCGAGCGTTCGACCATGGGCGCCGAGAGCGAAGGCGACTTCGATCACCTGTTCGAGGATCTCGACCTCGACAGCACCAAGCTCGGCCGCACCGTCGCCGCCCGAAACGAGATCATCGCCCGGGTGCTGACGCATCTCGACGCCATCGACTTCAGCGTCGACGACGTGGAGGCCGACATCCTCGGCGACGCCTACGAATACCTGATCGGCCAGTTCGCCAGCGGCGCCGGCAAGAAGGCCGGCGAATTCTACACGCCGCAGGCCGTGTCCACGCTGCTGGCCCGCATCGTTACCATCGGCAAGACCCGGCTGAAGTCTGTCTACGACCCGACTTGCGGCTCGGGCTCCCTGCTGCTGCGGGTCAAGCGCGAGGTCAAGGAGGTCGGCGACTTCTACGGCCAGGAGCAGAACCGGACGACCTACAATCTCGCCCGGATGAATATGATCCTCCACGGCGTCCACTATCGGAACTTCGACCTGAAGCAGGAGGATACGCTGGAGCACCCCCAGCACGAGGGGATGCTCTTCGAGGCCATCGTCGCCAATCCGCCCTTCTCGGCGAAATGGTCGGCGAAGGAGATGCTGAAGAACGACGACCGCTATGCGCCCTACGGCAAGCTCGCACCGGCCTCGAAGGCCGACTATGCCTTCGTCACCCACATGCTCCACCACCTCGACGAGAACGGCGCGATGGCCATCGTCCTGCCGCACGGGCCGCTCTTCCGCGGCGGCGCCGAAGGCACGATCCGCGAGTTCATCGTCCGCGAGAAGAACTGGCTCGACGCGGTCGTCGGCCTGCCCGAGAACATCTTCTACGGCACCGGCATTCCGACCTGCATCATGGTCTTCAAGAAGTGCCGCGAGGTCGACGACGTGCTCTTCGTTGACGCCTCCGGCTGCTTCGCCAAGGGAAAGAACCAGAACGTCCTCGCGCCGGTGCACATCGACCGTATCTTCGACGCCTTCAGCCAGCGCGGCGAGGAGGACCGCTTCAGCCGTCGGGTGCCGCGGCAGGAGATCGCGAACAACGGCTACAACCTGAACATCCCCCGCTACATCAACACCTATGTCGCACCGCCGGACATCGACCTCGCCGCCTTGGCTCGCGACCTGCGGCGCATCGAGACGGACATGGCGGCGGTTGACGCCGACATCCGCCGCTTCTGCGCCGAGCTCGGTCTGGAGTCCCCGGTATGAGCGAGGCGACGCCGAAGCTGCGGTTTCCGGGGTTCCAGCAGCCCTGGAAGCCGGTCCATGCCGGGGATGCCTTCCGCAGCAGCCGCGCGCGGGGTCGAGGTGGGCTGCCGATCTATTCCGTCACCCTCGACCGTGGCTTGGTGCCGCGCTCTTCGCTCGACCGTCATATGGCCGCGGATGCCGCCGACGAGCAGAACCTGCGCGCCCAGCCCGGAGATCTCGTCTACAACACGATGCGGATGTGGCAGGGCGCCGTCGGCCGTGCCGAGGTCGAATGCATGGTCAGCCCGGCCTATGTCGTGCTCTCCCCGAAGAAGGGCGTCTCCTCGGCCTTCTTCGACTACTGGTTCCAGCATCCTCGGATGCGGCACCTCTTGGGGGCATACTCGCATGGCCTGACAAGCGATCGGCTTCGACTCTACCCGGATGATTTCGCGGAGATCCCGATATCGCTGCCCGACCTGGCGGAGCAGGAACGGATCGCGGACGCCATTCAGTCCGTAGACCGCAAGATCGAGCTGCTGCAGGAGGAGAGAGACGCTCTCCAGACCTACAAGCTCGGGCTGCTGGATCGCCTGTTCAGCCGGGAGGTTTGCTTCCAGCGCGACGACGGCGCGGCATTCCCGGACTGGGAAACTGCCAGGCTCGGCCGGATCGCCTCCTTTTCCAAGGGCCGCGGGATCTCCAAGGCCGACATCGACCCGAGCGGATCGACGCCGTGCATCCGCTACGGCGAGATCTATACCGCCTATGGCGAGCAAATTCTCTCGGCCATCTCGCGGACTTCAGTCCCGACGGAAGACCTGCTCCTGAGCAGGAAGGGCGACATCATCATTCCTGCATCCGGCGAGACGGCCGTCGATATGGCTCGCGCGTGTTGCGTGATGATCGATGGCGTGGCGATCGGCAGTGACATCAACATTCTGCGGACCGACCTCCACGGCCCCTATCTCGCGTATTTCCTCACCCATGCCAGAAAGCGCGAGATCGCAAGGCTGGCCCAAGGGCACGCGGTGGTTCACCTCAACGCAGAGCACCTCAAGACGATTGACGTTCTCGTCCCGCACATCGACGAACAAGAGAGGATCGCTTCTTGCATCGCGGCGCTGGATGCGAAGATTCAGGTAGTGTCGGCCGTTATTGACGCGGTTGATCATTTCCGTCGCGGGCTGATCCAAGGGCTTTTCCCATGACCGAGCCGATCCAGACCGAAGCCCAGCTTGAAGCCGCCCTGATCGAGCGGCTCGCCGCCATGGGCTGGGCGCCCGTCACCCTGCCCAACGAAGCCGCGCTCTGGGCGAACCTGCGGGCCGAGCTCGGCGCGCACAACCAGACCAGCTTCAGCGAGGCCGAGTTCGCCCTGATCCGCCACCATCTTGAAGCAGGCACGCCGTTCGAGAAGGCGAAGACCCTGCGCGACCGCTTCCACCTGGAACGCGACGACGGGTCGTCCTTCTACGTCGAGTTCTTCAACTCCGAGTTCTGGTGCCGCAACCGCTACCAGGTGGCCACCCAGATCGGCATCGAAGGGCGGCGCAAGAACCGCTACGACGTCACGCTCCTCGTCAACGGCCTGCCGCTGGCGCAGGTCGAGCTGAAGCGCCGCGGGGTGGAGTTGAAGGCCGCCTTCAACCAGATCAACCGCTATCAGCGCGACAGCTTCCAGGCCGCCGGCGGGCTGTTCCAGTATGTCCAGGTCTTCGTGACCTCGAACGGCGTGAACACCCGCTTCTACGCCAACAACCGCCGCCAGACCTTCAAGCAGACCTTCGCCTGGGCGGATCGCGACAACCAGCCGATCAACCGGCTCGACGCCTTCGCCGACGCCTTCCTGGAGAAGTGCCAGCTCAGCAAGATGATTGCCCGCTACGTGGTCAGCCACGAGAGCGACAAGGTCATGATGATCCTGCGGTCGTATCAGTATTACGCCGCCGAAGCGATCACCGAGCGGGTGCAGAAGGGACGCACCAACGGCTACATCTGGCACACGACCGGGTCCGGCAAGACGCTGACAAGCTTCAAGGCGGCACAGAACCTCGTCGTGATCCCGAAGGTCGAGAAGGTGGTGTTCGTCGTCGACCGCGCCGATCTCGACTATCAGACGACGAAGGAGTTCAACCACTTCGTCCCCGGATCCGTCGATGGCACCGACAACACCCGCGAGCTGGTTGCGCAGATGAACGACCCGACGAAGAAGCTCGTGATCACGACCATCCAGAAGCTCAACACCGCCGTCTCCGGCGGGCGCTTCGCTCCCACCATGGAGGGCATCCGGCAAGGCCGCGTCGTCTTCATCTTCGACGAATGCCACCGGTCGCAGTTCGGCGACGCGCATCGCCGGATCCGGGCGTTCTTCCCCAGCGCGCAGATGTTCGGCTTCACCGGCACGCCGATCTTCGCCGATAACGCCGTCGGGATGCGCACGACGCGCGACCTCTTCGACGAATGCCTGCACCGCTACGTCATCACCGACGCGATCCGCGACGAGAATGTGCTGCGCTTCTCCGTCGAGTATCTCGGGCCGCAGCGCCCGGAGACCGAGGCGAGCGGCGACGTGGCGCAAGATCGTCGCCGTCGGGCTGAGCAGGACCGCCTGCTGACCTCGGCCGAGTTCTACGACCGGCCCGCCCGGCTCGCCGCCGTCACCGACTGGATCGTCGAGAACCACGACCGCAAAACCCGGGGCCGGCAGTTCGGCGCGATCATGGCGGTCAGCTCGGTGGATGCCCTCATCGCCTACTACGAGGCCTTCGAGGCCGCGCGGCAGGCGGGGCGCCACGACCTCAAGGTCGCGACGATCTTCACCTATGCCGCCAACGAGGACGACCCCGAGGCCAACGGCCTGATCCCCGACACCCGCTTCCCCGAGGGCGCGCCGTCGCCGGACCAGCTCCCGAAGCGCGACGCGCTCGCCGGCTTCGTGAAGGACTACAATACCCGCTTCGGTGCCAACGAGAGCGTCGCCGACGGCCGCGGCTTCTACGCCTACTACAAGGCGCTGGCGAAGCGCGTGAAGGATCGCGACCGGACGCCCTTCGATCCGGCACAGGGCGTTGACATCCTCCTCGTCGTGAACATGTTCCTGACCGGCTTCGACGCGAAGACGGTGAACACGCTCTACGTCGACAAGAACCTCCGCTATCACGGCCTAATCCAGGCCTTCTCGCGCACCAACCGCGTGCTGGGCGCCGAGAAGTCGCACGGGAACATCGTCTGCTTCCGCGACCTCAAGGAGCGCACCGACGAGGCCATCGCCCTCTTCGCCGACAAGAACGCCCGCGAAGTCGTTCTCATAGGCACCTACGAGGAGCATCTCGCTCGCTTCTCGGCGGCGCTAGTAACCCTCAAGGCGATCGTGGCGACGCCGGACGATGTCGATGGCCTGCCCGACGAGGAGTCCAAGGCGGCCTTCGTCCGCGCCTTCCGCGACCTGATCCGCATCCGCAACGTGCTCGCAAGCTTCTCGGAGTTCGAACCAGCCGCGCTCCCGATCGCACCTCAGGAGTTCGAAGACTACAAGAGCAAGTATCTTGATCTCGCGCAGGGGATGACCGGACCAGGCGAAGGTGGTGAGGGCGAAGGTCCTGCGCCATCTCACCTTGAAGGGATCGACTTCGAGCTCGAGCTAATCCGGCGCGACGAAATCAACGTAGCCTACATCCTGTCGCTTCTTGCGTCGCTGAACGAGGTCGCGGATGGCGGCGGTGCGGGCAGCGCGCGAGCCGCCACCCAACGACGCCGGATTTTCGAGATCCTCGCCGCCGAACCATCGTTACGAAACAAGCGCGACCTGATCGAGCGCTTCATCGACCAGCGGATGCCCATGCTTGGCCCAGACGACGACGTCCGGGCGGCGTTCGCCAACTTCTGGAACATCGAGCGGGCAGAGGCCTATGCCCACCTCTCTGCACGGGAGAACCTTGATCCGGCCGGCGTAGAAAAGCTCGTCCGATCCATCGTTTTCACCGGTAAGAGACCACTTGCTGACGCAGTCGTCGAGACGATGCGTCAGAAACCCGGCATCCTCGCGCGCCGAAGCGCGATTGAGCGCATAGTGGCCGGGATCGAAGCGATCATCGCCACCTTTGACCAGGATATCGGTGACCTTGGAGAGTAGTATTATGGGCCGTCGCCGCTTCTATTTGCTCGTCCGCGACTTTAGCAGACCAAGTCTGCACATCTTGGCGGGTCTGGCCGTTCTTGTGTAAGATCACGCTACGCTATCAGGACTGTCCGGCGTCCGGGCGAGGGCTGAGGGGCAGAGGACATGGGACGTAGGCGGCCGCCGGAACTGTCAGAAAAGCCGAGTGAAGATGATGGCCCACGGCGTCAGCATGCGCTCGCGCGGCCCGTGGCAGTTCCCGGACTGCGCGCCGTGTATCATCGAGGCCGATCGTGTTGTCCGACTCTGGAACGTCAATTCGGTGGACGTTCTGCCGGCCGACCAACAAGAAGGCCTGTCCCAGCGAGTCCTTGGATTGGGCGCGGCTTGCGGCATAGTAGGGACGAAGCGAGCCCCATCGGATCCATCCACCACGCCGCGATCGCTCGTCGATGGTGAACGTCTCCTGGCCGGTACCGATGCTGAGGATCCGTATGTCCTCCCGCGCGACGTCGAAGCATGCGAGGGCATCGACGAGGGCATTCATGACCGGGGTATTGGCCCAGAGGCCGCCGTCCAGCATGACATAGCCAGCGTCGAGTACGCCCGGGTAGTAGAAGGGAGCCGCCGAGGTGTGGAGCGCCACATCGACCATCCGCTTGTGACGGTCCTTCTTGTAGTCCGGGTGGTGCGGCGTCTTGTAGATGAACGGCTCGCCGTGACACCCGTCGAAGCTGGGGATCACGAGGCGCGATTGAGCATCGCCAAGGTGGGCTTCCCCGAAGATGCGGAGCAACTCGTCCCGAAGGCAGTTCTGATCGTGAACGGGTCTACCGGCAGAGCGGATGAAGCGCCATAGCCGACCAAGGCGGCCGGCGTGCGGAAAGATGCGCTCGCCGCGATCGACATAGATGTCGAGGACCTCTTGCGCGGTCAGCCCATGCGCTAAGGCAAGCGCAATGATCCCGCCGGTCGACGTGCCGGCGATCATGTCAAAGTAGTAGCCGATGGATTGCCCGTTCAGGAAGCGCCGCTCGATTTCGGCGAGGAAGGCGGCGGGGAAGATGCCGCGAATGCCCCCGCCATCAATCGCCAGAATCCGGAACGGCCGACCCGGATCCCATGGCTGCTTCAGCCGCGTGGTCTGAATGGTGCCGTTCGATCGGGGCGGAGGAATATAGGTCATCGAGTTAGTCCCGAGAGTGAGCGTGGAAGGGGATCGGCATGACGGCCACCGCCGACCCAACGTCCCGTCATGAGCCAAAACTCGTAGCAGGCGAGCCATTTGACGGACCATGGAAGGATCGTTTCGGCGATCCGGAGGTGAGGGTCCCATTCATTGGCGGCGGGATCAAAGAGACATAGGGTGGGGTCTTCGACCGGTCGGTAGACGTGAGGAAGCGCGCCCCCTGGATTGCCAGGCTGCCGTACCAAGGTCGGAGACAGGACGCGGACTTCCGGGTTGCCCCAGACGCGGTAGCGAAGTTCAAGCCGGTAGGAGGTGAACTGCGGTTGGACTTGGCCGACCCAACTGGCTGCCTCCTGGTCACGGTCGATGTCGCAGGCCCGCATGCTTGGCCACCACCGGCGCATGTCGGCGATCTGCTCGTCGATCGTCAGCGGTGGCCGCACCATCAGATTTTCACCCCGAAGAACGTATTGGGCTTCGCCGCCACCAACCCCGGCCGGGCGATCGCGGGCGCCGCCGCCGGTAGGATCAAGGCGCCGTCCCGCCCGAACCCCTGCCGGGAGGTTGCGAGCGCGGCCCCCAAGCGCGTGGCCATGTTGTCGGCGGCCTTGGTCACCACCCTGTCGCCGAAACTGCGCCGGAGCTCGTCCATCATCTCGTTGGGCGCCAGCTGCCGCTTCCGCATCTTCTCGAGGTTGTGGACGAGGTCGCGCAGGTGCTTCGCGAACTCGTTCTGCTGGGTGATCGACGCCGGCCAGCGATCCGTGAAAACATCTCGTCCGGGGTGGGCGGGGTTGTCCACATAGAGCAACTGGGCAGCCCGCGACGCCGCCTCGACTTCCAAGATGATCGCGTTGGAGAGACGGATGACCGCCTCGGCCAACCCCAGCCTCGGCGCCGCAGCATAGCCGGCGAAGCACGACAGCATCACCGAGGGCGGGATGCGGCCGGCATAGTTCGCATACCGGATGTTCCGATATCGCTTCACGAGCTGAAGCGCCAAGGTCATCGTGTTCTTGACGATGAAGTCCGTCTGATCCGGCACGTCGTCGACCTCGGCATCGGCGCGGACCTCCATGCCGCCGTGGTCAAGCCAGCGACGGTGGAATGCCTGCGCGAAGGGAACTTCGATCGGGGTCCGAGACCGGTACCACTCCGCGAAGCCGAACGCGTTCATATCCACAAGCCGGTCATCGGCCGAGGCCCTCGGCCCCTTGGCATGCGTGATGCGGCTCTGGCGATCCGGCGTGCCGTAGTCCCTCAGCGCGGGGGTCACGTCGATATGCATCCGGTCGGCGTAGGGGATCGTCACGCAGCGCGTCTGACGAACGATCGCGGCGACCGGATAGCCTTGCAGGGCCTCCTCCAGCGCTAGGAGGATGTCCAGCGGCGCCATGGTGCGGAAGCGACCGCCGAGCTGGGCGACAACGTCGAGATCGTACTCATCGTCGGTGCCGCGGGTGGAGATGGTTGCGTCGATCGCCATCGAGCCCTGCGGGTAGAACCACTCGATCTGGTCCTTGAAGTCGGGATGCGCTTCGATGTGCTCGCGCAGGGAGGTGAAGCGCGACCGCGTCTTCTTGTGGAGGGACGGTGGCAGCTGAACGCTCAGAGCGACTTCAGCGAGGATGCTGTCGAGCGGATCCTGAAAGGGGTCGAGGTCGGTGAAGGGTACGGTCATCGTCTACTGCCCTGCGCCGCCTCGGAAACCGTCTCGCTCCGGCGCAAAGTTCGGAACGGTTTAGCGAGAAATATCTCTACACCGAACAAGGTGGGGAGCTTGATCTTCGATGTCAAGGGTCACAGTGTGCGTCTATACCGAACTTTCTTGCGCCGACCGGCGCCACCAAGCCGAAGGGGACGACGACCATGTCATTTGGGAAGAAAATCAAAGATCTACGAACGTCCGCCGGCATGACGCTCGACCAGCTGGCGCAGGCGACGGGATCGTCCAAGAGCTACATCTGGGAACTCGAGAACAAGAATCCACCTCGTCCGTCCGCCGAGAAGCTGTCGGTCATCGCGACGGCCCTGGGTGTCACCGTCGACTACCTGCTCGGGACTGATGACCAGACCCTGGAGGCAGCAGAGGACAAGGCCTTCTTCCGGCACTATAGCTCCCTCCCGGAGTCTACACGTCGTACGATCCGGGAGATGGCAGAACTCCTCAGCAAGAAGCCGGATGACAAATGACCCCAGAGCGGGCTGCGATCGCGCTTACCAAGATACTTGATGCCCGAGACGGCGTTGACCGCTTTGATCGCGCGCCGGTCGATCCCGAGTGGCTGGCTCTGAACTACTCCGCCCAGGTCTTCTCGAATGAACCAATCGTGGTCGTTAAGGGCGAGGCCCTGGATGGGTGTGTCGGGGCGCTGGTTTTCGGTGAGACAAAGCCGCGCCGATGGGGGATCCTCTACGATGAGCGGCAGGATCCCCGACGCCGAAATTTCACGGTCGCCCATGAGCTCGGCCACTACTTGCTGCATCGGGAAATGATCGAAGAGACGACGCCCGACGGTCTGTACTGCAGCGAGGCTGATGTCGAGCAGGGGCGAGGCAGCACGGCAATTGAGAAGGAGGCCGACCTCTTCGCAGCCACCTTGCTCATGCCGCTCCATGATTTCAGGAAACAGCTCACCCCCAAGGCTCGCGCGGACTTCACCGTCCTTGGCCGCCTGGGGGATCGCTATGGCGTTTCCCTGACCGCGGTGATCCTCCGTTGGCTGGACTACACCGAAACGCGGGCCATGGTGGTGGTATCCAATGAGGGGTTCGCCCTCTGGGCAAAGTCCAGCTCCGCGGCCTTTCGCTCGGGCCGGTTCATCAGGACGAAGAACACGCTGTTCGAGTTGCCAGAGGTCTCTATCGCAAAGTCCCGTCTGGCTTCGACCCCGGGTATTATGCAGGTGTCTCAGCCCGTCGGTGCCTGGTTCGACGAGCCCGTGTCTGAGACAAGCCTGCGGGCAAACCGCCTTGACCAGGAGGTCACTCTCCTGCAATTCGACGCCAGCTACGATGAAATACCCGAGGAGCCTGTGTCCGATCTCGTGGATCGCGTGGCAGAGCCTCAGTGGCGCACTCGTTGACCCCGCGAAGCCAACATGGCGACCATCGCGCCTAGCGCGTAAATCGCAGTCTCTTCTTTCGCGACGCACTCGCGATCTTCGGCCGCGGGTTTGGGGCCGAGGAACTTGAGGTCGATCGTCGCGAAGTCCTGTGCTAGCATGTGTACATCCCAGCACAGGGGCCGCCATGTCGACGTCCGCCACCATGACCATCCGCATCGCCACCGACACGAAGCGCAAGCTGGAGCGGCTCGCCGCTGACACCCGGCGCAGCAAGTCCTTCCTCGCCGCCGAGGCGGTCTCGGCTTACGTCGAGCGCGAGCTCGCGATCATTGACGGCGTTCAGCGCGGGCTCGCCGATGTCGAAGCGGGTCGCGTCGTCCCACACGACGCTGCGATGGACGAGGTCCAGGCCGTGATCGACGCGGCGAAGAGCGGCAAGGCGTGACACTCACCAAGCGACCGCGGGAGGCCCCGGGCCGCCAGGGGACCGCACCCGAAGCGAAGGCGGCCGACCCCGGCACGCCGATCCCGATCGGCGCGCTCGAGCAGCATGTTGCGATCGTCGGGCGTACCGGCAGCGGCAAAAGCTATGCCGCCCGCGGCGCGGTCGAAGCGCTGCTCGATGCCGGCCGCCAGGTCGTCGTCCTCGACCCGACCGGCGTCTGGTGGGGGCTTCGCGCTGGCGCCGACGGCGGGTCGGGCTTCCCGGTCCCGGTGATCGGCGGCGACCGTGCCGACGTCGCGCTGCCGGCCGAGGCCGGCGCAGCGCTTGCGGCGCTGCTCGTCGCGCGCCGACAGTCTGCGGTGGTAGACACCAGCGGCTTCACCATGGGCGAACGCCGACGCTTCTATGGCGCCTTCCTCGCCGGGCTGCATCACGAGAACCGCGCGGCGCTGCATCTCGTCGTCGACGAGGCCGACGAACTCGCGCCCCAGCGCCCCCTGCCCGACCAGACCACCGTGCTGCACGAGATGGACCGCATTGTCCGCCGCGGCCGCGCGCGGGGCTTCCGGGTGCTGATGATCACCCAGCGACCGGCGGTGCTGCACAAGGACGTCCTGAGCCAGGCCGGCTGCCTGATCGCCATGCAGCTCACCGCGGCGCAGGACCGGGCGGCGATCGGCGCCTGGATCGAGGGCCAGGCCGACCGTGCCGAGGCGAAGGCGCTTCTCGCCTCGCTTCCCCAGCTCCGCACCGGCGAGGGCTGGCTCTGGTGGCCGCACGCCGGGCCGCCGGTCCAGCAGCGCTTTCCGCAGATCCGGACCCTCGACACCGGAAGCACGCCGGCCCACGGCGAGGAGGCGGCCGAAGCGCCACTCTCCGACGCAGGCCTCGACCTCGAGGCCCTGCGCGCAGCGTTGGCGGCGCCGGTCTCCGACAAGCCTCGCCGGGACGACGGCAAGGCGCTGACGGCGCTGCGCGCCGAACGCGATCGGCTGGAGCGCGAGCGCGACCAGGCGCTCGCCGAGCTCGAGGCGTGTCGGGCCGCCATCCGCGCAGCGACCGACGCCCTCGCGCCCCTCGCCGGGGAGGTCGTCACTTCGCCCACCCACCGGCCCGCAGAGGAGGAGGCCTCCGCGCCCGTGACCGCGTCCCCTGCCCCTAGCGCGAAGGCTCGATCGACCGCCCGGCGCGGCCGCGGCGAGGGCGCCGAGCTGCGCATCCTCCGGGTGCTGGTGGCGCACGGTCGGCCGGCGACGATGCGCCAGTGGGCGACGCTCGCCGGCCTCTCCGCCAAGGGGGGCACCTGGTCGACCTACGTCTCCCGCCTGCGCACCAGCGGCTACCTCGGCGCGGGCGTCGGCGGCACCTGGTACCCAAGCAAGACGGGTAAAGCCGCCGCTGGCGAGGTCGGGCCCCCGCCGAGCGGCGAGGAGCTTGTCGGCCGGTGGTGCGAGGCCGTCGGCGCTGGCGGCGCCGGTCGCATGCTGGCGGTGCTGGCCGGACGCTATCCGGCCACGGTCGACCGCGAGGCCCTTGCCGAGGAACTCGGCCTCGCCGCCTCCGGCGGCACCTTCAGCACCTATCTCTCGCGGCTTGTCTCGAACGGCCTCGCGACCCGGTTGCCGGAGGGCGTCCGCGCGGCGGGAGAGCTCTTCCCGGCCGGGAGCGAGCCGCTGTGACGCGAGCGGTAGAATGGTCGCGTGACGCCCTCGACGACCTGAAGGCCCAGATCACCTATATCGCCGCCGAGAACCCTGCCGCGGCGCAGCGCGTCGCCGATCGCCTGCGCGCCACCGGTGACGCCCTCAGCGAAATGCCGACCGGCCGGCCGGGCCGGGTCGCCGGAACCTACGAGAAGTCGGTAACGGGGTTACGCTACATCATCGCCTACGCGCTGACACGGCGCGGTGACCGGGAGATCCTGTCGATCCTCCGGGTGATCCACACTGCTCGCGACTGGCCCGACGAGGAATGGCCGCGTTAGCACAGTCGGCGACCCCGAAACGAAGACAGCCTGCCCTCCTTGCGGAGGAACAGGCTGCCTCATTTCCGTCGGCGGTCATCGCCGTCCCCGGCTGTACTGCACGGGAATCGTAGAACAGGAATCCACGGGATTCCAGCGCTGTATGCCGGATTTCTCGGGTTTTCTCCGATCCGAGCGCGAACAGAGTAGATAGCAGTTTATGCACCATATGTGTTATAGGATGCTCCGAGCAGGAGGCTGACGATGAACGTGTCAATCGGGAAGCGCTGGGAAGAGTTCGTCGAGGGCGTCGTGCAGGACGGCCGATACGGCTCGGCGAGCGAGGTGGTGCGCGAAGGCCTTCGCCTCGTCGAGGAGCGCGAGGCGAAGCTGACGGCGCTGCGCCAGACGCTCGAGGCCTCGATCGCCGAGGGTGGAGCCCTGAGCCAGGAAGAGGTGAGCGCCGCCCTGTCCGCCAAGGCCAAGGCTCTGGCGAGCGAAGGGTTCTAGTGCGCCGCCTGGTCTACCTCGCGGCCGCAGAGCGCGATCTCCTGTCGATCCTCGACTACATCACGCGCGAAAGCGGCAGCGCCGCGGTCGGTCTGGGTTTCACCGAGCGGCTGCAGGCGCAGTGCGCCAAGCTGGCCTCCCTGCCCGGCACGCTTGGCCGGGCTCGTCCCGAGCTCCATCCCGACCTCCGCAGCTCCGCCCTCGGGAACTACGTGATCTTCTTCCGCTACCGCGACGACATGCTGGAGGTGGTCAACATCCTGGAGGGCCATCGCGACATCGATGCGTTCTTCAGCGAGGGCGCGCGTCCGGAGGAATAGGCCGCCTCACAGGGTCGCCGGCGCCACGGTGTCTTCCTTCTCACCGCGCAGCACGATCCTCAGGGAGCCGTCCGGTAGCGGCCGCTGCAGCGCCTTCGCCTCACTCCACGGCGCCGCGAGCCAGGTCTCCCATTCCGCGGGCTCGGTCAGGATGGCGGGCATTGCCTTCGGGTGGACGGCGCGGATCTCGGCGTTTGGCGTCGTGGTGAGGAACCCGTAGAGGTCCGCGGTCACCGGCCCTTCCTTCACCTTCCGCGTGCTGGTCCAGGTTGCCCAGAGGCCGGCGAAGAAGGCGAGCGGGCGGCTCTCGTCGAAGGCAAACCACACTGTTGGCCGCGAGCCGTCGGCCAGCGTCTCGTTCTCGGCGAAGCTCGTGAACGGCACGAGGCAGCGGTGCTCAGGGCCGAGCCAGGGCCGCCAGTGCGACGAGCTCGTCTGCCGAATGTTGGTGACGCCGCGGTCGACCTTCTTGCCAGCGAGGTACTGGGGCGGAGTCGGCATCCCCCAGCGCGCCATGACGAGCTCCCTGCCCTCCCCGGCATTGCGGATGATCGGCGCCGGATAGTCCGGGTATATGCCCGGCAGCGGCGGCATGTTGCCGGCACGATCCTCGAGGCCGGCGAAGAGCCGGCGCATCGCCTCCTGCGAGCGGGTCATCGAGTAGAGGTTGCACATGGGCGACTTCTCGTCCTGGGGCCGGCCGAACGGCAGGTAGGGGGAGGTGTAGACCACGGAGTCGGTGCCGTCTGCCAGCAGGAGGTCCGGGAAGCGCGCGACGAACCGGTGCGCGATCTCCGGCGCCCTGAAATAGACCGCCACCGCGTCCCGCGTGATCCCGAGCGAGCTCGCCGCATGGAAGGCGTAGTCGCCGCGGCCGACCTCCCGATCGAGCCAGGCATAGAGATCGGTGAGCTGCCGCTCGAATCCACCTTCCGGTACCAGGAGCTTGACCCGCACGGGAAAAGCCTCGTCGTCGATCCGTCTTTGGGGCGTGCTTCGGCGAGTCATGGCTGCTCTTGGCGTCGGGAATGTTCTCTAAATGTTCCTGATCGCGCGGTGACGCAAGCGGCTCGTCGCCCGGGGCGAGAGAGATCGCCGCCGGCGATCATGATGAGCTGCGGCCAGGCCGGGGGATCGACGGGCCTTCGGGCCCGCTCACCCCCACCCTGAGGACTTTGCCACGCATGGAAGTCCGCCCTGCATCCGGGCGACCGCGCGTCAACCGGCAAGCGGCGGCCAGGGCCGCCGGCTCCACCGCCCCACCCGTGTCCTCGCCTTCGGCTGCGGGCCGCGCCACGGGGCGGCTCCGCCCGGTTGACCCACGCTCGCCCGGCCGCGGGTCGGGCAGCCGCCCTCCCCGCTCTGCCCACCCGGGAAATGCGGGGTGCATTTCCGGTCGGCAGACCGGGACGGCTCCGCCCAACAGCGGACGGAGGGCAGAAGACCCCGACCGCTCCACCACAAAGGAGACCGGCCGATGGCCATGGACGACGACGACTTCGAAGACGACGACGAGCTCGACCTCTTCGAGGACTACGAGGACGGGGACATCGGTTACGCCCGCTTCCTCCAGTCCCACGGCGTCGACCAGACGTGCCGGCGCTGCGGCTTCCCGTTCCGCGGCATGCCGGACCACGCTTACTGCAACGCCTGCGCCGACGCGATCGAGGCGGGCCACCCGGTCGACTGACCGGACCCGCGGGCGGGGGGGTGAGCGCCTCCCGCCATCCCCAATCCGATAGATGGAGATCGCGATGCATCGCGCTGAATGGAAAGCCTTTCATCATTCGATCCGGCATGACGCCCGGGCGTTTCGGGAGAGCCACGGCGGCTTTCCGTGCTTCACCCGCCGCTTCCTCCACAATGGCGAGGAATGGAGCTTCACCCGCGCCCGCAACGACGGCATGCGCTGGACCAGCCACCTGCGGAAAAGCCTGATCCGTCAGATCGGTTGGCGCCAGAAGCACGCCGACGAGATGAGCGACCTGCCCTACTGGCACCAGAAGCACCGGCGCGAGCCCTGGGCCCGGGCCACCTTCCGCCGGGCGATCCTGACCGCGGTGCGCTGCGCGCGGGAATGGCGCCTCGCCGGCCAGGCGGAGGGCTGAGCCATGTTCGGCACCTACTGCCGCCTCGCCGTGCCGGTGTGGTCGACCGACCGCGAGGTGATCCGGGCGGCCCGCCGGCTTCTTTCGGCCCGCGCCCGGTGCGGCCGTGCGCTCCACGCCGAGCGTCATGCCTTCCTGCGGCAGATGCTGGAGTTTCACCACTGCGAGCAGGACCTCGTGCGCGAGTATCGGCTCTGACCCCGCGCGCGCCCCGCCTGACCGGCGGGGCGCCTCATTTCCTAATCCCCTGATTTCCTCGGTTGCGCCCACGTCTGCCGGAGCTGGTCAGCGGAGATCGCCGCCGGCGATCGCGAGGAGCTGCGGACAGGCCGGGGGATCGACGGGCCTTCCGGCCCGCTCACCCCCACCCTGACGACTTTGCCATGCCTGACGTCCGCCCTGCATCCGGGCGACCGCGCGTCAACCGGCAAGCGGCGGCCGGGGCCGCCGGCTCCGCCGCCCCACCCGTGTCCTCGCCTTCGGCTGCGGGCCGCGCCACGGGGCGCCTCCGCCCGGTTGACCCGCGCCCGCCCGGCCGCGGGTCGGGCAGTCGCCCTCCCCCGCTCTGCCTCCCCGGGAAATGCGGGGTGCATTTCCGGTCGGCAGACCGGGACGGCTCCGCCCAACAGCGGACCGAGGCAAAGACCCCGACCGCTCCACCACGAAGGAGACGGACCCCATGCGGACGCATTTCACCTTTCTCGCAAGCTCGTATCACGGCTGGCTGATCGTCACGCCGCACGAGCTGGCAGCGGTGGGGCTCACCGAGGCCGACATCACCCCCTACAGCTATCGGCGCGGTGACCACCTCGGGCTCGAGGAGGACGTGGACGCCCAGACCTTCCTCGAAGCCTACAAGGCCCGCGTCGGACGGGATGCCGAGATCATCGACGACCTCGGCTCCTGCGACACATGGGAGCCGTTCGGCAAGCGGCGCGACCATTGAGGGGAGTCGCGCGATGAACATGCACGCCCCCGCCCTGCGCCGCCGCCTCGCCGACATTGTCGAGGAGTACGACGCCAAGCGCGCCGCCATCCCCGAGGCGCTCGCCGCCTACGGGCGCGCCACCGCCGAGCTTTCCGCCGCCGCCTGCATCGGGACCGCCTACGGCGGCCCCCTGCTGCGCGACAGCTCCGGTCCCGCGCCGTGGGCGATGGAAGCGGCCCTCCTCAAGTCGGCGTGGCGCCACGTCTACGACGGTCTCAATGTCGTGGAGATCGCCCCGGCCGCCGACAAGCGGCGCTTCGAGCAGATGCTGGAGAAGCCCCCAGCCTTCACCCTCGCCGAGATCCGCGAGCGGTTCGGCGACTACCTGCTGAATCCGCGCCATCACATCCTTCGCGGTCTCGCCGAGGTCTTCTGTGGCCTCGATCCGGCCTATCGCTCGCACTCCAAGGTGAAGGTCGGCGTGGGCGGCCTGCCGAAGCGCGTTATCCTCAGCTCGGTCGGTGACTATGGCGCCTGGGGCACCGATCGCCTGCGCGACGTCTTGAACGCGCTCGCCGCCTACCAGCGGTTGCTGCTCGTGACCTGGCCCGAGCTACGCGCCCTCCTCGATGACGGCGAGGCCTGCCTCGCGGGCAAGGAGATCCGGCCGAGCTACGGCGAGCCCTTCCGCACCGTAGCGCGCGGCATCCGCCTGCGGCGCTTCGCCAACGGGAACGGCCATGTGTTCTTCGAGGAGCCGACGCTCCGCGACATCAATCGCGCCCTCGCCGAATGGTATGGCGACGTGCTGCCCGACGTCGAGGACGACGCGCCCGGGCGGCCCCGGGCCGGGACGGCGGTGGCGCGCGACCTGCAGTATTACCCGACCCCTGCCCCGCTCGCCCGGCGGATCGTCGACGGCCTCGGCCGCATCGCCGGCGACCGGGTCCTCGAGCCGTCCTGCGGCTGCGGCCGGCTGCTCGACGCCATGCGCCACGCTGGCGCCAAGGTCTTCGGGATCGAGGTCGACCCTGCGCGGGCCGAAGAGAGCCGGGCGAAGGGCCATTCCGTGCAGCGGGCCAATACGCCCGCCATGTCGAGCATGCGCTCCGCTACCTGCATCCGAACGGCGTCCTCACCGCGATCCTGCCGGCGACGGCGCGCTATGACCACGGCCTCCTCTCCGGCTCCTGGGAGGACCTCCCCGTCGGCGCGTTCAGCGCGAGCGGCACCAACGTCAACACCTGCGTCCTGACTCTGCGCCGGCCCCCGGACCCCTCCTGACCCTCGGCCGGGGCAACCTACCTCCCCTGCCCCTGCCCATTTTCGTCGTTCAAATATCCTCGGGGGGTGCCGGGGGGCAGACGGCCCCCCGGCTTCGACATCGGCCACCCGCGATGCCGCCGGGAAACCTGGCGCGCGAGCTGCGGAGATCGCCTTCGGCGATCGAGGGGTTTGCCGGCGGGCGGCGGTCGCGCGCACCGCTTGTTAGGGGATCGCCGGCGAGGATCGTCGGAAGGCAGAACGGTAGGGAGCGGCAGTGTGCATCATCGGGTTCGTGGCGCAGGCGGTGATGGCGGTCGGCGTCATGCTGACGACCGGCGTGCCGGCGAGCGCGACCGAGGCGTTGCGCCGTGATGCCGAGATCATCGGGGTCGCCAGCGTGATCGACGGCGATACCCTCGAGATCCACGATCGGCGGATCCGGCTCGACGGCATCGACGCACCGGAGTCGGTGCAGCTCTGCCTGCGCGAAGGCCGGAAGGAGCGCTGCGGGCAGAGGTCGGCGTTCTTCCTCGCCGATCTGATCGGGCAAGGGACGGTGCGGTGCGTTCCGCACGACGTCGATCGCTACGGGCGGGACATCGCGACCTGCTGGCTGGGTGATGTGAACCTCAACGAGCGGATGGTCGCGACCGGCCAGGCCGTGGCCTACCGGAAGTATTCGAAACGGTACGTCGCGGCCGAGGGTGAGGCGGAGGCGGCGGGCCTCGGGATCTGGTCGACCCGGTTCGAGATGCCCTGGGACTATCGTTGGGCGCATTAGCGAAGGCGCGAGGTCGGCATTGAGCGGTTGCACGGCGATGCCTTAGGGTCTGGCCCGGGGGGACTGGGGAGCGGCCGTGCGGTTCATTGTGGTTGTTGCGGCGATGTTAGCGGCGCCGGGGGTGGCGTCGGCAAGGGACTACGATTGCGGCGATTTCTCGACGCAAACCGAGGCGCAGCGGGTCTACGAGGATGCTGGTCCGGGAGACCCCTATCGGCTCGATCGCGATCACGACGGGGTCGCCTGCGAAACCCTGCCCTGACGGAAGCACGAGGGCGCGTCCCGGCCGCGGCCGGGACCGGGCTCTACTCGGCCGTGCCGGCCTCCCCGAGCCGGCAAGCCGTCTCGGCCCATTCGGGTGACGATCCCTCGCGCGAGGCCCCTGCCCTGCCCCGGCGCGGATGGTCGAAGCGTCGGCCGATCCAGTCGTCCGATCCGGTGATCGACGTCACCTTGGGGGTTCTGGTCGGACAGTGCGAAGAGCTCCGAGCTGGGTCCGGCGCCAGGTCGGTCGATCGGGCCGTGATGGTTTCACCTCGTGGCTTCGGGCGGCGTGCTCGACGGTGCCTGTGATGACGGGTTCTCGGCGATGCCGCTGCGCCGTTCAGCGGGGAGGTGCAGGCCGTCGACCGAGCCACGGTCAGCCTCCTGTTTCGCAGCGATGACACCCTCGCGGATCGCGGCCAGGGCGTGCCCGGCGCGGACGCGCCGGCAACCACGAATACGGCTTCCCCTTCGCGGACCCTCCGCATTCGCGGTTGCCCCCTGCCCTCTTCCGATCCGCCTGCCGGTCGTCACCGAAACAATGGAGGCTGACATGACCCGCTACGTCCTTACCGTCCCCTACACCTTCGAGCGCAACGGCCAGACCGAGACCCGCTTCCGCCGGGTCGGCGCGATCTTCGAGAACGCCCGCCGCGAGACCGGCGAGGTCTTCCTCTCGGTGAAGCTCGACTTCCCCGTCGCCGTCACCGAGCTCGTCGGCTTCCCGCCCCGGCCGGAGGACGATCCGGCTTCGGACGAGGTCACGCAGTCCTGATCGATCTCGGAGGGCGGCCAGTCGGCCGCCCTCTTTCTCGTTCTCGGGACCGCGCCGAATCGAGGAATTGCGGAAGTCAGGTAGTGAGGAAATGAAGCGGTGATCGCCGTTGGCGATCGCGGTGTTCAAGGCCAGGTCCGGGGATCGACGGGCCGAGGCCCGCTCACCCCCGCCCTGACGACTTTGCCATGCATGACGTCCGCCCAGCATCCGGGCGATCGCGCGTCAACCGGCAAGCGGCGGCCAGGGCCGCCAGCTCCGCCGCCCCCCGTGTCCTCGCCTGCGGCTGCGGGCCGCGCCACGGGGCGTCTCCGCCCGGTTGACCCGCGCTCACCCGGCCGCGGGTCGGGCAGCGCCCTCCCCGCTCTGCCCACCCGGGAAATGCGGAGAGCATTTCCGGTCGGTCGACCGGGAGGCGCCGCCCAGACGGTGGGCCGAGGGCAGAAAGATCCCGGCCGCTCCACCACGAAGGAGACGGACATGACCGGCAAGTTCGACGCGCAGCAGGAAGTCACCGACCGTATCATCGCGGCGATCGAGGCCGGCACGCCGCCGTGGCGGAAGCCGTGGACCGGAGACCGGGGCGGTGCGGCCTTTCCGCTGCGGGCCTGCGGCGAGCCCTACCGCGGGATCAACGTCATCCTGCTCTGGCTCGAGGCCGACGCGAAGGGTTACGCCTCGCCGCATTGGTTCACCTACCGCCAGGCGCAGGAGTTGGGTGCCCAGGTCAGGAAAGGCGAGAAGTCGGCGCCGGTCATCAAGTTCGGCACTTTCGACACCGAGAAGGCCGAGCCGGCGAACGAGGATGCCGCCACGCGCAAGGTGATGTTCACCAAGCTCTACCACGTCTTCAACGCCGACCAGATCGACGGACTGCCGGAGAGCTACTATCGCCGGCCCGAGCCGGCCCGCGACCTCGGGACCGAGCCGGACGCCGAGCTGGAGGCCTTCTTCGCGGCGACAGGGGCTGTCATCGAGACCAGCAACGACCCGCGCGCCTACTACAACCCGGTGGCCGATCGCATCCACATGCCGCCGGTCGGCACCTTTGAGTCGGCCGGCGCCTACTACGCGACCCTGGCCCACGAGGCGACGCACTGGACCGGGCACGGCAGCCGCCTCGACCGCATCAAGAAGTTCGCTGACCGGAAGGCCTACGCCTTCGAGGAGCTCGTCGCCGAGCTAGGCAACGTCATCCTCTGCACGCACCTCGGACTCACCCCGGACTTCGAGCAGAGCGGCGCCTACGTCGAGAGCTGGCTGAAGGCGCTGAAGGAAGACAAGCGGGCGATCTTCCGCGCTGCGGCCGAGGGGCAGAAGGCGGCGGACCTGCTGCTGGCGCTTGCCGGCGTCGACGAGAAGGAGGCGGCCGCGTAGCGGCCCCCTGCCCTACCCTGGAAAATTCGGGGCGCCTTCGGCGCCCCTCTTCGCGTCAGCCATGCTTCCGGAGGTAGCGCGACAAGGCAGAGGTAGCGAGAGCAGCACCAAGTGACGACGGCCGCATCAGGTCATGCGGGTCGATGCTCGCGCGAAGCTTTTCGAGCGTTGCAACGTCCATGGTTCGAGAGGTGCTGATCCGGTCTCCCTTGCGCTCCATCTTGTACTCTTCCAACCGCACAGTCTCACCGCGGGCCGCAGCGGCTTCGAGGTCGTCGAAGGCCTTCGCGAGCAGCAGAGGGACGGCCCTCCGCGGAGGCATCGACTCTATGACGCGATCATAGAACGGGAACACGCCGCTGGCGGGCGCAGTAAAATTGATCTTCAGGGTCACGCGGCCCGTCTCGGACGGAGGAACGCTAGGTGCCACGCTTCGGATTGGCCGGGTGCTTGGCGCGGCCCGCGGCTTACGTCGCTCGCGCGCCGCAGCTACTGGATTGCTAGCTTCGGGTTGCGCCGGATCGACGGGGGCCTCAGGCAGTGGCTTCTCGTCACGGCCTTCGGCAGATGCGTGCCCCGCGGCTTCGGGCGCTGCGATCGATCCGAGGGTTTCATCGCGAGCGCCGCCGCTGTCAGGCTCCGGAAGCTCCACGGTGGGCGCGTCATCCGACAGGTCGCGATTGGTCGGCGAGCCTCGCTTGGCCTGAACCTGTTGCCGAAGAAGATCGTAGCCCCTGGTGGGGAGACGGACTTCGCGCTTCATGACACCGGCTCCAGAATAGAAGTGATCTCGTCCGCGAACTGCGCGGCCTCTTTCATAGCGCTTCGGAAATGTGTTGCCAGTATCGGGGATTGGGACGCCCTCTTGGCAAGGGAGAGATGAAGCATGCCGGTATCTTCTATACCGGCTAGGGCGTCGCGTTCTCGAATGATAGTCTGAAAGAGCGGGAAGTCAGAAAGCTTGTCCAACGTTTCCTGACGCGACTTGTTTAGTGCCAAAGGGAAGCGGGTTACGAGGATGGCAATCAGAAGGGAGCTCTCCAGGCCCTCGGCTCTCCGCAACTCATCGAGGAAAGCAACCGTGTCGATGCATCGCGGGATGTCGGCTGCGGTAATTGCGGTCGGAACGATCACCAGGGAGCTGTTCACGATCGCTGCGTTGTTCAACTCCGAGCCGCCCCCCTGCGTGTCGATCAGGAGGTAGTCGTTGCCGGCCGCCTCGGCCGCGACGATCGACTCGAGGAGAAGCTGCGGCGATCCCCCAGGGTAGATCTTGCATGCCTCGTCCCAGGTTTCTTCTTTTCGGGCATTTTCCCGCCACTGGCCCAGTGGGGCGTTCTCGTCGGACTCGATGAGGGCGACGGGTTTGCGTAGGGCCAGGAGTGCCGAACACAACATCTCCAGGGCGGTAGTCTTCCCTGCCCCGCCTTTGAACGAGACGAAACTCACGACTTCCATCTGCCTGCCTCTGTCTAGCTCCCGCGCGTTGAGGGATGCGAGGGTTTGAGGGCGTCAGGATATGCGGCTGCAAGGCGGTGAGGCAATGGGAATGTGAGGCGAACTCGGTAGTGCGGCAATGAGGAAACGCCGCAGTCTGAGGAGTGGGGCAGTCAGGTAGAGAGTGAGTGGTGGAGTAAGGTATTCGGGAAACAAAGGAGTGAGGTGAAGCGGAAATGAAGCAAGGCTGGATCGAGGCAAATCAGGCAGTAAGGCAATGAGGGGATGTGGGGGCGCGTAAATCAGCCAACCAGAACCCGAAGGTATGTAGGGAGTGTGTGGTCGTCCAGCATGGGGGACTCAGGATTTGAGGAAATGAGGCGTTTTGAAAAGAAGGGATTCAGTAAAAGGGGGTGGCGACATGCACGGTTTCGGGTCGGCGAGGGAATGAGGGAGTCAGGCAGGGTCAAACGAGGCTTGAAGTGGGAAGGATGGGTTGGGTAAGATGGGTGGCAGGATATATATAAATGTAACACAGAAATCATGAGCACGCCAACCCCAACCCGCCGACGCAAAAAGGCCGGGCTCAACCCGGAGCAGCCGCCGGAAGCGGCTGAACGACGAATGATCCGCGGCCGGTGGCAAGATCCCGAGCGGGCAAAGAAGGAGCCCCGCGCCGACAGAACGTTCTCGGTGCGGTTGACCGAGGCGGAACTGGCCGAGCTCGATGCCCAGATCGAGGGCTCGGGTCTCAACCGGAACCGCGCGCTGCGGATCGCCGCGCGTCGGATCGGCGGCTTCCTGGAGGTCGACGGCGAGACAGTTGAGGCGCTGCGGTCGATCAATCGGCAGCTCGCCGGCGTCGCGACGAACATCAACCAGATCGCGCATTCGGCCAATCGGACCCACGATCCCGACTACCGCGCCTTCATGGCGCAGCGCGCCGAGCTCGGGCGGATCCTGATCGAGACCCGCGGCGCCTTGCAGCGGATCCTCGATCTTGGGGCTCGTCGCGAGGATGGGCTCGCACGGCTGAAGGCAGCGGCCGAGCAGGGCAGGGCAGGGGGGTCGGAATGAGCGTCGTCTCCGTCCCCGAGCTGCTTCGCCGAGGCGCGCAGGCGCCGGCCGGGGTGTCGGCGGTCGAGGCGGTGATGGGCGAGGACTGGGCGCATCTGGAGCTTGGCCGGGGCAGCGCCGAGCGGCGGCTGACCTATGGCGAGGCCCGTCGGACCGGCGTGCGCCGCCGCGCGGCGATCGGCGGGGTGCTGGCGCCGAACCCGCAGGCGCTGGTCAAGCTGATCGGGACTGGCGGGGCCGCGAACGTCCGGGGGCTGAAGGCCCAGATGAGCTATCTGAGCCGCCAGGGGGACGTGCCGCTGGTGTCGTCGGAGAGCACGTTCGGCACCGAGCTCGGCGCCGGCGATGCCGAGCAGCTGGCGGCGGCCTGGGGGCTGCCCGAGGCGGACCGCGGCGGGGCCGATCGGACCTCGCACTTCGTGGTCAGTTTCCCGCAGGGGACGGACCCGGAGGCGGCGGAGCGGGCAGGGCGGGCGTGGGCGGCGGCGCTGTTCGACAGCGGCGCCTATGGCGATCGCTGGGACTACTACACCGCCTTCCACAAGGACACGGCCTATCCGCACATCCACGTCGTCGTCGGCCGGCGCGGACTTGACGAGGGGGAATGGCTCCGGGTGTCGTCGCGGGGGATGCTCACCTTCGACCGGCTGCGCGAGGTCCAGGTCGAGGTGGCGGCGCGCGAGAGGATCGCGCTGACCGGGACCACCCGGTTGTCGCGCGGCGTCCATGATCGGCCGGTGCCCGATGCCGAGTACCGGCGAGCGCGGGCGGAGGGTCGCGAGGCGGTGCCGCCGGCGCATAGCGAGGCTTCGGCGATTGTCACCGCGGCCGAGATCCTCGACTACGCCCGGGACTACCAGGGCGCCGCGGCGGCGATCGCCGGAGAGGCGCCGGAGCTCGCCGATAAGCTCGACGCCGCGGCTGAGACCATCCTTGCGGGCCGGGCGCTCGCGGTGGAGCGCGAGGCGGCGCCCAGACTGACACCACAGGAGGCCATGCGCATGGCGGAGACGATCGAAACGGTCCAGGCCGAGGTGCGGCAGAACTTCGTCGAACTCGAGGCGGACATCCGGGGCGTCGAGGATCCGGCAAAGCGGGCGGAATTCCTGCGCGACCTGGCCGGGCTGAAGGCGGAGGCGGCACCGCTGATCCGCGACGACATGGGGCTGCAGGGCTATCGGACGGACGTGCCGCACGCGGACTACCGCGGCCTGGATGTACCCGCCGGAGACGCGCGGGCAGCCGCGGTAAAGGCCGAGGCAGACCGGGAGGTCGCCCGGCTGGCGGAGCGCTTCGGGCTGCAGCCGGAAGCGACGCTGGCGCGCTTCTCGGCCGAGAGTGTCTCGGTCGGCCTCGGGCGCGACTATCGCGCCGAGGAGTTGGCCGAGCGGGCTGCGGACCGGGCGGCACGCGGCCAGCCAGCCGAGCGGGTCGACGAGGCGGCGGCGCAGCTCGCCGACTTCCACGCCCGGGCCGGTGCGATCTACCGGGAGGCGGTGGAGCGCGTGCGCGAACTGGAGCGGGAGGATCCGCGCGGCAAGTCGGAGTCGGAGCGGCGCGAGATCACCCGCAGCCGTGGCGAGGTTCCGAAAGCGGACGATCGCACCGGCTCCGAGAGCGAGCGTCGCGGCGAGCAAGGTCGCGATGATGGCGCCGACGCACGGAAGGGGCCGGCGCGGCCGTCGAGTCGTCGCTCGCGGGATGACGACGACCGGAGCCGGTGATGACGCGGCGTGGACAGGACGTGCTGCTCGGCGGCGGCGTCGGGTTGATGGTCGGGCTCCTCCCCGGTCTGCTGGCCGCTGGCGCCGTCATGACCTGGCGGCTCGGCGGCGACCTGCGGGAGATCGACCTCGCGACATGGTACCAGTTGCTGCCGGCGGCGGCGCGGTGGCAGGGGCTGTCCTTGACCGCAGCGCTGGTCGGGGCAGGGGTCGTCGGGGCCTTCGTTCTCGCCGGCATCGCGTTGCTGTGGCGGCCGGCGTTGACGCTGCACGGCACGGCTCGCTGGGCCGAGCCGGGGGAGCTGCGGCGGGCAGGGTTGCTGGCGCGGCGGCTCGCCGAGGTCCGCGGGCCGATCTGGGGCAAGCTCGGGTCGCCGAAGTCGCGGGCGCCGTACCTGAGCTCTGAGAAGATCGTCCACTCGCTTGTGGCGGCGCCGACCGGGGCAGGGAAGGGGGTCGGCATCGTCATCCCGACGCTGCTGACCTATCCGGGCTCGTCCGTTGTCCTCGACGTGAAGGGCGAGAACTACGAGAAGACCGCGGGCCGCCGTCGGCAGCTCGGGGACCGGGTCTTCAAGTTCGCGCCCTACGCCAAGGATGGGCGGACCCATCGCTACAACCCGTTCGACGAGGTGGCGGCGGCGCCGGGGCGGCGGCGCTTCTCAGAAGCGCTGCGGCTCGCCAACAGCCTGGTCGAGGCGAAGGGCAAGGGGACCGAGTCCTGGGTCGACGGCGCCCGCGAGATCTTCGCAGCGATCGCGGTGGTGGCGCACGAGCGCGGGACGCCGACGATTGCCGCGGTCTACGACCTCTTGAGCGCGGCGGGCACGCCGGGCGACCTGCTCGCCGGGCTCGCGGCCGAGACCGGCTCCGGGGAGGCGCGGTCGGTGTTCAACCGCTTCGCCGGCCAGCCGGAGAAGGTGCTCGGCAGCTACATGTCGGTGCTATTCGACGGCGGCCTGCGGCTTTGGGCCGATCCCGACGTGCGGGACGCTACGGCAGCGACCGATTTCTGGATCACGGATTTCCGATCGGACCCGGCCAGTGTCTTCCTTTGCGTCAGCCAGAAGGATCTCGGGGTCCTGTCGCCGCTGATCCGGCTCATGTTCCAGCAGATGTTCACCCTGCTGCAGGAGACCGACCGGACGGAGGAGGACAAATTCGACGTGCTCTTCCTGCTCGACGAGTTCGCCTCGCTCGGGAAAATGCAGGAGATGGGGCGGGCGATCACCACCGTGCGCTCGTCGGGCGCGCACCTGATGCTGATCGTCCAGTCCCTCGCCAACCTGCGCGAGGTCTACGGGGCCGACGGCGCGGCGAACTTCCTCGGCAACTGCGAGCTGCAGCTCTTCATGGCGCCCACGGACACCGACACGCCGCGGTACATTTCCGAGGCGATCGGCGACCAGACACGGAACGTGCGGGTGAAGTCCTGGCGGCAGCGCGGGTGGGACGCCGCGTCGATTCAGGAGCGCCAAGAGGGCGTCCGGCTGATCCGGCCGGAGCAGATCAGGATGCTCGGGCCCAATACAGCGATCGCGCTCGTGCGGGACCAGAACCCGGTGCGGGTGAAGAAGGTGCGCCATTATGAGGACCGAACGCTCAGGACACTTTCTGAAGGACAGGCGGTCTTCGCGCCTCAGAAAGACACTAGCGAAGCGCCTGCAGCCGCGACGGCCGACGGAAACAATGGAATGCCGGATCGATCAAATGAGCGCGGTGAGCTTAGGGAGACTTCAGCCGCCGTGGAGCATCACGTCCTTCCAACGTCACAGGCTGCAAGCACCCCGGCGGGGAAGTTAGGGATTGTTAGAGGAAAGCAACTAGTCCTCAGGGAGGCCATTGCGGTCCACCGACTAGGTGATCGAGGGCCACGAGGCGGTTGTCTCGCCTAGCCCTGTTGGATGCCCCGGGCGCAGCTCGTGGGTGCGCTTCAGCTTCGATAGGAGGCTGCGTGGACGTCAAAGACTCTAGTGATAGCCGGATTCGGTGGACATCACGCTCCAGCGTTCAACCCGGCTCTTCAGGCGATCGACCAGCCGCCGTCGACGACTAGGTTGGCCCCGTTGATCAACGAGGCGGCCGGCGAGGCCAGGAACACCACCGCCCCCGCGACCTCACGCGTCTCACCGATGCGGCCCAGGGGGATATGCGCGACCGTCTGTCGGTAAGCCTCCGGATCGCTGAGATATGGGCGGGTGGAATCCGTCCAGATAAAGGTCGGGGACAGGCTGTTGACCGCCACCCCGCGCGGTCCCCATTCCGCGGCGAGGCACCGCGTCAGATGGTTGATCGCAGCCTTGGTCATGCAGTAGATCGGCTCGCCCTTCAGCGTCACCGTACCGGCCTGCGAACTCATGTTCAGGATGCGCCCCTCGCCGCGCGCCAGCATCGCCCGCCCGACCGCCTGGGTCAGGAAGAAGGTGCCCTTGAGATTGGTTTCGATGACGGTATCGAAATCGGCCTCGCACACGTTCTCGGCCAGGTCGCGCCGCGCGATGCCGACATTGTTCAGCAGCACGTCGATGCGGCCCATGGCGCGCAGGATATCTTGCATCCCGGCGTCGAAATCGCCGACGCGGCTCAGATCCAGCGTCGAAACGTGGAGCCGCCGGCCGACTGCCACAACCTCCTCACGCAGGCTGACCGCCTGCGCGGCGTCGCGTACGACGGCCACGATGTCGGCGCCCGCAGCGGCGCAGGCGAGCGCGCAGGCCCGGCCCAGGCCGCGCCCCGCGCCGGTTACCATCACGACCTTGTCTTCCAGCGAGAATTCGGGCTTGTGGTCAGTCTGCATGTCTCACACTTCCGCTGCTTGCATCTGGCAGCACCGCCATCGGTTTCAGAACGTTGTCCTGCGCGATTTCGCAAAGGTGTCGAAGGCGACGGCGGCAATGATGATCAGCCCGATCACGATCTGCTGGATGTAGGACGAGATGCCGAGAAGCACCAAGCCGTTCAGCAGCACCCCGATCAGCACCGCCCCCACTACTGTGCCGAAGATCGAGCCCGTCCCACCGAAGAGGCTGGTTCCGCCGATCACCACCGAGGCGATCACCGTCAGTTCGAACCCGGTGCCCGCGACCGCTTCGGCCGAATTCAGACGAGCCGCCAGGATGAAAGCGCCCAAGCCCGAGAAGAAACCCATGATCACATAGACCGCTAGGATCACTCTCGTCACGTTGACGCCGGCCAGCCGCGCCGCCTCGGGATTGCCGCCCACCGCGTAGACTTGGCGCCCGAACCGGCTGTGGGCCAGAACCACATGGGCAATCATCGCGAAGGCCGCGAAGACCAGCACGGGAACCGGCACCACCCCGATCTTGCCCTGCCCCCACCAGACAAAACCCGCGTCGAAGCCGCTGATCGGCCCGCCGCCCGAGAAGAGGAGCGCTGCGCCGCGAAACACCGACATTCCGCCCAGCGTCACCACGAAGGGCGGCACTTTCAGTCGTGTGATGGCAAATCCCTGCATCAGGCCGGCGAACAGCCCCACTGCGAGCGCGGCGAGGGCCGCCAGCGGCCAGGCGTGGCCGAGCGCTTCGGTTCCCGCACCGACGCCGAAGCGGTTCTCAAGCCCGCCCTTCGCCACGACCGCGGCGACCAGTCCCGCCAGCGCGAGAATCGAGCCGACAGACAGGTCGATTCCCGCCGTCATGATGACGAAGGTCATCCCGATCGCGAGCAGGCCGTAGATCGAGACCTGCCTGAGCACGTTGAAGATATTGGTAGGGGACAGGAACCTCGGCTCCAGGATGGAAAAGACGACCATCAGCAGGGCGAGAAAGATCACCGGCGCGAAGCGCGCCCCCAGGTTGAGGATGTTCATTCGTACTCCGCCCTTCCCGGCGATCTCCACCGTGGTCATGCTGTGTCTCCCGCTTGTTGGTGCACCGGTGGAACTGGCCGCTCGCCCATCATCATCGACAGCAGCCGTTCCGGACTTGCTTGCGGACGGGCGACCGTGCCGGTCACCCGTCCGTTCTTCATCGTCATGATCCGGTCACTGATCGCCAGCACCTCGGGCAGTTCCGACGAGATGGCGATGATCGAGATCCCGGAGCGTGCCATTTCGAACAGCAAGGCATGCACCTCGGCCTTGGCGCCGACGTCGATCCCGCGGGTCGGTTCATCGACGATCAGCACCTTGGGATTCAGCGCCAGCCAGCGGGCCAGAACTACCTTCTGCTGATTGCCACCCGACAGGTCAGAGACCATCTGCGCGGAGTCGGCCATGCGGATCTTCAGCAATTTCCGGTATTTGGCGACCAGCGAATCCTCGGCCGCCCGGTCCATCAGCCAACCCCAGCGCGAGACCTGGCGCTGCGCCGTCAGCGTCATGTTCTCGCGGATCGACTGCGACAGAAACAGGGCCTGCTGCTTGCGATCCTCCGGCACCAGGCCGATACCGGCGCGGATCGCATCGCGCGGCGAGCCTATCCCGACGGGCCGGCCCTCGACGCGGATGGTCCCCGAGGCAAAGCCGTCCGCGCCGAAGATGGCGCGCGCCGTTTCCGTGCGGCCCGAACCCACGAGCCCGGCAATGCCCAGGATTTCGCCCCTCTTCACATGCAGGCTGATCCCGCGCAGGGCGGTCGCATTGGTTCCGGTGGCGCTGGCGGGGCGCGACAGCTCCTCGACGCTCAGAACCACCGGTTCAGTCGCGTCGCCAGCCACCGGCCGCTCGAGAGCCGTGACCTCGCGGCCCACCATGTGCTGGATGATACGGGGGATGGTGATGTCGCGGATCGCGCCGTCCGCGGTCTTCCGGCCGTCGCGCAGGATGGTGTAGCGGTCGCAGATGCGCATCACTTCTTCCAGGCGATGGGTCACGAAGACCACGCTCAGCCCCGTGGTCTTGAGCTCCGCCACGATGCGGAACAGCATGTCCACTTCCTGGTTCGAGAGCGCGGCTGTCGGTTCGTCCATGATGATCAGCCGGGCGCTCATCGACAGCGCCCGGGCGATCTCGACGAGTTGCTGTTCCGCGATTGAAAGATCGCTCGCAGGTCGGAACGCGTCCTTCGCCAGGCCGACCTGATCGAGCAGTCGGCGCGCGCGGCGGCCCAACTCTCGCCAGTCGACCAGACCGCGCGCCACCGGCTCGCGGCCGAGGAAGATGTTCTCGGCGATGGTCATGGCGGGAACCAGGGTCAATTCCTGGTAGATCGTTGCGATCCCGGCCTGCTGCGCTTCCTGCGGGGAACCAAAGACCCGGGTCTGTCCCCCGAACAGGATCGTGCCCCGATCCGCCGGTTGCGCGCCGGATAGGATTTTCAGCAGCGTGGATTTCCCGGCCCCGTTCTCGCCCAGAAGGGCATGGACTTCGGCCTGTCCCACTTGGAAGCTGACATCGCTCAACGCGGCGATGCCGCGAAAGGACTTGCTCAACCCTCTGGTTTCGAGAAGCACTTGAGACACGGTATTCATCCTGTGCTGTTCCAGAGACCGGGTCGACGAGACCCGGTCCGCCAAGTGGAATGGAGGTCGCTATGGGCGAGGGCGGTCCATGCCGCCGAAGCGGCCTTGGTGCCCGGTCACTTCAGCTCGCCAAGCCGTTCACCCTCGTTCAGATTTTCGGCGGTG
Organism: Amaricoccus sp.; assembly: GCA_044223585.1. Taxonomy (GTDB): domain Bacteria; phylum Pseudomonadota; class Alphaproteobacteria; order Rhodobacterales; family Rhodobacteraceae; genus Amaricoccus. Next base: position 40,634 of record JBGALW010000001.1, read on the forward strand.
ATGGCTTTCGGGGTCAGCAGCACCACGGCCGTCGCGGGTGGGGTCTTGTCCCGGACATCGGCGATCAGCAGGTCCACGGCCATCCGGCCCTGGATGCCTGGCATCTGCTCGATCGTACCGGTCATGTTGCCGTCGCGGATCTGTCCCAACGCTTCCGGCAAGGCATCGAAGCCGATGATCGCGACCTTGCCGGTCAGGTTGGCGGCCTTGACCGCTTCCATTGCGCCCAGGGCCATGTCGTCATTCGCAGCCGCGATCGCGGTCGGCGGTTCGGCCAGCGAGGCCAGCGCCGCCTCGGTCACCGTAACGGCCTTGGATCGGTCGAACCCGGCGGTATCCTCGAAGACGATCGGATATTTGTCCCGCGCTCCGTCCAGGATGTTGTGCAGCCCTCGGGCGCGGTCGATCGCGGCGCTGGTGCCGGGCTGTCCCAGCAGGATCATGACCCGCGCGCCGTCGGGATAGAGGCGCTGGATCAGTTGTGCCTGCACTTCGCCACCCTTGACGTTGTCGGCGCCGACATGGGCCAGGATCCCGTCCACGCCCTCGATCGATCGGTCCACGGTGACGACTGGAACGCCTGCCGAGACGGCCTCCTGGATGGCGGGCGCCAGCGCGGCCGAGTCGTTCGGGCTGATGACGATCCCCGCCACGCCGCGCGCCACCGCGGCCTCGATATCGGCACTCTGCTTGCTGGAATTGCGCTGGCCATCGCTGGTGATGACCTTGATGTTTCCGAGCTTGTCGGCCTCGGCCTTCATCTCGTTCATGATGTGAATCGAGAAGGGAAATGCGAGGTCGGGGCTGGACAGCAGGATCGTCAGATCGTCATCGGCGACGGACGGCCCGGCCGCCAGAATCCCGCCCGACAGCGCCAGAGCCAGCGCCAAAAGAGATGCCTTCATTCACTCATCCTCCCATTTGAGCCCAACCCCGGCGGAACGACCGGACCCTGAGCCTTCGTTTGAGCTTATTTTGTTTATGTTGAATGCAGTATGGTAGAAGAGCCCAAGGTTTTTCGGCCTAGGCGTCGATCCATACAAATCTCAGGACGCGATACCCTTGGTGAGCAGGATATTGCCGTAGACCCGCGGGTCGCCGCTCAGGATCGTGACGAAACCCGAGCGCGCTTGCGCCTTGAATGTGTCCGGCTCGAGCCGTGCCAGCGCGACGGATTGCCCTGTCCGGCGCACCAGAATTTCGGTGAACTCAGCGAAGATCGGCAACTCGGTCGCCGGGTCGCCTTCGACAATCATTCGGCAAGCTACGTGCGGATCCTTCAGTTCGAGCGGCAAGACCGAAAGAATTGCGTCCAGCAGGCCAGTGGCCGAAACGCCATCCGCTCGGATCACCTTGTCACCGGGATCACAGGGGTAATTCGCATCCACGATCGCCAAGCGGTGCCCGTGGCCCATGGATCGCAGGGCGAAAAGGATCTCTGGCGAAAGGCGCAGATCAAGTCCGAACAGCATGGTTCACTCCCCTTGCCGGTTCCTTGGCCAGTGGTGGCGCCTGGACCGGTCTATCTCGATTTCGGCGTGCTCGAATGGCTTTCCGGTCTAGCCGTTGCCATTTTGTTTTGTATATATACAAAATATCATCCGCTCCCGTCAAGGGGGTTAGGTTGACAGGAATGGATGAGTGCGTGAGGAGCTTGGGGACGGTCGCGCTCCGTTCGGGCAGAGATCCGATCGTTCCGGACGGCCAGGAAGTGGGGGAGCTGCGTGGACAATATACCGACCAGGACCACGAACCTGATCCGGCACCTCAATGAGATCCGTTGCCTGCGGCTTGTGCGCCGCTCCGCGCCGATGTCGCGCGCCGAAGTGGCTCGCAGCCTCGGTCTCACCCGCGCGACCTCCGGCAATGTCGTGGCCGATCTCCTCGACCGCGGCCTGCTGGTCGAACTGCCCGACGCGCTGGAAAGCGGCAAGGCCGGCCGGCCGGGACGCAGCATCGCGCTCAACCCCGACGGCGCCTATTTCGTGGGCCTCGACATCTCCAGCCGCTGGGTCGCCGGGGTGCTGGTCGATTTCAGCGGAAGGGCGCTTTCGCAACTCACCATTCCGAATGCCCGAGGCGCCCTCGAACCCACCACCGTTGCGGTGACCGCCGCGGATCTTGCGCGGCGGCTGGTGATCGGGGCCTCGGTGCCGCCAGCGATGGTGCGGGGGGTGGGCATATCCGTGCCCGGCATCGTCGACGGGTCCGGCGTTGTCGCCTCTGCGCGGCTGCTCGGATGGGAGAGCGTGGACTTCGCCAGCCTGGTTTCGGCGACCCTGGGTGCGCCCTGGCCGGTCCAGATCTGCAACGACGCGGTGGCCCTGGCCACTGCCATCGGCGCGCTCGATACCGAGGAAGCCCCCGATATCCTCGTGCTGCTGCTTTCGGAGGGGATCGGCTCCGCGTTGATCCGCGAGGGCAAGGTCTCGGAGGGCGCCAGTGGCTTCGCCGGCGAGGTCGGTCACATGATTCTGACTACGGACCTGGAGAATAGCGCAGCACACACCTTCGGGGTGCTCGGTGGCTACAACGTCTTCCGCCGTCATCTGCGCGAGGGAGTATCCGTGCAGGAAGGGCTCGAGCGTCTGGCGGCCCTGCCGGAGCGCGGGTCGGACCTGCGGGACGATCTCGATGCGTGGGCCCTGGTGATGACGGTGGGTCTGATAAACCTCATCCATATCCTGAATCCCGCGCGCATCGTGCTCGGCGGCCCGCTCTCGACGCTGTTTCCGCTGGTGCGCGAACAGGTTGAGCCGGCGGTCAGGCTTCGCCTGCTGAATGGCCTGGCGATGCCGCCCATCGAGGTCGCCGGCTTCGGCGAATTCTCGGTCGCTGCCGGCGCTGCCGGAACCGTTCGTGAAACGATCTTCCTGCTGTCCGACGAGTTCGCCGCCAGCATCAGCCTCAAGCAGTAGCCGCGGGGTATCGGAACGGGGGCTAGGCGTTCGGGAGAGCCGCTCCTAGGTCCCACGCCACCAGCGATCGCGCCTGATGTGCCATGCCCACCAGCCCGGCACTGTCTCCAAGTTCCGCCCTCCGGAACGAGATTGACCGGAAGGCCGGCAGGCAAAGCGCCTGAAAGTGGCGCACGATGAGCGGCTCCAGCTGGTCGAATTCCGCCATCACGCCGCCACCCAGGACGAACACGTCCGGGCTGAAAGCGTGCGCCACCGTGACGAGGCCGCGTGCAAGATCATGGGCGGCCGCGTCTAGGAAGGCATGCGCGTGAGGCGCGCCGTCGCGGAGCGACCGGAAGGCGACCCGGAGGTCGGCAAACCCGGCTTCCCGGGCCCGCCGCTGCAGCGCCGTCCCGGACGCCGTCGCCTCCCAGCAGCCTGAGGTGCCGCAGAAGCACACGTCGCGGGGATTGCCGACGAGCAGATGCCCGAAATGCCCCGCCAGCCCTCGGCGTCCGCGGATGAGCCGCCCGTCGATCACGGCACCGCCGCCGATCCCGGTCGATACGGTGATGAAGACGAAGTGCCGCTCACCCCGCGCGGCGCCGAATTGCCACTCGCCGATGGCGGCGGCATGGCCGTCGTTGTCGACAAGCACCGGCCGACGCAGGCGCGCGGCGAGCGCGTCACGCAGGGGAAAATTCTCGAAACCGGCAATCGTCGGCGTGCCGATCGTGAGTCCTGCCTCGCTGTCGAGCGGCCCTGGGGCGCAGAGGCCGAGCGGGGCATCCTCGGAAAGGGGGCAGACCTCCAGCGCCGAGTCACAGGCTTCGCCGATCGCCGCAATGACCGCAGCCGCACCGCTTCTCGCCGGGGTCGGGCGGGTCGCGTGGGCAAGAAGACCACCATCCGGCCCGACGACCGCGGCGCGAATGTTGGTTCCGCCCAGGTCGACCGAGAGCACCCGTTCGGCCATCATCGTCAGCTCCTGCCTTGCCGGCGAAGCCAGTCCATCCGGTCGGCCAGATCTGCCGACCCGAAGAAGAGCGATCCTATGACGACCGTCTCGGCGCCGGCGCGCAGAAGGTCGTCGACCGTGTTCTCCCGGATTGCTCCATCGGCGGCCAGGACGCGGCGGGGCCCGGAAAGGCTGTCCAGCATCCGCCGGGCTTCCGTCAGTCTCGTCAAGGCGAGGGGGTGCAGTCCCTGCCCCTTCACGCCGATGGCCGTGCCGAGAAGCGTGAGGAATCGTGCCTCCTCCAAAAGGAGCGCGGCCCGTGAAACCGGCGTCTCGACCCGCAGGACAAGGCCCGCGGCGGCTCCGCGCGCCGTGATCAGCGCGATCGCCTCCGCGGCGTTGCTGGCTTCGGCATGGACCGAGATCAGGGTCGCCCCGGCATCGAGGAACTGCTCCGTCTGCGACAGAAGGATGCCGTCCGACACCATCAGGTGGACATGGACCGGCAGCAGCGATCGCTTGCAGATGGCGCTGACCAAATCCGGGAAGAACAGGAGGGCCGGCGCAAAGACGCCATCGGCCACGTCAATGTGCAGCATGTCGGCGTGGCGGTCGATCCGGCCGATCTCGGCCCCGAGGTCCAGCAGGTCGGCCGACCACAGCGACACCTCGGCGATGCAGCGGTCCCGCGGGAGGGTGTCGATCCAGCCGGTTGGTCCTTCAGCCATTGGTGATGTCCTTCGTGAAAATGCGCAGCGCAGCCTGAAACTCCGCCACATGGGCGCGCCTGTCCCGGCCCTTGGGCGTGATCTCGACCAGCCGTGCGCCCGGAATTGCGGCAGCGAGCGTCCGGGCATGCGCAAGGGGGTGGATCGCATCCTCGGCGGTCCCGACCACGAGACATGGAATGTCGAGACGCCCCAGGTCGTCCGGACCGACGCCGGGTCCGTCTGAGGAAATCCGGGTCAGGAGTTCCGAGGTCACTGCGCGCGGCTCGCGCTCGAAGAACCCAAGCAGCGATGCCAGGTTGTCCGGCGCAGTCTGGGCGAGGCATCGGCCGATCGGGCTTTGCCTGAACATCTCGCCCTCGCCTTCGATCCGGGGTTTGGCCAGCCTGCGGCCGACCTCGATATTGGGCTCCAGGTTCTCCGGGCCCGCGGCCGTCACCCAGGCCGGTCGAGCCAGGACGAGGGCGCGAACGAGGTCGGGCCGGGTGACGGCGAGCCGCAGGGCAATCGCGGCGCCCATCGAGATCCCGCCGACGAAAAGCGGCAGCTCGCCGGGCTCCATGGCCGCCGCGACGTCCTCGGCGAAGCGGGCGATCGTGAGGGCCGCAGGATCACCCGCTTCCGATCCGCCGTGGCCGCGGCACTCCAGAGTCGCCGCGGAGACAACATCGTGCGGGATGACCTCCATCGTCTGGCCCGCGTCGCCGCAGAGCCCGTGCTGCAGAAAGCCGACCGTCCCCACACCTGGCCCCCGGGCTAGCCTCAGCGTCAGCCCGTCACGCCGGAACGGTTCGAATGAAATGCTCATTCGACGCCCGCGATGCCACGCAGCCGTTCCGCCACCGCCGGCGCCTCGTCCGGCAGGCAGCCGTGGGTGACTAGGGGGCCATCGAAGCCGGCGGCTCTCAATCTTGCGACGAAGCGCCCGAAATCGACGACGCCTGTCCCCGCGGCGACGAATGCTCCGCTCGGCGAGCGATCCTTGGCATGCGCCATGGTGATGCGCGGACCGAGCCGTTCGATGGCATCGTCAATCACCCTGGTTCGGGTCGCGTCATCCGCCTGTTCGAACAGGTTGGCGGGATCGAGCACAATCTTTAGGCGCGGGTCGGGCAGGTCCTCCAGCAGGCGCGCCGCCGCGCCTGCGTCGCCGACAACATTGGCGAGCTCGGGCTCGATGCCGAGATCGATGCCGTGGAGCGTCGCGGCCTCCAGGGCATCGCCCATCGACGCGAGCATGTCGGCCCAGGCCGCGGGGCTGGCATTGTTGGGATGCGCCCGCCACTGATCCTGCGCATCCCGGCTGCCGGTGCAGAGCGTGACGAGCGGCGCGCCAATGGCGCGCGCCGTGGCAATCACCACCCGCAGCCGCCGCGCCCCCTCGGCGCGGGCCTCGGGGTCAGGATGGGCCATATTGTAGGTGCCGGACAGGCCGACGATCCGCACGCCGCTGGACGCCGCCGCCGCCACGATCTCGGCGCAGGCTGCGGGGGCGATCGCGTCCGGCATCGACGGCAGGCCCGAACAGGCGAGGTTGTAGTGGACGCTCCGATAGCCGGCCGCGCGCGCAGCACGCATCACCTCGGCGGGCGTTGCGCCGGGGAAGGTCTTGGCGAAGATGCCGAGCTGCATCAGACCGCTCCAGAGAGTCCGGCGAGTTCGACGCGCTCGCCCCTCTCGACCGACAGCGCGATCGCCCGCATCGCCTGCATCGAGGCCAGCCCGTCCTCGATCGATGCCCCCTCCATCGGCGCGCCTTCGAGGATCGTCCGTGCGAAACCTTCGACCTGCCGGCGGTAGAAGTGACCATCCTCGCCCAGGATGCGTCGGGTCTCGCCCGTCCGCTCGTGAAAGATGTCTACCTCCGAGGACCGATAGTACCAGGGGTTGAAGGTCCGGCCCAGAATCGAGCCGTTCTCGCCGTAGATCTGAAAGCCCTCGTGCCAGTCCATCCGTACCGCGACGGTCAGGTCGAGATGCCCCAGGACCCCGTTCGCGAATTCTGTCTCGATGAACCAGCAGAACATGCCGCGCTGGTCCGACAGCCGCGCCCGGACGGCTGTGATCGGTCCGGCGAGATAGCGGGCCGTGTCGACGAGGTGCGAGCCGTGCCCGAGGACATAGTAGCGGCGCTTGTCGCCCTTGGGGTCTCCCGCAGGGCGCTTCGAGGCGGTCGAAGTCACGATCAGCGGCTGAACCGCGTCGGTCATCGGATAGCGCCGGGTGCTGTCGCAGTACCAGGCCTTCAAAGCGACCAGATGTCCCATCTCGGTGTCGATGAAGGCGCGGGCCGACTGGATCCCCGGGTCGAACCGCTTCATATGGCCGACCATGTAGGTCAGGCCTGTCTCCTTCACCAGGTCCGCCAGGTCGGCGGTCTCTTCCATCGAGGTCCCGACGGGCTTTTCGCTCAGCACGTGCTTTCCGGCGCGCAGCGCCTTGATCGCGGCGGGAACATGGAAGGCGTCGGCGGTGGCGATGATCACCGCGTCGAGATCCGGATCAGCCAGCATGGCGTCGTAGTCCGCGTAGGTCTTGTCGGGTGCATGGGTCGCCGCCATGCGCTCGCGAAGATCGTCGGCGAGATCGCAGATCGCGTAGAGCCTGGCGTTCCTCGCTTTGGTGCAGCTCTCGAAATGCGCCGACTGGGCGATCTGGCCGGCGCCGAGGACGCCGATGTTAAGTTTCGTCTTGCTCATTGCATCACCATTGTCCGGATACGTTCATCTGTGGCGGCGTCGAACAGCACCAGCCGGCTGGCGTCGACGCCGATCGGTACGGCCTCGCCCTTGCGCAGGCGGCAGCCGGCGGGAAAACGCGCGGTGATTTCGCTCGCCCCGAGACGAAGCACGACGAAGGTTTCGGGCCCGGTCGGCTCCACTACCTCGATCGTCGCCTCCAGCGTCTCGCCGGCTGGAGTCAGCACGATCTGCTCGGGCCGGACGCCGACCTGCACCGGGCCCGCCGGGATCGCCCCGGGCGGCTGGCCCGAAGCGATGCACTGCCCACCGAGGTCAAGCCGGTTGTCGGGGGTGAGCACAGCCGGCAGGACGTTCATCGCCGGCGAGCCCATGAAGGTGGCGACGAAGATGTTTGCCGGTTCGTTGTATATCTCGTCGGGCGTTCCGAACTGCTGCACGACGCCGTCCTTCATCACCGCAATCCGGGTCGCGAGCGTCATTGCCTCGACTTGGTCGTGGGTGACATAGACCGTTGTCGTCCTTACCCGAGCATGGAGTTTCTTGATTTCGGTCCGCATGTCGACCCGCAGCTTGGCATCGAGGTTCGAGAGCGGCTCGTCGAAGAGGAAGACTTCCGGGTCGCGCACCAGCGCCCGCCCCATAGCGACGCGCTGACGCTGGCCGCCCGAGAGCTGGCCGGGTTTGCGGTCGAAGAGGTGGTCAATTTGCAGCTGCTCGGCTACGAGATGTGCCTGCGCCAACCGCTCGGCCTTGCCGAGCCCGCTCATGCGCAGCGGGAAAGCCATGTTCTCGCCTACCGACATCGAGGGGTAAAGGGCGTAGCTCTGGAACACCATGGCGATGTCGCGGGCGCGCGGCTCCAGCCTGCTCACATCGCGGCCGCCGATCATGATCGCACCCTCGCTGATCGGGGTGAGCCCGGCGATGCAATTGAGTAGTGTCGACTTTCCGCAGCCTGAGGGGCCGACCAGCACCAGGAACTCGCCGTCCTCAATGCGCAGGTCGATGTCCTTCAGGATGTCGACCGCCCCATAGCGCTTGGCCACGGATCTGATGTGCAAGCTAGCCATGGCCTATCCCTTCACTGATCCGGACATCAGTCCGCGCACGAAATGCCGTCCCCCGACCACGTAGACGATGATCGTGGGGACGGCGGCGATCATCGCGGCGGCCATGTCGACGTTGTAGGCCTTGGTCCCGGTCGAGGTGTTGACGAGGTTGTTGAGCGCCACCATCAGCGGCCGACTCTCCGCACCGGAGAATGAGGCGCCGAAGAGGAAGTCGTTCCAGATGGAGGTGAACTGCCAGATCACCGCGACTACGGCGATCGGCGCCGAGACCGGCACGATGATGAGGAGAAGGATCTCCCAGAACCCCGCGCCGTCGACGCGCGCGGCGCTGATCAGTTCGTCCGGAATGGTGACGTAGAAGTTCCGGAAGAACAGCGTCGTGAAGGCGATGCCATAGCAGACATGCACCAGGATCAGCCCCGCCAGCGACCCCGACAGGCCGATGACGCCAAGCACCCGCGCCATCGGGATGAGCACGATCTGGAACGGGATGAAGCAGCCGAAGAGCAGCAGGGCGAAGAGGATCGTGTCACCGCGGAACCGCCACTTGGCGAGGCTGTAGCCGCTCAACCCGCCGATCGCGACGGAGAACGCCACGGCGAAGACGGTCATGATGATCGAGTTGGCAAAATAGCCGCGGAGTCCCTCGCAGGCGACCGCGATGCAGGCCTCGGACCAGGCCAGCCGCCACGCGGCAAGGCTCGGATCCCTCGGCGGCGTCAGGATCGTGGTCTCGCCGTAGGGGGCGGCGCCCGTGATCTCGGGCATCGACTTCAGCGAGGTGAAGATCATCGCGACGAGTGGCAGCAAGAAGGCGACGGCCGCTATGACCAGCACCCCATAGACTAGGGCTCTGGAGAGGACGGCGCCGGAGCCGCGGAGAGGAACCGGATCGTCAGCCATGGCGAGCCCCCGCGGGTGTGCGCAGTTCGGAATAGAGGTACGGCACGATCAGGATGGCGATCATGACCAGCATCATCACCGCGCTGGCCGCGCCCATCGCCATCTCGCTGCGGGTGAAGGTAAAGGCATACATGAATGTGGAGGGAAGCTCAGTCGAGTAGCCGGGGCCGCCCTTGGTCAGCGCGACGACGAGATCGTAACTCTTGATCGCGAGATGCCCCTGGATGACGATCGCTGTCAGGAAGGCCGGGCGCAGCTGGGGAATGATGACGAAGCGGTAGATGTGCCAGCCGCGGGCGCCGTCGATACGGGCGGCGGCCATAACCTCGGGGTTGATGCCCCGAAGAGCGGCGAGGAAGGTTGCCATCACGAATCCCGAGGCCTGCCAGACGCCGGCGATGACCACGCAGTAGATCGCCATGTCGTTGCGCTTGATCCAGTCGAAGCGAAAGCTCTCCCAGCCCCAGACGCGCATCGCATGCTCGAGGCCGAGGTCTGGCGACAGGATCCACTGCCAGGCGACGCCGGTGACGATGAAGCTCAGCGCCATGGGGTAGAGATAGATCGACCGCAGGACGCCCTCCTGCCGGATGCGCTGGTCTAGAAGGATGGCGAGGCCGAGGCCGATGGCGAGAGTGAGCACGATGTAGAGGGTGCCGAAGATCGCGAAGTTGTGCATCGCGACTGACCAGCGGGGATGTACCCAGACGCGCGCGTACTGCTCGAAGCCGACCCAGTGCGTGAAGCTCGGCAAGAGCTTGGAATTAGTGAATGAAATGCCGATCGTGAAGGCGATGAAGCCGTAGACGGTCACCCCGACGATCAGGATTGCGGGCAAGAGCGCGAGTTGCGGCGCCCATTGGGAAAGCCGTGACATCAGCGGGAGCCTCCGACTGCGGGAAAGGATGCCCGACGCCCGAGGGCGCCGGGCGGGGCAGATCACTGCGCGGCGGCGACCGCAGCGACGAGCGCCTCCGCGGCGTCCTCATTCGACATATCGGAATTGAAATGCTGGGTGATCACGTCGAAATACGCCGCCTGCACCGCCGCCGGCTGGCCGTGGCCGTGCGCCAGCGAGCCGAACAGCGTTCCGTTCTTCATGGCCTCGTCGCGGTCCTTTGCCGACTGCTGGCCGCAGCTGTCGAACTTGTCCATCGGCACGTCGGTGCGTGCCGGGATCGAGCCCTTCGCCAAGTTGAAGGTTTCCTGGAACTCCGGAGACATCGCTGCCTCGGCCATTTTCAACTGCGCCGGCTTTTCGGCCTCCTTCACGTCAAACATGGCGAGGAAGTCGGTGTTGAAAAGGAAAGAGCCCTGGGTGCCTGGCACCACCGAACAGAGAATGTCGACACCGGGCTTCATGCCGGCATTGATGACCTCTCCCTTCGCCCAGTCGCCCATGATTTGCATGCCTGCCTCACCACTCAGCACCATCGCAGTGGCAAGGTTCCAGTCGCGCCCGGCGAAGTTGGGGTCGGCATACCCGCGGATCCTGCGCATGATGTCGAAGACCTCGACCATCTTCTGCGAGCCCAGCGCCTCCGGGTCCGCTTCGATCACCGCCTTTCGGTAGAAATCGGGCCCTTCGGACAGGACCACGGCTTCCCAGATCGTTGCCTCCTGCCAGTTTTGCCCGCCGATGGCGATCGGAATAACACCCGCGGCCTTCAGCTTGTCGAGCGTGGCGAAGAACTCATCCCAGGTGGTGGGAGGCGTCAGGTCGTTGTCTTTGAACAGCTTGGCATTCATCCACATCCAGTGTGGCCGGTGCATGTTGACCGGTGCCGCGACCCAGTGACCATCGTACATGCCGAAGGCCTGCACCTGTTCCGGCACCACCTCGGACCAGTTGCCCGACACGGCGACGGCATCGAGGTTGCCGAGCAAGCCCTGTTCGGCCCATTCGCGGACGCTCATCCCGAGCATCTGCGCCGCCGTCGGCGGATCACCGGCCACCACGCGGGCGCGCAGCGCCGTCATCGCCGCTTCACCGCCGCCTCCTGCGACGGCCATGTCCCGCCAGCCGACGCCTTCGCTCGCGAGACGGTCCTTGAGCACGCCAACGGCGGCCCCTTCACCACCTGACGTCCACCAGTGCATCACCTCAACCTCCTCGGCAGAGGCTGCCGAGGCTAGGCCCAGGCAAAGCGCCGCCGTGGCGAGAAGCTTCGCAACTCCGTTCATGACATTCCTCCCTTGCGCCGAATCGCAGGCACACTTTTTTTGTAGTGTTTCGAAACAAAATAAAATCACCTACTCTGTCAAGAGGCGACGACAGGGGGCTTCAGATGGCGACACCGCGAACCGTTCGGGAGATCAATCGGAGGCGGGCGCTGAGGCTTGCTTTGCGGACAGGTTCCGTAAGCCGCGCAAGCATAGCCCGGGACCTCGAAATGATGCGTTCGACATCGGGAAGCCTTATGGATCAGCTTCTTGATGAGGGGTCGTTGCGGCCCGCGCAGGCTAACCCGGATTTGCCTGGAAACCTTAGCGGCCGTCCGGCGCAGTATTTTGAGCTCAACCCATCCTTCGCCCATTTCATCGGCGTGGAGATCGGCGTCCGGCGTGTGCGCTTGCTCGCTCGGGACTTCCAGGGCCGGGCGCGACATACGGAAACCCGGGTCCTGGACCCGACTGAACGGCATCCGGACGCCGTATGCGATCAGGTGACCGCGATGGTCCGCAACGCGGTCCGAGAGTTGTGCTGGACCGAAGACGGAACGCTTTCTCTGGGTTTCACCGTCCCCGGAACTGTCGATCGTACCGGCACGATCGTCCTTGCTCCGATTCTGGAATGGCGAAACGTGTCGCTTGGCGGCAGATTGCGGGCTGCGTTCCCGGAGGTCGCATGCATCCTCTTCGAAAACGACTCCAACGCCTTCGCCATGGCAGAGATCGCCGAGGGCGCACTGATTGACGAGAGCCATGCGATCGCATTGTGGTTCGACGTCGGCGTAGGCGGAGCAATACTGGCTGAGGGGCGCCTAGCACGCGGCGCAGGCGGCTTTGCCGGGGAATTCGGCCATATGTTGTGGCACGTTGAGTCGGAGAAGGCGGGCTGCAGGCGGGCTCGCGTTGAGGACATGCTCGGCCGCGATGGGTTGATCGCCGAAATACGCGAACTTTCGGCACCTGATGTCTCGCTTCAGGGCGTGGTTCAGCGCCTCGGGACACCGGGGGCCGAAGTAGAGGTCAGCAATGCGGTCCTGAGGTGGACTAGGCGCTGCGCCGCTTTTGTCGCCTCGCTGAGTTCGGCATTTAATCCTGGTATTGTCGTGCTTGGTGGGCCGATGTCTGAGCTGTTGCTTGGTGACCTTGGCCCTTTCAAGCGTGAGATAGAGGCCTCCATGTTCTCGGGCGACGCCAGCCCCAAGATCGTCCTGTCCCGGATTGGTCCGACCGCGCCGGCGGTGGGAGTTACTGTCATGTTGCGAGAAATGTTGATCGAAGCGAGTGGCGTGGCCGAGGCGGACTGAACCGGTACGCCCGCTCTGGATGTCGTGCGGCAGGCCGAAATCGAACGGCGTCCAGTCGCCCGGCTCAGCCGCAGCGTCCCGTCGCGGCGTGCGGATACTTCTCCTTGGCTCTCCGGCCCGGGCGCCGTTTCCTCCCGCGTGGCTGGCTCGACGTGCACGTCCTCCCGGGCGAAGGGCAGCGGACTTCATCAAGACCGACCGCCGCTCGGGTCAATGCCGGCCCTCCCAGGGATCCTTAGGCAGAAATACTTCGAGCACACCCCTCCGACCACCTCGCCGCCCGACCTGAACCACCATGTCGATGGTTTGGGACGCGTACTCGAGAACATCCCGCCGAGTTTGCCGATTGCCTGCCCGCATAACCATTAGCGCCAGTCGCTCCAGTGCCAGCACTGGGCTGTCAGCATGAATCGTGCTGATCGAACCGGGATGTCCCGTGTTGATCGCCTCCAGGAATGCGAGCGCTTCTTCGCCACGCATTTCGCCTAGGATCAGCCTGTCCGGCCGCATCCGAAGCGCTGCGACCAGCAGTTTCGCCGGCGTCCGCTCGGACGTCTCCGCTCGCTCAGCGATCAGCGCGACGCTATTCTCGTGCGGCAGGTGCAGTTCGCGCGCATCCTCGATCGTCACCAGCCGCTCTGCCCGGTCGGCCAACGACAGCAGCGCCCGCGCCACCGTAGTTTTGCCCGAGGAGGTGCCGCCCGAGACGAGGATGTTCATCCGCTGGTCAATCGCCTGCTGGAACAGCTCGGCTAGCCGGCCGGTCTCGGCCAGCTGGCCGAGCTCGGCGAGCCGTGCGCGCCGCTCCCCCTCGACGCTAACTTGTCGCCCTTCCAGGAACCCGATTTCGGCGACATCGAGGATCCGCGACACGTACTTCCTGATCGACAGCGACGCCCCTTCCTCGACCGCCGGCGGCACGACGATCTGCACCCTCAGGACCTGCCCGAAGGCATGCAGGCTGCCCGAGACGATCGGATGCTTCGGCCCGAGCCGGTTCATCGTCTCGCCGGCGAGGTGCTTGCTCAGCTGCAGCACCTTCCCCGGCGGAAACTGGTGCCCGGTCTTGACCATGTGCTCGGCGTCGGCGCGCTCGGCCCAGACGACCCCGTCAGGGTTGATCACCACCTCGTTAATGTCGTCAGCAACGAGCAGCGACCGGAGCTCGCGGAGGTCGTGCTCGGCATGGCTGCTGGAGGCGAGCAGAGCAGGGATCTCGCCCATCAGAACACCAGATCCCGATTGACGAAGATAGTGAGCCGGTCGCCTTGGTCGACATTAATCGTCGGCGGGATCCGCAGGTAGGCGTCGAGCGCCGAGCGCGAGGTGGATTCGAGATCGCCGCCCATGGCGTCGATCGCGTCGGCGACATCCTCGTCGGTCTGGTCATCGATCGCGAACTGCGGTCCGAGCGCGAAGATCGAGATCAGCGCGGCCGAGCCGAACCGCTCCCAGAAATGCGTATCGACATGCCCGGTCTGGCCGCTGCGCCCGAGCGCGTCGGCGCCGATGCCGCCGAGCGCGACGCTGGTGCCCGCCGGCGTCACCGCCCGGTTCCAGGCGATCAGCGCGCGGCGCTGCGCGATCTTCACGTTCGAGCTGTAGCTGCCGATCAGCCGGGTACCGCGGGGCAGGAGGGTGGTCGACCCGTCATAGGAGACGACGTCCTCGGTCAGCACCGCGCGGATCGCCCCGGGCAGGTCGGTGTTGATCGCGGTCTCCAGCACCCCCTCAAGGATCGTGCCCTGCACGATCGTCCGCGACGGATCGGCGAGCTGCTCGGCGCGCACGGTCTTGTGGGTCTGCTCGGCCGCCGCGGCGAGGAAGCCCTCGTTCTCGGAAAGCCGGCGCCCGCCGGCACCGCCGGCGGCGGTCTCGCCGCCGTTCACCCCGTCGATCACCACGCCGCTCGACGCGATCTGCGCCTTGTCGATCGCCTCTCGGCGCTTCTTCTCTTCTTCCATCCGCTTCCGCGCCTCGGCCGCGGCGGCCGCGCCGCCCGGGTCGATGCCGGCGGTGACCGGGTTCTGGGCGAGGAGCTGGCGCCGCACCTCCTCGCGGAGCTGCGCGGCGTTGGCGTCGAGCATCGCCTGCAGCTGCTCCGGGGTCAGGCCGCCCGGCTGCTCGGCCAGCGCCTTCAGGCGCGCCTCCATCTGGTCGAGCCGCAGCTGGTCCTCGGGGCTGAGTCCGTCTGCCTTCGGCTTCGCCACCGGCAGCTCGGTGGTGAGCGGAGCGGTGTCGACCGCCTCGCCGCGCGGCACCTCGGTCGAGATCCCCTCGGTAAAGGCGGCCGGCTGCTGCATGTCCTGGGGGCGCGAAGTCCCGAAGCCGAAGAGCGAGCGGACCTGCTGCGGGGCGAAGACCCAGAGCGAGCCAATCGCCAGCAGGACGAGGATCAGGATGCCGGCGGCGATGCGCGGCCCGCGGCCCGGGCCCTGCGGTGCCACGCGCCGGTTGATGCGCTCTCGGCGGTCGAGTTCTTCCTGGCTCCTCTCGGTCATTTCGGGAGGCCGGGAATGGCGGAGGCAGGGGTCGCGGTGGCGGCGAGATAGCCGGTGCGCAGCGCCGTGGCGCGGCGCGCTCCCGGGACGGTCTTGATGACCCGCTGGTGCGCGACGCAGAGCTCGTCGCCGCCGATCCGGAGCGTCCAGCGATCCGAGGTGCCCATGACGACGGCGCCGGTCTCGGTCTCGCGGATGTTGATGATGCTCTCGCGGCCCTGCTCGTCGACGCGGAAGATCGCCGGCCGAGGCGCATCGCGCGGGAACTCGAAGGTGGTGCGGCGGCCATCGTCATAGACCGCGACCGGGCGGAACTTGGTCCCGGCGCCGGCGACATAGTAGTTCGGATCGCGCGGCCGCGTCTGGTCGACTCGGGCACTCGCCACCTTCGCCCGCTCACGTTCGGGGTATCGGAAACCGATCCGGTAGTTGAGCGTCGAGGAGCCGGCCGGGATCGGCACGGCGCGGAGCTCGAAGGTGTAGGTGTTCTGCGAGGTGTAGACGGTCATGTTGGTGCGGGCGCCGGCGATCAGCGGCTTCACCGCCAGGACGTTGCCGCTCTGCAGGCGGATGACCTGCCAGCTCTCGCTGTCGCCCATCAGCACGCTGTCGATCGCCTCGCCGGGAGCGAACTCGATCGAGGTGATGATCTTCATCGCCAGATCAAGCCGGTACACGGTATCCTTCGAGTAGGTGTACTGCTTGATCCGTGGGTCCGCGCCGATCGAGCGCGGCGAGGTCTCGGCCGAGGCCGGCGTGGCGCCGAGGAGCGCGAGGGCAAGGAAGCTCGCGGCGGTGAGGCGGCCCGGGTTCGTGAGCGTGCGCATGTCGGTCATCCCTTCCCGGTGCTGGCGTCGAGGGTCTCGGCGTCGATGCGATAGCTCGTCACGGTGAAGCCGAGCGGGTTCTTCCATACCGCCTCGAGCGTGCGCTCAACCCGCGGCTGGAAGGCGAAGCCGACGGTGGCGACGAAGGCGCGGACGACCGGCTGCATGCCCGGCTGCTCGAGTTGCCGTGTGAAGCGCACCTGGGCCGTGGTGTCGTTCAGGACCGCAATCGAGCGCACCTTCACCCTGATCAGGCTGTCCTCGCCGTAGAGCGCCGGCGGGTACTGGTCGGAGGCCTGGGCCCAGAGCGCGCGCAGCGACGTCGCCGCCTGGCCCTGCGAGGTGGCGAGGACGGCGGGGATGCGCTCGCGGTTGTCGGCGGTGTCGTAGGTCTCGCGCTCGGTGACGTAGCGGACGAGCTCGGCCTGGCGCACCGCGTCGGTCTCGGCGAGATCGGCAGGCCGCGTCGAGACCACGAGCTCGGACTCGCCGGTCTGGCGGTCGACCATGACGACGTAGGGGCGGATTTCCTTCAGCGGCAGCAGGGCGACCATCGCCCCGACCGCGCAGAGCGCCGTCGCGAGCGACAGGGCCGCCATCCAGCCGAAGAGCGCCGCACGACGCTGCAGGCCGAAGAAGACTTCGTCCTCGAACCGGTGCACGGTGTCGGTCCTCTGGGACATGGGCTGACGGACTCCTTGTCGATGGCGCCGCGACGGATGGGGCGCGCGAGAGATGATCGGGATCGGGGATCGCCCTTAGCCGGGCGGTGCCTTGCTCTTGTCCGAAGCTTGGCGCTCGCCGCCTCGGGCCGCGGCGCGCTGACGCCGCCGCTCGCGGGAGAATTGCAACATGCCGGCTTGGCCGGCCTCGAAATCCACCCCGAGATCGGTGCGGCGTCCCATGGTCGCCATCCGCGTCTGGGTGCGCTCGCGCGCCTTCTTCCGGGCCTCGTAGTTCTGCACCAGTTCCTGCGCGCCGGCGCGGGCCCGGTCGCCCATGCCGCCCTCGGCCGCGCGGGCGGCGCCGACGGCGGAGGAGACCGCCGCGACCGTCGGGTGCGCGGTCCGCGCCACCGCCTTGATCGCGCCGCCGGTCATCGCCGCGCCGCCGGCCATCTGGCGCGCCTCGCGGACGCCGCTCGCGGTGGCGACGACCGTGCCGGCGAGCCCGTTCACCATCGTCGGCACCTGCGACATCAGGAAGATCGCTGCGAGCGCAACAATCAGAAATGGGGCGGCGTCCGTCAGAGTCGCGGCCCCATCGATGCTTGCGATGAGATCGCCACCTATCCGAACGATCGCACCCATGACGCCAGCGAGTACGAGTGGGATAAGGGCAAAACCCAAGGTGAACTTCGCCCAGCTCGCAAAGAGATCGCTCGTGCCCCGGAAGAGCAGGCTGGCGATGAAAATCGGAGCCAGCGACACCGCCATGGCAAGGCCGATCTTGGCGATCCCCGCGACGAGGATCGCCACGCATGCCATCAGCGACCCGGCGATCGCCAGGATGATCGAGAGAAGGCTGATCGAGAAGAAGCCGCTCTCGTCAGCGGCACGATCGGAAAAGTCGAAGATCGACGTCACCATCAGATCCAGAGACTGGTTCAGCGAGGTTGCCCCTGAGACGTCAAGCAGCGCCGCCCCGATCGAGCTCGGGACGTTGGTGAGCATGTCGTAGAAGGGGAGGAACTGGCTCCAGGACGTGGCGACGGCCAGGATGATCAGATAGCGCACGCCCCACTTGGCGAAGTCGGTCACCCGCAGCGGCACCCATTGCATCATGATGTTAATGCCGAGGAAGGCGAGCGCCACCACCCCGCCGAGCCGAATAGTCGCGCTGACCGGCCCGCCAAAATCGGTGAACACGCTCTGAGCATAGTTCCCGACGGTCATGTCGATCATATCGAGCGTGTCTTGAATGTAGGTAGCCAACTCCGCGAGCCTTCCCAAATCAGCCCTATTTCACGGCACCGACACCGCGGCAGTAGGTCATGGCTTCGAGGTAGCCGGTGCCCTTCGCCACCTCGGCGGTGTAGGCGTCGGCGAGCTGCTGGTTGCTGCCTCCGAAGTAGTCCGGCGGAATGGAGCCCTTGATCTGGGTCCAGTCCCGCTTTCCATTCAGACAGGAGATCGTCACAGGGTTGCCAGCGGCGTAGGCCGAGCAAAGGCGCCGCGCCTCTCGGGCATCCCACCGCTGGACGTACTGGTTGACGATGCTGATGAAGGCCGAGCTTCCACCGACCTCGGCCCTGATTTCCTTCATGGTCCCGAAGCCGTCCTTGCACACGAAGGAACCTCCGGCCGCCTGTGCTCCGCCGGCCGTCATCAGGATCACAACGGTCATCGCCGCGCCCAGCTGCGTCTTCATGGTGTCGCTCCTCCTGCCGTTCCGCCGACCTTCATGAACTCGCGCGAGGCCATCTGCTCGCGGGTGAGGAACAGCGCCTGCGCGCCGGTGGCGTTGGCTTGCGCCGAGAGCACCCGCAGAAGCTCGTTCATCATCTGCGCCTGCTCGATCTGGACCCGGGTGTTGAAATCGATCGCCGCCTTGACGTCGGTGTTGGCGTCGATCCGCGGCACCAGCTGGTTGACCCGCGCCATCGCGTCGTTGGCGCGTATGTAGCTGTCCTCGCCGGTCGCCATCGCCGCGAGCGACGAGCCGCCGAGGTTTGCCAGGGCCCGGTACTGGACGATGTCGGATCCGGCATAGGAGCCGAGTAGGTCGAGCTGGTAGTTGCCCTTCAGTCGCTCGATGGCCGACGCGAGCCGCGCGGTATTGCCGAGGATCGGGCTGCCGGTGATCGCCCCGTCGACGATGCCGGTCAGGTTGGTTGCCGCCGCCCGCGCCGCGATGTCCTCGGGCGCGTTCAGGAAGGCGCCGATGCCGCGGGCGCCGGTCAGGCTTTCGAGCTGGGTCTTCATCGTCGCGAGCTGCTCGGCCTGGGTGGCGATCTGCTCGATCAGCTTCGCGACGCTGGTCGCGTCAAAGACCGGCACGCCCTGCGCCGCGGCGCGGTCGACCGGGGCCGCGAGAAGAGCGAGGCCGAGGGCGAGCGTGGCCGCCTTCCGGATCCGCGCCGTCATGCCGGCACCGCGGCGTCGCCGATCGGCGCCCAGTTGCAGACGCAGGGGCTGGTCTTGTCGGTGTAGCCGGCGCAGCCGGCAAGCACGCCGGCGGCAAGCGCGATCCAGAGCCACCTCAATCTCGGGCGCATCAGGCAATCTCCTTCCAGAAGTCGGGGCGCTCGCGCCAGCCCTCGGGCGCCCACTCGCCGGCGCCGCCGCCGAGCACCTTCACCAGGGGCCCGAGGGTGCGAAGGTCCATGTCGACGATGGCGCTGGTGCCGCCCGAGCGGATCAGCGCCAGCCGCGCCTCGAGCGCACTGACGCAGGCGAAGTCGAGCTCGCGGTCGCTGAGCGCCAGGGGTGCGAGCTCCTCGGCGGTGTTGCGCGAGTTCGGGTAGAGGATCGTCGTCACCGCCGACTCGAGGATCGAGCCGCCGGCCTTGCTCTCGCGGATGTGGGCGACGCGCTGGGTCAGCAGCACCACCGCGACGTTCTTCTTCCTCATCGTGAGCATCCAGTCCTTCAGCCGGCGCTCGAAGTAGGGGTCGTCGAGGAGCTTCCAGGCCTCGTCGAGGACGAGGAGCGTCGGCCGGCTGTCCTCGACGGTCCGCTCGATGCGGCGGAAGACGTAGGAGAGCCAGGCGGTGCGAACCGCGTCGGTGTCGAAGATCTCGGTGAGGTCGAAGCCCGTCACGGGGTTGTCGAAAGAGAGGCTGTCGACGCCGTCGCCGGAGAAGAGCCAGCCGAAGCTGCCGTCCGCGTCCCAGTCGCCCATGCGGTCGTAGAGCGCGCCGTCGTCGTCAACCGAGCGGAACTGCCGACGGAACGACGCGAGCGTGCGCAAGCCCGGGTCGGTCTCGGCGTTCGCCGCCACCGCCTGGGTGAGGGCCTGGCTCTGGATCGCGGTCAGCGGGCCCTCGCGGGAGAGCATCGCCGAGAGCCAGTCGGCGAGCCAGGCCCGGCCGCGGTCGTCGGTCTCGGCGGCGAAGGGATTGAAGCCGGTCGCCTCGCCGAGCCGCACGGCGCCATAGGCGCCGCCCATGGCGCGGACCGGCATCTCCAGGCCGCGATCCTTGTCGAAGACGATGACGCGGGCGCCGGTCCGTCGCGCCTGCGCGATCAGGAAGGCGGTGCCGAGGGTCTTGCCCGAACCGGTCTGGCCGAGCACCAGCGTGTGGCCGACGGTGCGCTCGCCGGCTTTGCCGCCGAGATGGAAGTTGAAGCGGTAAGCGCTTGAGGAGACGGTCGGAAGGATCGTCACCGCCTCGCCCCACGGCGTCTCAGGCTGCCTGAGGCCTCCGGGCGCGGCGTGGAGCGCGGTGAAGTGGGCGAAGTTCCGCGACGAGACCATCGCCGCCCGGGCACGATAGCCATGGTTGCCGGGATGCTGGGCGAACCAGGTCGCGCGGGCGCCGATGTCCTCGCGGACCAGCACGCAACCGGCACACTGTCCGGAGGCCCGAACCTGCGCGGCCGCCTCGTCGAGCTCCTCCTCGTCGCGCGCAAAGACCGCGATCGAGGCATGGTGCAGCCCGAAGGAGATGCGGCCCGAGGCGAGATCGTCGGCGGCGTCGATCAGCTGGCCGCGGAGCGACGCCGCGGCGTCGTCGGCCGCCCCCATCTGACGCACGGTGCGCCGGATCCGCGCCAGCGCCTCGAACTGCTCAATCGGCGTGAAGCTGTGGGTGACGACGCTGTCGAAGTCGAGGTCGAAGTGGTCGAAGATCCCAGGGGCCGTCGAGGGCGGATAGGCCTTGAGCGAGAAGACCGCGCCGAAGCGCATGTCCATCGTGGAGGCGCCGGGCACGACGAAGCGGTCGCCCTCGAAGCGGACGCTCGAGCCGGCGACGAGGTTCGCCACCGGCTCGAAGCTCCGGGGCAGGGGGGTCGGCTCGAAGCGCCCGGTGACGAGCGTCCTGAGGAGCCCGAGCCAGCGCCCGTCGCCGACCGTCAGCCGCTCCGGGCCGGCGACGCCGAGTGTCTCCATCAGGTAGGAGACCGCCTCATCCAACCGCTCGATCCGGCGGGCGAGGTGATCGCGCTGCGCCGTCGCACCCGCGCCGAAGAGCCGGGTCGAGAGCCCGAGGATCTTCCGCGGCCGCAGCACCACGGTCATGAACGAGCGGCGCTCGCGGAGCTCCATGGCGGCGAGCGCCGCCTGCCAGCGGCGGTCGACCTCGAAGGCGAAGGGGTCGGCGTCGAGCGGGGTGCTGAGCCGCGCGTCGGCGATGAAGGAGACGCGGTGAAGATGGAAGCCGAGGTCGGGGGTCGCCTGGGCGACCACCGCCTGCACCGCATCCGCCACGTCGCCGACGAGCACGCTCTCGGCGGTGGCGGCGCCGATCCCGTCGACCGCGAAGGTCGCCATGATCTCGCCGTCGCGCAGCATCAGCACGTCGTCGGTCAGCGCGGCGACGTAGGGCAGATGCCGGATTAGCACCGCGTCGTCGGCGCGCTCCTTGGGCTCGAGGCGCCGGCGCGCGAGGCTCTTCACGCTCTCAAGCACGGTAGACGACCCCCTTGCCGCGCAGCCAGGCGGCCGGCAGCGGCGTGCGCCGGAGGCTGGTCAGGATCACGTCGAAGACCCGCGGGTCCCAGGCGGCGAGCGCCCGGAGTGCCGCGTAGCCGACGACCGCGCTGGCGGCGAACCAGACGAAGGAGAGCGTGGCGATGAAGCCGCCCATCACCGTCATCGCCAGGATGACGACATAGGTGAGGGGCAGGCCCGCCATGGAGACGGGCCTGGTCAGCGCCTGGAAGCAGGGCGCGGAATTGCTCACGCGAAGCCGCCGAGGATCGTCGCGGCGCCGAAGAGGATGACGAGGCCGACGCAGATCGAGACGGCGAAGCCCATGTTCATCCGGCCGAAGAGGAACATGACGCCGACGGCGGCGAGGGCGACGAGGCCGATGGCCCGGCCGGTGGTGCCGGTCAGCGCCGCGCCGAGGGTCGCGAAGAAGGTGTCGATCGGCGAGAGGTCCTGCGCCATCGCCGGGCCGCCGAGGATCAGTGTGGCGGCGAGAAGCGCGAGCAGCAGCCAGGCGAGCTGCGTGCCGCCGGGCGCGACCGCGGGGAGCCGGAGCCCGACCATCTTCCGGGTGAGGAGCATCATCTTTTCCATTCGAGCACGGTTCCTTGTGCAGGGGCTGCGAGAGAGGCGGGCTCGAGGACGCCGACGTCGTCGTCGAGGGCGCTGGGGTCGTCGAGGTTGGTGGTGGTGGCGATCGCGTGCACCGGCGCCGGGCGGCCGGCCTTGGGGTGCGACACGCCGGCGAGCTCGGCCGCGGCGGTGATCCGGGCGACGTAGTCGCGGGTCTCGCGGTACGGCGGGATGCCGTGGAACTGCTCGACCCGTTGCGGCCCGGCATTGTAGGCGGCGAGCGCCAGGTCGACCCGGCCGAACGCGGCGAGCTGCGCGGTCAGGTAGCGCGCCGCCCCGTGCAGGTTCGCCATCGGCTCGCCGGCGTCGACGCCGAGCAGCTCTGCTGTCTCCGGCATCAGCTGGCCGAGGCCGCGCGCGCCTTTCGGCGACAGCGCCGCTGGATTGAACCGCGACTCCTGGTCGATCAGCGCGACGAAGAGCCGGACGAAATCCTCCGTGTCGAGACCGGCGCCAGCGACCGCCGGATCGGCCGCGTAGACCTCGGCGACACCCTCGGCCATCGGCCGGTAGACGGCGCTGTCGGCGTTCCGGGTGGACACCGAAACCGGCGTACCCGCACCTCCACCGAAAACGTTCTCATCATAATAGCTATTATCGGCGCTATATGTATCGGGCGAGACGAGGATGTTCCCCTGTCTGTCGAACTCCCAAACGTCGGCCCGAGCCGACCCTCCGGAGAGAAGAAACGAGGCGCAAAAGCCGACGAGGAGCTGCCGCGTCTTCATTAGCCGAACCACAGCATGTTGGCGATGAAGACGAGCGCAAGAACGACGGCGGTCGGCGCCAGCGGATACCAGAAGAACGCCGCGACGATGATCGCCGCCGGCGCCAGCAGCACCCACATCGGATGCGCCCAGACCACCTCGCGGCCGGTCGCGAGCAGCACCGCGAAGAGCAGCGCCGTCCCCATCAGAAGCCGCGGCAACCCGACCTGGTCCCAGTGCCACCACAGCGCCGTACAGGCCGCCAGGGCAGCATAGAACGCGACGACCCAAAGAGCTGACCGCGAAATAGGCAAATGACGCAACTTGCGCGCGAGGTTTTTGTTGCGTTTGTCGCGGTGGTTTCTACGGCGCACCTTGAGTTCGGCGGTCGCCTCGGAAAGATCGACGACCCGCGGGTCTGCGAACCGCCCGCTCACAGCCCGGCCGCCCTGTGGATAAGCGGATTAGGACTGAAACCCGATTCGGGCTTACTTGTTACCGCTTTTAAGTATTGGAACTGTAACCTCAATCGCCTCTGGGTAGATGTCTTGCCAGTAGGCAACGACGGCGTCGGCTGATTTGAATATTCTCGGCTTTCCTGTCTTGGAGAGCATGACTTTACGTTCCACACCATCTGGCAGGATACCGTAAAGCTCCCAACACATGCGCCCATCTTCATCCCGGATCGGGGAGAAGCGGAGAGAGCCTCCATCCTGTTCAACAAACGAGCGTACATAGTTCGATACGAGTTGCTGGCTGCTATCCATTTGTCTGGCTCTCGACTGGTGATCGAGAAGCCGTAGGCGAAAAGTCGCCGAATTCCAAGCAGGACCGTAACCGCCTTTCGCGCCATATGTCAAGTGGCGCAAAACAGAAAATAGCTCCAAAATCATTTTTGATATGGCGCTCGATGGCACGTCGCGCCAAAACTGATTCCGCGCCGCCAGGCTGGAGTCGCCACAGGGCGATGTCCAGCCATCGCGGTTAGCTATCGCCGCTACCACAAGATGGAGGAGAGGTTAACAGCTAAGGGTTGAGCAACGGGGTAGCCGCTGTAACCGCGGCGACAAATCGCCCTCGGCCCAAAAAGAAACCCTCGGAGGCACGAGGTCCACCGAGGGTCGCTAGCCCAACAAGTCTGTCACCTTGCAGGCTAGCGACCCGGTCCACGGCAGGCAAGGAAAAACCGCCTCCCGGCGAACAGGGAGAATTTGCCATGGGCGCCTCGCACCTCCCGACCGGAGGTCAGAAATGGAAGACGAACAGGCAGTCGAACCCCGGCTCCCGCAGGGGGAGCTTCACCGTGTTCTGCGCCAAGCGGCGACCGCCCATGGGCTACCGGACGCGGTTCTCGTGACCGGGCATGCGCTCTTGCGCTTCGTGCCGCGGGACGCCGAGCGGCCGATCTCACCCGCGCGCGTGCAGGACCTCGCCGACGAGCGTGGCTGCGATCCCCGCACGATCCGCAGCCACATCCGACGGCTCGAGGCCTACGGCCTGGTGGTCGACCGGTCCGCCGGCGGCGGCCGCCGCTTGATCCAGCGCCGCCGCGGCCGCATCGTCGTGCTCCAGGGCATCGACTTCTCGCCGATGCTCGCGGCGGCCGAGGCGATCGGCTTGGCGGCGCTCGCGGCCGAGGCCGAGCTCGACGAGCGGCGACGGCTCGCAGCCCGCATCTCCGAGCTGAAGCGGCAGCTGCGCGACGCTGTCGAAGTGCGAGCCGAGGAAGGCGGCGCGGCGCGGGCCGCCGGTGCGCTCGACGCCTGCCCGAGGCGGCATCGGGCGCTCCCGCTCCGCGAGCTCGCGGCCCTCGCTGCCAGGCTCGAGGTGGCAATCGGGCTGCTGGCGGATCCCGAGGAAGCAGCCGTCGGTCGGATCCTTTCGTCCGACCGGACCGACGAATTCGTCCGACCCTACACCACAGAGAAGGATGAAAATCCTGTCTGTAGCGGAGCCTCCGCCGGCGCCGGCAATGGCGGTGCCGCGGACGCGCTTCGTCACATCACCCTCGACATGCTGGCCGCGGCGCTCCCGTTTGATTGGCGCGCCGGCATCGAAAAGACCGGTAGGCTCAGCTGGCCGAACCTGGTGGCCACGGCCTACGAACGCGCGGCCGGCATCGGTGTGACCGAGGAGATCTGGGTCGACGCACAGGCCGAGCTCGGCAGAGCCGGCGCTGCCGTCCTGGTGCTGCTTGCCGACGCCGGCAGCGTCGAGCGCCGCGGCACCATCCGCTGTCCGGCCGCATGGGTGCGCGCGATGGCGACCCGCGCCGAGACCGAGCCGCTTCGACTCCGCCGAAACCTCTTCGGTCTCCTGCACCGACGACAGGGTGCCGACATCCCCTGCCCCGACCCTATCGCGACCCCTCACCTCCAGACCTGGAGCAGTCCATCATGCCTCGCCTCCTGACCCACGCCTGCATCGCCGTTGCCGCGCTCGGAGGAGCCGCAGGGCTCACCGCTCTGCCCTCGGCCGCGGCGGACTACGACATCGACTGTGCCGTCATCCTCTGCATGGCGGCGGGGTTTTCGATCGAGCCGTCGGGGACCTGCGGCGACGCCTACGACTACATGATCGACAGGATCACCGACCGGCCGCCGGAGCCGCCCTTCGACACCTGCACGATGAGCGACGGCACCGCCTACGACGCCGCCGAGGTCGCGCTCGCCCGACCGTCCAGCCAATTCCGCGCGGGATGGATCTGCCCAGAGCCGGCGCCGATGGCCTTCGACGAAACCGACGATGGCATCTTCATCCCGCCGAGCTGCTATCCCGATGCCGAGTACACGCCTCCGATCTTTATCGGCCGGCCCGGGTACTGGTTCCTCGGCGCGCCGGTGGCGGCCGAGCGCGTCGCTTTCCGTTTCCAGGTCACCATCCCGACCGGCGTCGCGGGCGAGCCCTATGTCTCGCCGGTGTTCCTCTCCAATCCCGACACCGGGTTCTCCCTGACCCTCACCGCGGACGAGCTGCGCGCGCTCGAGGAGCAGCCCACGATCCAGCTGGAACCTGCGCAGTGATCCGAGGGGTTCTCCTTGTTGGTCTCGCTCTCGGAGTGGCGGCTTCGGCGGCCGCCCAGGAGGCCTGTCTGCGGCCAGTGCCCCCGGAAGAGGTCCGGCCGCCAGAGGGCGATGCGGAGTTTCGGCAGTTCCTCAACGAGGAGTACCAAGCCTATCTCCTGGACATGCAGGAGTACCTGAACTGCCTCGGCCGCGAGCACGAGAGCGCCACGAAGGAAGCCCGAGAAATAATGGCACGGTGGATGCTTTGGTTCGGAGACGAAGCGCGCATTCGTTCCAAACGAGGGACCGAGCCGTTGCAGCCCTAGATAGTTCCGTCTCAAGAAGCCTATGCCCGCCGCACGGCGCGGCTGCAGACTATCGTCCATCATCTGGGTTTGCGCTCGGCGGCCATCCGAGCCACGTCACCGCCGACCCGCCGACCCGCCGACCCGCCGGCGATAGCGGCCCTCGCCCGGCTTGCAATTGGCCGGAATTTGTTACATGTAACACATAGAAGGGAGATCTTGATGCCCACCCCGGTTTCACGACGAGTGCAGAAGCGCAGGGACGTCCTGCGGGCGGCCGGATTGCGGCCTGTCCAGATCTGGGTGCCGGACACAAGGGCCCCTGGCTTCGCCGCCGAATGCCGCCGGCAAGCCACGCGCGTTGCCGCGGCGGATCGAACCGATCCTGATCTGGCCCATGACCTCGATGCAGGCCTAGCCGATATGGACGACATCTGGACGTGAGACGCGGCGATCTGGTGACGGTCGCACTGCAGGGCGCCCACGGCAAGCCGCGCCCGGCACTGGTAATTCAATCAGATCAGTTTCCCGACACCGCGACGGTAACGGTCTTGCTCATCACGTCCCTGCTCGTGGACGCGCCGTTGATCCGGCTCACGGTGGGGCCGACGCCGGAGAACGGCCTGCGCGCACCCTCGCAGGTCATGGTCGACAAGACGATGACGGTGCGGACCGACAAGCTGGGGGCAGTCTTCGGGCGTCTCGAGGATGTCGAGATCATTCGCGCGACACGGGCGCTGGCGCTGTTCCTAGGCATCGCTTGATCCGCAGCTGCTGCTGCGCCGCCTGACTGCGTGAATGATTGCTGTGATGCTCACCTCAAGGTCTCTCCTCAGCGCGGTCCCAGCCGACAGCGGCCTCGACCATGCCTGACAGGACCCCTACCATTCACGCCACCGGCGACCCCCTCCGTCCACCGCATCCCGCAGGACGGCAACCAGATTGTCAGGCGACACGACAAACTGGCCCGACGCATTGCCTCGCATGAGACGTGACCGAAGGATGCCCGTGGGGTGACCGTCTCGCGACCCGCGTCGAGGGGTCGGTCGCGGGCGGCGGGGCGATGGCGGGGAAGATCAGCATGGCGGCGAGGGCAGAGGTGGCAGCGGCGATCCGGGAGCGCTACGCAACGATCGGCAGAGCTGCGAAGGGCATGATCCTCGACGAGTTCGTCGCGGTGAGGCCCTCCAGCAAGAGTTCGGCAAGCTCGCGGCCGACCTTGCCGGCGGGATCGAGCGCGACGATGGCCCGGCGACCGCCCCGCCGGCGGTGGGCCTCTATCGACTCTGAAGCATTCCACTACAGCGAGAATTGACGTAAGGTCAGGACGGGCCGATCGGATCGGCTCCACAATGTATACCAAGTCTCGATTACCTTTAAAAAAGATTTTCTTGGACGCGCGAATCGCGAGCCGCGTGTCATGGATTCAGGGGACTTATTCTCATGAAGGACGTGGCGGAGTGCGATCATGGTCCGAGGCTGCGGCTGTTCGGTGGACCAGTTCTCGAAGTGCGCGCGGGGATGTTCCTCGAGCCGATCTCGCGCAAGGGACGGCTCCTCATGACCTTTCTCGGTCTGCGCGCGGGACGATGGGTCTGGCGCGAAGAGGTCACTCTTTTGCTGTGGCCCGACCTCGTCGAGGCCCGGGCGCGGGCCTGCCTTGATACCGAACTCTGGCGGCTGAGGAAGGCGCTCGCCCTGGCGCCGGAATGGCTGGAAGCGGTCCCCGGGCGCTTGCGCCTGGCCCCGCTGGGCGAGCCCGCCGTGGACGTCGGCGACTTTCGCGACATCCTGCGCTCCGCCGTGGCGGCCGACGCCCCGGATGCGGAGGCGCTCTTCCGACGCGCCATAGACCTGCATCGCGAGGAGCTCTGTCCAGGCGAGACCGCGGACTGGCTGGTCAGCGAACGGTGCATCCTGCAGGCCGAGCGGCTCCGGGCGCTCGAACGTCTTCTCGACCTGATGCAGGCCCAGGGCCGCTGGCCCGCGGTGGCCGAGATCGCGACGCGGATACTTGCCGAGGATCCCCTGACCGAGCGCGCACATTGCGCAATGATGAGGGCCCACGTCGCCTCGGGAAACCGCCCCCTCGCCCTAGCGCAGTATCGCAAGCTCGAAAGACTGCTGGCGGAAGAGCTCCAGACCAAGCCGATGCCCGAAACGACCGGCCTGGTCCGGAGCCTCGCCGAACCGCAGAGCAGCCCGGCTCCCCGGAAGGCCGCCACCGCAGTGCTCGCCGTGCGGCTGGACGCGATAGCCCGCGAGCTGCGCACGATCTCTGAAAGTCTGGCGTCCCGGCGCCGACCTTAGCCCTTCAGGGCTCCCGACCCGCGCTGGCCGCCCGCGACGTGTCTTTGTGAGGCTCTGGTGAGGGTGGACGAGAGCGTGACGTGTGTGTCGTGCGCGATGGTGTCCGGAAGCGATCGCGCTCGGCTTCGCATTCCCCGAGCAGTCTGGTCTTTCGGCGCGCAAATCGGCCGACCGCCTTCGAGACGACAACACCACACGCGGAGTGACGCCATGGAGAGAGCCGAGTCTTGGACGCCTGAATCGCCGTTCCTCCAGGCCTTCGATGCCTCGGACCGGCAAATCGACGAGGGCGAGACGGTGACTGTCGGGGAGATCACCGCGCCGTGGGCCACGCAGTCCGAATCGCCGTTCGCCCGCGACGAGGCAAACGCCGAGGCCGAGAACCTGGAGCAGGCCGAGGCAGTCTACGAGCTGCTTGGCGAGCTCGAGGACGAAGCCTTTACCCAGAACCTATGCGAGATGGCGGCCGAGGCCGAGCAGGCCGTTCAGGGTGAGGGGCCTCAGTCCGCGGCGATCGCCCCGGGGATCGCCCATGTCGACCTGCAGCGGCGCTACGAACAGCACTTCGCGCTGCTCGCGGCCGAGGCGGAACGGATGCACAACGCCGTCGCCGAAGGCTTCGCCAACGTCGAGGCGACGAATGCCAGCGAGGCGGAACTCGAGGCGATGGTTGCACGCTTCGTCCCCGCCCTGTCGGCGCCGCTGTCGCCGGCCCAGGAGCAGTTCTTCGGAGCGCTTGTCCGCAAAGTCGGGCGCGCGGTCACGAGTGCTGCCCGGTTCGTGGGGCGGGGCATCCAGGCCGCGGGGCGGGGCATCGCGAACTTCGGCCGCACGGTGCTCATGCCGCTCTTGCGCCGCCTTGGCGCGCTGGTCCGGCCGCTCTTGCGCCGGGTAATCCAGTTCGCGGTCGGGCGACTGCCCCAGTCGGTCCAGCCCATCGCTCGCGACCTCGCGCGCAAGCTCTTTGGCACAGTCGCCGCCGAGGCGGAAACCGAAGCGATGAGCCCGTCCGTCGCGGCCGGGCCGACCCCAGAAATTATTCAGATGGAATACAATCTCCGCGTGGCCGAGGCGTTGCTGATCGCCCCGGCAGGCGAGCAGGAGCACGAGACTTTCCTCGAAACTGCGGCCGCGCAGGAACACGAGGCCGAGGACGTGGCCGGACGCCTGCACGAGGCAACGCATGCGTTGGCACTCCGACTTGCCGAGCTCAAGGAAGGCGAGGACCCGCGGCCGGCTATCCAGCAGTTCCTTCCAGCCGTCCTTCTGGCGCTGAAGCCGATCATCAAGGTCGTCATCGGCATCATCGGACGCGACCGGATCATCAACTTCCTTGCCGACCTGCTTGCGAAGCTCGTCTCACGCTGGATCGGCGAGGGCCCGGCAAAACAGCTGGCGAGGCCGCTCGTCAATGTCGGCCTCGGACTTCTTGGGTTCGAACAGGGCGAGAACGAGGACCCGCGGATGGTCGCCGCCGAGATCATGGCGCAGACCCTGCAGGAAACCGTGCTGTCGCTGGTCCAGCAGTCGCCCGAGGCGCTCGAGCAGCCCGAGATGCTCCAGGCCCTCACGGCCGAGGCCTTCGAGACGGCGGCGGCGGCGAACTTCCCCGCCGGCACGCTCAGGGCCGACCTGCGTGAGAACGAGGCCGAAGCCGGCGGGCAGTGGCTCCTGCGCCCGGCGCGCGGACGCCGGAAGTACTACAAGAAGTTCAGCCAGGTCTTCGAGGTCACCCTAGATCCGGGCGCGCTCCGCCGTGCCCGCGCCTTCGCCGGCGCCTCGGCTGCGGAGTGGCTGGCGGCGACGACCGGCGTGGACCTCGGCCGCCCGGTCAAGGCACGCATCCATGCCTACGAGCTCGCGCTCGGATCGCGGCTCATCGACATCGCCCGGCTCGAACGGAACGTGAGCGGTCTCGGCAGCCATCTCTGGACGTCATGGGGCCGGCTGATGCCGCTCACGCCGGAGGTCGCGGCGGAACTCCTGCCCAAGGGCTTTGCGGGACTCGGCCGTCCGGCGGACCCGGCGTTCCTCCAGGGCCCGTACCTCGTGGCCGCCGGGCAGCGGTTCTGTTTCGTCGAATTTCCCGGCCTCGCCGCGGTGGGGCCGGCGAGGCGCCCGACGAACACCATCGGGGTCATTCTCAACCTGACCCGCGGCGCCATCACGGTGAAGCTCCGCCTCGCCGAAGGCACGGCCCAGGAGATCGCGACCTATCTCCGGCGCCGTGACATCGCGACGCCGATCCAGATCATGCGCCGCGCCCTCGGCGGGATAGAGGCGCTGCGCCAGGGCCAGCTTCGTGTCGGCTTCCGCATCGTCGGCGAGACCGAGATCCTGCGCGAGCAGCTCGCCGAGCTTTCCGAGGCAGAGAACTACGCCCCGGCCGCCGCCGGGGCCGCGGCGACGGCCGTCCGCAAGATCGGGCTCGACCTGCTCCAGCAGGTCGCGAAGAAGCTCATCGACGCGCTGTGGGCCGCGATCGGGCGCTACCTCGTCAACAAGTCGGCGGACTTCATCGCCGCGACCGAGAACTCCGCGCAGGGAGTGACCGTCCTCGTGGCCTTCGAACCCATCGACGTGCTGCGCCGGATCGGCGAGATGCGACGAGGCAATGTCGCGAGTGGGGTGTTTGGAACCATCGCCGACCGCATCCGCGGCGTCCTCCTGCCGACGACACTGCTGCCGATGCCGACGGTCGCGATCCGACCGGGCTGGGTTTAGGGGGACGGCCATGGACCGGGAGTTCACCCTCTTCCGCCTGCAGACCGAGCGCCAGATCAACCACTGGCAGACCGCTGCGCAGACGATCCGCCGGCCCGAGCTCGTGGCGTCGAGCCAGGCGTGGGCCTCGCTCGAGCACTACGTCGGCAGCCGGCTGCGCGAGAGTTTGGCGGCGGCCTGCGACCAGCTGCTGCGCGACCACGCCGTCGTGCGCGCGCAGTTCAACGCCGCCCGCTCGCTCGCCGACCTCGACCGGGTGGCGGACGCGATCGTCGACTTCCGAGCCCGCTACGGGCGCGTCGAGATGCTGGTGCATTTCTACGGCGACGCGATCAACTCCCGCACCAGCACCGATCTCGGCGCGCGCCTCCGCGCCTTCGACTACGTCGCCGGCCAGAGCATGCGGCGGATGCTCGAGCCGATGCGGATCCCGACGCCGCCGGTACTGACCTACCTCAGCAAGGGCCTCGGCGCCTCGATCCTGCGCGCCGGCCTCCGGCTCTGGGACGGCGGAACGATCAGCCCCGTCGCGGCGGTCAGCATCACCTTCCACAACCAGGAACGTCCGACCGCGATCGTGCACGAGACCGGCCATCAGGTCGCCGCGCTCCTCGGCTGGAACGAGGAGCTGGCGAGCCGCCTCGAGCAGACCCTCGCACCGAGCGGCCCCGAGGTGGCGCGCATCTGGGGACGCTGGGCGTCCGAGGTCGCGGCCGACGCCTACGGCTTCGTCAACGTCGGCTTCGCCGCGGTCGCCGCCCTGTCCGACGTGGTCGGCGGTAGCCCGTCCCAGGTCTTCGCCTACAATCCCGCCGGCGTTCACCCGATCAGCTATCTTCGCGTGCTCCTCGGCTACGCCATGGCCCGGCGGATCTACGGCCGCGGGGTGTGGGACGACCTCGAGTTCGCCTGGCGCGTGCGCTACGCCCGCGAGCTCCAGCCCGAGGCCGTCCGGCCGCTGCTCGCGGCGCTCGAACGCACCATCCCCGACGTCGTCGAGCTCTCGCTTCTTAAGCCGATGCGCTGCTTCGGCGACAGATCGCTCGCCGATCGGATCGACCCCGCGCTGGTCTCGCCGGAGGCGCTCCAGCGCCTGGAGGCTGAGGCCGGCCCGGCGCTGATGACCTCGCCCCATTGGCTCGCCAAGGAGTGCCTCCGCCTCATCGGCCTCACCGGCTACCGCTTCGCCGCAGCGCCCGAGCGCGCCGACGACCTCGTCGCCATCCACCGCCGCACCATGCAACGCCTTGGCGAGGCGATTTCCGGCTTCCGGACGGCGGCCTGAGAGTTTCGCATCACGCCGCCCACATCCACGGAGAAAGACCATGGCAGACCAGCCCAAGCCTCCCGTCCCCGCGAAGGACGATGCTCAGCTTCCGAGCGTGACGGTGCTTACCGACGATCAGTTCGAGAAACTGCTAGAAGCATGGATGCAGCGCGAGTTGCCGCAGCGGGTCGTCCCGGACGCGCCAACCGTGACGATCGATGCCGGGGAAACCCGTGTCACCGTGCCGGCCTGGCTGAAGGACGTTGCGACCGACATCGGCGACCCGCGCTACAAGACGCTGGTCAACCTTATCGACCTCGGCCGCGCCTACAGTCCGTCCAGCTACCGGCTGAACGCGCCGCCGGCAGCAGTCGTCAATCAGCCCGACCGTCTGGCCAACACTTGACGAAAGGAGGCCTTCATGTTCCGCACGCTTCTTTTTCGCAATGGCTCTCCCAATGCCGATCCTGCTGCAACAAACGCCCTTTTCGCGAGCAGTCCCGCCGAAATCCTTGGGTTGATGGAACTCGCCTGGGCCAACCGTGACCCGCAGCGGAAGTCGGGCGCTCTCACCCAGCCTTGGGAAACCGTCCAGCCGCCTCCGCTTGTGGCGGAGGTCACACTGCGCGCCAAGTTCAACCTGCCCGCGGCGCAGAACCAGATTCCGCCGGTCTTTCCGCCTCCGGCCACCTTTGACCCCTTGTGGGTATACCCGCACGCGATCGAGGCGTTCTTTCTCGAGCACACCGGGGTCGTCGAGATCTTCCGCCAGGTGCTTGTGCACTACCTCCACGGCGAGAACCTGGCCGCACCGCCCGACCGGTCCGGGGTTGCGCCCACCACCGACATCAACGCTTGGCTCCGGGTGACCGAAACCCTGTTCCACGGCCAGTTCCCGCCGCTCTCGGCGCTCAACGTGGTGAGCCTCTCGCGCCCGAGCGGCGATCTCGTGCGGCGTAACCTCTACTATCGGATGTTCGGTGCGGAGCCTCCCCGGCCTCCGCAAGCCGGGACACCGGTTGAGCAGCTGAAGCCGGCGGCGTCCAACCGCGATTTCTTCATCACCTTCGAGCGCCTCCTCGCCGAGGTCTGGCGCGGGATCGTCAACGCCGACAACACCAGCGGCCGGCGCGACACCGACGATGCGGCGATCGCGACGCTGGCGACGCGGCTCAACGACACCATGCGCGACCGCCGCCTCGGCGGCAACCTGCAGCGCGAGGAATTCTACGCCGCCTGCGTGCTCAGCTGGCTCCACATGGCCGTCGCGTGGGACTCTCCGATCGTGAAGGCGCTCAAGGCCGAGGCCGACCACCCCGCCGACCGCCTCGCCCGCATCGGCGACCGTGTGGGGTTCAAGGCCCACGTGCACTCCGCCGCGTTCTTCCAGATGGCGCCGCTGGCGACGATGATGATGGAAGCGATCGAGCGGGGTCTCTTCAACGACCCGGTCAGCGCGCCGTTCTTCTACAGGAAATCCCTGGTCGGCGGACCGATACCCAACCTGTCGGACACGATGACCCAGCTCATCACCCTCTACATGCGCGCGACGGGTCGCGACATCAAGGCGGCCGCCGTCACGGTCAGCCAGCGCGCCTGATCGAGGTGAGCATGAGCAGCTGGGCAGCAAGGGCTCAGGCCGTCGAAGCTTCGTCCGTACCCGGAGAGCGCGCCGACTACCGGTCGGCGAACGCGACCACGATCCGCCGGGTGGTTGCCGGGGAGGGCCTCGACTCCGGGAAGGTCCGAGCGGCGGCGGGTGCACGGGTCGTGTTCAACGTCGCGGCGGCGCATGTGCGGGCTGTCCTGCGCGGGCGATACCTGAACGGCTACGACCTCGAGCAGGCGCGCACCGGCGCGCCGAAGCCGCAACCTGTTTCGACACGGCGGCGGCGCGTGGACGCCGCGGTCGCGATCTGCGCCGGCGGCGGAGCGGCCGAGGCCGACCTCTATTACGGGGCGGTCGAGGTGAACGGCGCCGGCATGCGGTACTATGGCGACCTCTGTCTGGTTCTGAAGCCAGGTGAGATACCCGCCGGCACGCTGGTGCTGTTCCGCAACTCCTACGACCTGGACCGCGAGCCGCTTCGCGGCCGCATCGGCGACGACGATCGGCTCCGGGTCGCGGAGGCACGTCGCTTGGCCGGAACCTGGCGGGACGACGTGCAGGACATGGCAGTCTGCAAGATCCTCGACGGGGTCGAGGGGACGCCCCGTCTGATGACCACCGGCACGGTATCGGAGGGCGTGCTCATCGACGAGGACTACATCGAGGCGCCACGGGTCGGCAGCTTCGGCAAAGACGCCATCTCGGAAATTCGCACCAGCGCCGCCGATGCCGCGACCGAGGCGCTTATCGCCGATCGGCAGGCGCGCGGGCCGACGCCGCCGCTGGCCCGCCTGCTCTGGCGCCATCGCCGGCGCATGGCGGAGCGCATGGCGCGGGCTGCCGGGATCGACGTGCGGGTAGTGGGCGGCCATGGAAGGGCCGGGCGATGACCGCCTGGCACCTCGACGCCCTTGATGCCCGCGCCGGGCTTGCCTTTGCCAGCAACCGCGACGCGGACCTGAGCGGCGACCTGCTCGACATGCAGGCGCTTGCCGTGTTCATCGCGGCACCGGACTTCACCCCCGAGACGCTGGCGAGCCGGGCGACCGGTCTCGCGGCGACGCGCGGCTCGCTGCAGCTCGGCCTTTTCCTTGAGGAAGGCGAGGTCGCTTTCGCGACCCTTGACGACGTCGTCGAGTTCGTCCGTCGCTGCTATCTCGCCGGCGGGGGCGGCGACGGCGCGGCGGGGACCGGGCCAGGCGTGCCGCCGCTCGGACCGGATGGAGCGGAAGGTGAGACACCACTCGACCCCGGTCCGTTCGTCTCGGCCGCCGCCCAGCCGATCCAGCGGATGTTCTGGCACCTCGATGAGATGGCGCACAATCAGCGCCTGAGTTTCGAGACCACCGGAAGAGGCGCCCGTCTGGTCCGCGTGGCCAGCGCCTCCACGTCGTGCGTGTCGGCTCCGAGCGGCCCGGCGTCGGACTTGCTAACGCTGGGTGCTGCGGCTGCTCTCATTGAGATGCTGCGCCGCTGCCCGCCTCCCGGCGGCGATCTCGGTGTCTGGTGGCAGGGTTTGCAGTGCCTCGGCGACGCGGCCGACCGTCTCGGGCTGTGGGGAGGCTTCGCTGGACCCGACTTTGCGCCGACGATCGCGGAGGAGTGGGAGGGAACGCTCCGCCGCCGCCCGCACCTGCTGGGCGACCGTCTCGGAGACGATGTCCCAATGGCGTTCGAGACCCTTTTCCTTGGCCTGGCGCGAGGCGACCGACGGCGGCGGGGGGATGGCGACGAGCCTTTCGAGGACTTGGCGCGGCTGCCGCTTCCGGCCGGTACCGCCAGGCGCCTTGAGCTGCCGGTTCGGAACGCGAGTCTGGCCGACCTCGTCAGCCTCGCGACCGCCGCCCCGGCGACCTTCGCTGGAAGCAAGCCCGTCGATGCCGGCCTTCTGCTCTTCGCCGCCTGCCACCTGTTGCGCAACCGCGGCTCGGCACCGGTCTGGGGAAACGGCGAAATCGCTACGAGCTGGCGCGAGGCACTGGTCGGAAGCGCGCTCGCCTGGCTCCGGCAGAACCTGCCCGAACGAATCTTTCCGGTGCAGATCGAGGCGATGATCGCGCGCGCTCGCGAGCCGCGCTATGCTTGACGCCGCGGCCCAGACGTTGCCGGCCTGCCTCGATCTGGCTCAGGCCTGCGCCGCGTTGGTGCCGAAGTCCTCCGGTCCGCCGCCCTGGTGGGCCTACGCCACGCCATTCGTCACCTTCGCTCTGACCGCGGCGGCCGGCTACCTCGCCATCCGCTTCGACCTGCTCAAGGCGGCAAACCAGGAGCTCATCCACAAGCGGATCGCGGTCTACGACGAGATGGCGCCAAAGCTCAACGACCTGCTCTGCGCCCTTTTGGTGCGCGGCGACTGGCGAAACTGGAGTCCGCCAACGCCGCTCGCACACAAGCGCGTCCTGGACCAGGCGCGGCACGTCTACGGACCGCTGTTCTCGCCAGCCTTCGGCGCGGCCTACGACGGCTACATCAACGCCGCTTTCAAGACCTACACCGGGCGCGGCGAGGGCGCGAAGCTGCGTGGCAACGTCGACAAGCTCCGCAAGCAGTGGCGCGACGACTGGGTCGAAGACTGGAAGACGGCCTTCGTGCCAGTGGGCGAGGCCACCGGCCGGGACGAGTTCCAGGCTGCCTATGACGCGCTGATGGCGCAGTTCGCCCGCGAGATCGGTGTGCGCTCCCACCAGAAGGCGATGGCAAGACACGACAGTCGCTCCGCCATCTGATAAGTTGTTCATTTTATGTAGGCGACATAGATTTCATACGCCCAAGTGGCAATCATGAGCGCCTATTGCGTTCGCTTTCGTTTAATAGTTGAAATACTGCTCGTAGTTGTGAGTGCCATCCTGGCAGTGGTCACGCTGATCTGGCCAAACTGGATCGAGCTCCTATTTGAAGCCGAGCCCGATGGCGGCGATGGCTCGTGGGAGTGGGCGATCTCTGCAATTTTCATCTTGGCTGCGGTGGTCTTCTCCGTGCTCGCGCGTCTCGATTTCCGCTACTTGGCCAGGAACGCCTGAGGGCGAAGGAGGGCTTCGGGAATGGCGAGGCAGCCGAGCAGCGGAAAGGGCAAGGGCGGGCAGCGCGGCGGTTCCGGCGGCGGTGAGGGGGGCGGCGAAGGCCGCGAGCCTTCGCCTTCGCGACGATCCTCGCCGTGGTCGCCGGCCTGACGATCTCGGCGGCCTCGGCCACCTCGCACGACCTCGCCACCTTCGCGCTGCGCGGCCGCAAGCTGACCGACAAGGCCGAGGTGCGCGTCTTCCGGCTGGCGACGCTGGCCGTGGCCGCGGTCTCGGTGCTGCTCGCCATCGCCTTCCAGGCCGAGAACGTCGCCTTCCTCGCGGCGCTCGCCTTCGCGGTGGCGGCGAGCACCAACTAACCGGTGCTGATCCTGGCACTCTACTGGCGCGGCACGACCGCGGTCGGCGCGATGTCCGGCGGCTTCGTCGGGCTCGTCGCCTCGGTGGCGCTGATCGTCCTCGGGCCGTCGGTCTGGGTGAAGATTCTCGGCCACGCCGCGCCGGTCTTCCCGTCCGACTACCCGACCCTCATCACCGCCCCGCTCGCCTTCCTCGTCGCGATCGCGGTGTCCCTTGCCACGCGCAAGTCGCTCGCGCCGGCCGCGTAAGGCCTTCCCGTCTCGCTCATCGCGCGGCGGCTGGTCTGGGCCCGCCCTCGAGCGGGCGTCGCAGGTCAGGGAAGCGTGCGGCTGCGATGGGTCAGCACCGACACAGCGGCAAAACCTCGCGCGCCGTCTTCCTGGATCGCGGGGGGTCCTGACCTCCGAAGGCCCGCCGATGGGTGCTGCGCTCTCGGAGAGAAGCGCAAGTTCCTTTCGACTCGAAATCTCCCGGGCGGCTCCGGCAATCGGCAAGCACGTCGGGATCATGGGCCCCGGGCGCTTCGAGTAGACGCGGGCCGACGCCCCCACAGCAGGACCAGCGCCTCAGCCCGGCACGGTCGCAACCGGCCTTCGGGCGCCCCCGCGGCCGGCAGCGCGACGAACTCGTGCTCGCGCCGTCCCGCCGATCTTCCCCGCCAATACGTCGCAGCCCCGCGATGCGGGTTCGCGGGGCTGTCGAGAGGGCAAATCCGTTTCATGCGAGGCGCCGAGCCGAGCTATCTGCCAGCCCGGCCCGGCAGACGGTCAGATCGTCGCGGCGGCCTCGGGCTCGCGCGCCCAGTCCGGCAGGGCCACGGCCGGCTGGACGCGGCCCGCGCAGTCGCCGAAGCCGATGCGATAGCCGTCCCCTTGGGCGAAACCGCGGATTGTCAGCCGGTCTCCGTCTTCGAGGAACGTCCGGGTGCCGCCGTGGGCGAGCGCCAGCGGCTCCTTGCCGTTCCATGACAGCTCAAGCAGGCTGCCCCGGTTGCCCTTTTCCGGCCCCGAGATGGTGCCGGAGCCGAGGAGGTCACCCGTCGACATCGGGCAGCCGCAGCTGGTGTGGTGGGCAAACTGCTGGGCGGCGGAGTAGTAGAGCTCGCGGACGTTCGACCGGCTGATGACCGTCTCGCGGCCGCCTTCGGGAGCGAGCCCGACTTCGAGCGCGATATCATAGCCCATCGGCCCCGGCTCACGCAGATAGGGCAGGAGCGGCCGCTCACGCTCCGGCGTCGGTACGCGGAACGGCTCCAGCGCCGCCCGGGTCACGATCCAGGGGGAAATCGTCGTCGCCGTCGCCTTGGCCTGGAACGGACCGAGCGGCTGGTACTCCCAGGTCTGGATGTCGCGCGCCGACCAGTCGTTCAGCAGCACGTAGCCGAAGATCATCGCGTCGGCCTCGGCGACCGACACCATGCCCTTCGACGGCGTGCCGACGATCGCCCCGAACTCAAGCTCGAGGTCGAACCGCGCCGAGGGGGCGAAGCGGGGCAGCGCCTCGTCCGGCGCCTTAACCTGCCCCCAGGGCCGCACGACGTCGGTGCCGGAGACAACGACCGACGACGCCCGGCCGTTGTAACCGATCGGGATCGACAGCCAGTTGGGCGGCAGCGCGTTCGCCGGATCTCGGTACATCGAGCCGACGTTGAAGGCGTGGTGCTTGCCGGCGTAGAAGTCAGTGTACTCCGACACCTTGAGCGGCAGGTGCAGCACCACGTCGGCGAGCAGCACCAGGTGCGGCTCGACCGCGGGCCGCTCCTCCGCGCCGGCGGCAAGAAGCGCCGTCAACCGGGCGCGAAGCGCCGCCCAGACCTCGGGGCTGGCCGCCATCACCGGGTTCCACCGCCCCTCCCGCAGCAGCGGCCCGCCGACGAGGGCGATGACGCCCGCCGCTTCCAGCGCCGCCACGTCGAGCACGAAGTCACCGATGGCGACGCCGCAGCGCGGCGCCCCACCGTTCACGGAGAAGACGCCATAGGGCAGGTTCTCCAATGGGAAGTCGGAGGCGCCGCCGTTGGCGCTTTCAACCCAGCTCTGCGCTGCCATCACTTCACCCCCGGCGTGCCGTCGAACTTCTTCTCGAGCGCGTCCCAGACCTCGATGTACTCCTCCTGCATCGGCGCCTCTTTCGCCGCAAATTCAGTGAGATGCTGCGGGAAGCGGGTCTCGAACATGAAGGACATGGTCTCGTCGAGCTTCTCGGGCTTCAGCTCGCCGTTCGAGGCGTGCTCGAAGGCGTTGCGGTCCGGGCCGTGCGGCAACATGCAGTTGTGAAGCGAGATCCCGCCGGGCGCGAACCCTTCGGGCTTCGCATCGTAGACGCCGTAGATGTTGCCCATCAGCTCGGACATGATGTTCTTGTGGTACCAGGGCGGCCGGAAGCTGTGCTCGGCCACCATCCACCGCTCGCGGAACAGGACGAAGTCGATGTTGGCGGTGCCCTCCTGCCCGGACGGCGCGGTCAGGACCGTGAAGATTGACGGATCGGGATGGTCGAACAGGATCGCGCCAACCGGGGAGTAGGTGCGGAGGTCATACTTGTAGGCGCAGTAGTTGCCATGCCAGGCGACGACGTCGAGCGGCGAATGGTCGATCCAGGTCTCGTGGAACTGGCCGCACCATTTGATGACGACGCGGCTGCGGGTCTCCCTGTCCTCGAAGGCCGCGACCGGGCACTTGAAATCGCGGGGGTTCGCCATGCAGTTGGCGCCGATCGGGCCGCGGCCCGGCAGGTCGAACTTCTGGCCATAATTCTCGCAGACGAAGCCGCGGCACGGGCCTTCCAGCACCTCGACGCGGTAGACGAGTCCGCGGGGGAGGATGGCGATCTCCTTCGGGTCGAGGTCGATCACGCCGAGCTCGGTGCAGAAGCGCAGCCGCCCCTCCTGGGGCACGACGAGGAGTTCGCTGTCGGCCGAGAAGAAATACTCGTCCACCATCGACTGGGTGATGAGGTAGACGTGGCTCGCCATGCCAACCTGGATGTTGACGTCGCCGGCGGTGGTGATAGTGCGCATGCCGGTCACCCAGGTCAGATCGGCCTCGGGCACCGGGATCGGATCCCAGCGGTACTGGCCGAGGCTGATCACGTCGTCATTGATGTTCGGTGCGGTCGCCCAATAAGGGACGTCGATCGGCGAGAAGCGTCCAGTGTGATGCACCGATGGGCGGATGCGGTAGCACCAGGTCCGTTCGTTCTGGCCGCGTGGAGCGGTGAAGGCAGTGCCGCTGAGCTGCTCGGCGTAGAGGCCGTACTCGCACTTCTGCGGTGAGTTCTGCCCCTGCGGCAGCGCGCCGGGCAGCGCCTCGGACTCGAAGTCATTGCCGAAGCCCGGCATGTATCCCTCGACGGTCCCGGTGGTGACGGCCGAACGGATCATCCCGCCTGGCAGATCGTGAGCGGTCATCGGTGCATTTCCTCCAGTGCGATTCAATTTGTTGCATCTGCAACGACTAATACTGTTGCACATGCAACGAGTCAAGTGGGCCGTTGCATCTGCAACGATGGCGCGGGTACAGTGCGCGGGACTCCACCTGGGAAATGCCCTGCATGACCTTCGAGCTCGATGGCTTTCTGCCCTACCGCCTGACCGTGGCCGCCGGCCGTGTGAGCCGGCGGTTTGCGCGGCTCTACCAGGCGGAGACCGGCATCTCGATCCCCGAGTGGCGCGTCCTCGCCCACTTGCAGGCGGGCTCGGTCAGCGTGCGCGACATCCACGCGCGCGCCGACATGGACAAGTCGAAGGTCAGCCGGGCGGCGGCGCGCCTCGAGGAGGCGGGGCTGGTGCGGAAGCAGGAGCATGCGAGCGACCGGCGGCTCATTGCCCTGTCGCTGACACCCGAAGGCGAGGCGGTGGTGGCGCGGCTCGTCGAGATCGCGACCGCGTTTCAGGAGGAGCTGCGCGCCGAGCTCGGCGAACATGCCGACGCCCTCGACGCCGGCCTCGGGCGCCTGATCGCGGCGGGAGGCAATGGAGATACGGATGACGACGACGCTCTATGACTATTGGCGCTCGTCCGCTGCCTACCGGCTGCGGATCGGCCTCGGCCTGCTCGGCGAGAGATGGGAGGCGATCCCCGTCGATCTCGTCAAGGGCGCGCAGCGCGCCCCGGCGCATCTCGCGCTGAACCCGCAGGGTCTGGTGCCGGTGCTGCAGATCGACGGGCTGGCCCTGACCCAGTCGCTGGCGATCCTCGAATATCTCGACGAGACGCGGCAGGCCGGCTTTCTTCCCGCCGACGCCGCCGGCCGCGCCCGCGTGCGCGCGCTCGCCTACGCCGTCGCCATGGAGATCCACCCGGTCTGCAACCTTCGCGTCGCCCGGCACGCGGTCGATGCCTCCGCCGGCGCGATCACGATGGAAGGGTGGATGCGCACCTTCATCGGACCCGGGCTGGAAGCCTTCGAGGCGATGCTGGACAATCCGGGCACGGGACGCTTCTGCCACGGCGACGTGCCGGGCCTCGCCGACATCTGTATCGTGCCGCAGCTCTACAACGCCGATCGCTGGGGCGTCTCGCTTGACGCGATGCCCCGCATCCGCGCGATCCGGCAAGAGCTCGACGCCCTGCCGGCGGTCGCGGCTGCCCACCCCGACCGTCATGCCCCGACCGCCTGACGGTCAGCCGCGCCGGAACTCCGAGGGAGGGCTTCCGGTGCCGGCCTTGAAGGCGCGCCAGAAGGCGGTGGCGTCGGTATAGCCGAGCGCGCGGGCGATCTCGGTGTTCGACGCCCGGCCGTCACGCAGATGCACCCGGCCGAGATCCACGCGGACCTGATTGAGCAACGACCGCAGCGAGGTGCCCTCGTCTGCGAGGCGCCGCTGAAGGGTTCGCGCCGACACGCCGAGTTCGCGCGCGACCATCGGCACCGAGATCGTCCGGTGGCCGAGATGCAGGCCGATCAACGCGCGCACCTGGGAGAGCAGGTTCGCGTCGTCGGCAGGCTGGCGCAGGTCTTCGAGATGGCGGCCGAGCATCGCCATCATTTCCAGGTCTTCCGTCCGGCGCGGGCGGTCGGCCTCGCTGAGGTCGAAGATCAGCCGGTTGCTCGGCTGGTTGTAGCGGGGGCGGAGCCCGATGATCCGGGCAAGTG
The DNA here is from genome assembly GCA_044223585.1 of Amaricoccus sp. GTDB lineage: Bacteria > Pseudomonadota > Alphaproteobacteria > Rhodobacterales > Rhodobacteraceae > Amaricoccus. The sequence goes on from JBGALW010000001.1 coordinate 83,331, forward strand.
GTCCCTCCTCCTCCGGCGCCGGATGCTCGGTGTCGGCCTCGATGAGTCGCGCCGAGGAGCCGAAGGCCTCGCGGGCGAGCGTGACGGTGGCGGCGAGGGTGTATTCGCTGTCCTGCCGGCGCGGCCAGATTAGCGGGTCCTCGATCCGGTAGCTCCAGACCAGCACCCCGTCCTCGTCATGCAGGCCGATCGAGGTGCCGTCCTGCCAGGTCGTCAGCGTGCGCACCAGCCGCTCGAGCCCGCGGCGCAACGTCGAGGAGGCGCCGAACAGCAGCCCGACCGGCCCCAGCGCCGCGGGGCGGAACGACGTGCCGACCTCGGCCCCGAAGCCCGGATCGCCAGCGGCCTCGGCGGCGGCTTCCAGGAAGGCGACGTAGCGGGCGAGCGGGATCTCGGCATAGGGATTGCTGAGTTCGTCGCGATTCATCAGGTGGCGGGCGAGCAGCGCGTCGGCCGGGAGGCGGCGGTCGAGCGCCCGCACCACCGGGATCAGGGACGAGACCCGAATCAGCGGCATGCGCTGCCAGCCGCGAACGTCGCTCACCGCTCGAGGCCCTGGCGCAAACTATCGAATCTCTGGCGCATCCCGCAATTCTCCCATGCGTCACGCGCAGGTATGGTCGCCCCAATCCACGGCAAATCAAGAGAAACGCGCAATCTGCGCCCAACACGGGGGCTGACCCGATGAACGATGCCGCTTATCCGCCCACCCAGGGCGCACTCGCCCGAAACTCGATCAACACCACCCATATCGTCTTCTTCGTCGTCGCCGCCGCGGCCCCGCTCGCCAGCGTCGTCGGCGCCTCGCCCGCGGCGTTCGCCTTTGGCAACGGCGCGGGCGTGCCCGGCGTCTTCCTGCTGGTCGGTCTGCTCTACCTCGTCTTCTCGGTCGGCTTCACCGCGATGAGCCGGTTCGCGGGCTCCGCCGGCGGCTTCTACACCTACATCGCCAAGGGCCTCGGACGCCCGGCCGGCGTCGCCGCGGCCGCGGTGGCGATCCTCACCTACAAGGCGATCCAGCTCGCGGTCTACGCACTGTTCGGGGTCTTCGTCTCCGGCGCGCTGGCGAAGCTCGGCCTGACAATGCCCTGGTGGGCCGCCGTGGTCGCGCTCATGGCGATCGTCGGCCTGTGCGGTGCGCGCAACATCGCCTTCTCGGGCAAGCTGCTCGGCGTCTGCATGCTGGCCGAGGTAGCGATCCTGTTCCTGCTCGACGTCGGCATCCTGCTGCGCGGCGGCGGCCCGGAGGGGATCAGCTTCACCTCGTTCGCCCCCTCGACCATCTTCGTCCCCGGCCTCGGCGCGGCACTGGTCTTCGTCATCGGCTCGTTCATGGGCTTCGAGGCCACGGCGATCTTCGCCGAGGAAGCCGAGCGCCCGGAGCGCACCATCCCCCGCGCCACCTATGCCGCGGTCGCGCTCATCGCCGGCTTCTACGCCTTTTCCACCTGGGCGATCACCCAGTATTACGGCCCCTCCGCGGTCCACGCCACCGCGCAGGCCGGCATGGACACCTTCTTCTTCACCGCCGCCGCCGACGTGCTCGGACCCTGGTCGGTGACGGCGATGGAGACGCTGCTGATGGTCAGCCTCTTCGCCTCCGCCCTCTCCTTCCACAACACGATCAACCGCTACTTCTTCGCCCTCGGTCGCGAGGGGCTGCTGCCCCGGTCGCTCGCCTCGGTCCACGACCGCCACGGCTCGCCGCATGTCGCCGGGCGCGTGCAGGGCGCCATTGCCCTCGCGCTGCTCCTCGCCTGCGTCGCCGCCGGGCTCGACCCCTATGCGGTGGTCTTCGCCTGGACCTCGGCGATCGCGGTGATCGGCATCCTCTCGATCCAGATCCTCGTCTCGGTCGCCATCGTCGCCTGGTTCGCCCGCAACCCGCACGGCCTGTCGCTCTGGACCCGCGTCGTGGCGCCGCTCCTCGCCATGGCCGGCATCGCCATGGGCCTCTGCCTCGTCATCCTGAACCTGCCGCTCCTCGCCGGCACCGACAGCGCGATCGTCTGGTCCTTCCCCTGGCTCGTCGTCGCCACCGCCGCGACCGGCGCGCTCTACGCCCTCTTCCTCCGCAACCGCCGGCCCGCGCTCTACGCAGCACTTGGCCAGGCCATCACCGAGGTCTGACGCCATGAACGCCCTCAACCCACTCGTCATGAACAAGCTCGACGCGCTCAACTACTACACCGTCACCAGGAAGTACGACCTCGCCTTCCCGCGCCTGACCCAGGACGTCGACGCCGACGTGGTGGTGATCGGCGGCGGCTTCTCCGGCATCAATACCGCGCTGGAGCTCGCCGAGAAGGGGATCACGAACATCGTGGTCCTCGAGGGCCGCCACCTCGGTTACGGCGGCACCGGCCGGAACGGCGGGCAGGTGATGGCCGGCATCGGCCACGACCTCAACGCGGTCAAAAAGCACGTCGGCCCCGAGGGGCTGGAGACGCTCTTCAAGATCGCGGGCCTCGGCGCCGGGATCATCCGCGACCGCATCGCGAAGTACGGCATCGACGCTGACTTCTGCCAAGGCTACGGCTACCTCGCCTACAACCAGCGGCAGGTGAAGACGCTGCGGAGCTGGTTCGAGGAGTTCCGCGCCGTCGAGCCCGACGTCGAGATCGAGTTCCTGACCGGCAAGGCCGTGCAGTCGATCATCGGCTCCGAGGTCTATGCCGGCGCCATCAAGCACATGGGCGGCGGGCACGTGAACTCGCTGAACCTGCTGCTCGGCGAGGCGCAGGCGCTCGTCTCGCACGGTGCGCGCATCTTCGAGAACTCGCCCGTCGTCTCGGTCGACTACGGCGACCGCGTCACCGTGCACACCAACGCCGGCAAGGTGACCGCCTCCAAGCTGCTCTGGGCCTGCGACAGCTTCCTGAACCGGTTGGAGCCCGCGATCGCGTCGAAGACGATCAACACCTTCGCCTTCCAGATCGCGACCGAGCCGCTGCCGGACGACCTCATCGAGCGCGTCAGCCCGATCCGCGGCGCCTATTCCGACATCCGGCCGGTGATCGACTATTTCCGCGTCACCAACGAGAACCGCCTGCTCTACGGCTCGGCGACCCGGTTCGTCGACTATATCCCCGAGGATCTGGCCGCCTGGAACCGCGACCTGATGCTGAAGACCTTCCCCTACCTCAAGGACGTCAGGATCGACCTCGCCTGGGGCGGCCCGATGGCCTGCTCGGCCAACCTCTTCCCGCAGATCGGCACCCTACCCGACCGACCGAACGCCTTCTACGTGCAGGGCTATTCCGGCTTCGGCGTCACGCCCTCCCACATCGTCTGCAAGGTGCTGGCCGAAGGCATGAGCGAGGGCTCGGCCCGCTACGACCTGATGGCCTCGATCCCGCACGTCTCGATCCTCGGCAAGGACGCCGCCCGCGCCGGGATCACCACCGCCGCCAAGACCTGGCACCAGCTGTCCGGCTACTTCAACGGCCGGCGCTGAGCCGGGGCGCGCTTCCGAACGAAACCCCTCGTCCCGTGAGATGATCCGATGACCAGACTCACCTACGGCCTGCCATCGGGCCGCCTCGTCGCAATAGTCCTCGGCGCCGCCGTGGTGCCCGCTGTCCTCCTCGCTGCCCCGGCGATTGCCGGCCAACTCGCCGTGCAACTCGGACTTGGCCCGGCCGAGATCGGTTTGATGTTCTCGGCGGAGCTCGCGGCCATGAGCCTCGCCACCCTCCCGGCCTGGTGGTGGCAGAGCCGGCTCGACTGGCGGCGCGTCGCCGTCGCCGCTGCGATCTTCTTCATTGCGGCGAACATCGCGTCCGCCTTCGTCACGACATTCGCGCCACTCCTCGTCCTGCGCTTCCTCAGTGCGCTCGGTGGCGGCACCATCATGGTGATCTGCATGGCGAGCGCAGGCGCAAGCGCCGAGCGCGACCGCGTCTATGGCCTGTGGGTCTGCGGCCAGCTCGTGCTCGGGGCTCTCGGCCTCTGGCTGCTGCCGGGCCTCTTTTCCGCGCACGGCCTGGCTGTACTCTATATTGGCTTGGCCGGCCTGATGGCGATCTGCCTGCCATTCATGAGCCAGTTCCCGCGCGAGGCGTCGAAGGCGGCACCTGCCTCCTCGACCGGCAGCGGGCACACTTGGCGCGCGGCGCTCGCCATCCTCGCGGTCTTCGCCTTCTACGTCGGGCTCGGCGGCGTCTGGTCCTTCATCGGCGTGATCGCCGGGAGTTCCGGGATCGACGCCGGCACCAGCGGTGCGGTCCTTGCCGTGGCCTCGCCCCTCGGCATCGTCGGGTCGCTGGTCGCCACGGCGACCGGCGGCCGCGTCCGGCGCGGCCTGTCGCTCGCGGCTGGATATGGCGGGATGATCGTCGCCGTCCTGCTGCTCGTCGGTCTGCCCGGCCTCGTCCGCTTCGCCACGGCCGCCATGCTCTTCAAGTTCGTCTGGACCTTCGTCCTGCCTTTCGTCCTCGCCTCGGTCGCCGACCTTGACCGCGATGGCCGGCTGATGAGCACGACGAACCTTGTGATCGGTGGCGGGCTGGCCGTCGGCCCGGCCATTGCAGGCCAGCTTCTCGCGAGGAGCGACGGGTACACCACCACCATGCTGGCGACCGGGGTCGCCTTCCTGCTTCTCTCCTTCGTCGCGATCATGACCGCCCGCCTGTCCGCCCACGCCCCCGAAACCCCAAGCTTGGAGATGGTCCGATGACCCGCCGCACCGGCTTCTTTACCGACGAGCTGACCTTCTGGCACCATGCGGGCCCCCATGCCCTGACGCTGCCCGCTGGCGGCTGGGTGCAGGTTCCGAATGGGTCGAGCCTCGCGGAATCGCCCGAGAGCAAGCGCCGCTTCAAGAGCCTCCTCGACGTCTCCGGTCTCCTCCGCCAGCTCGATGTGCGCACCGCGGCTCCGGCGGAGGAAGCGGATCTGGAGCGGGTCCACCCCGCGTCCTATCTCGCGAAGCTGAAGGCTCTGAGCGACGCCGGCGGTGGCGAGGCCGGCATGAACGCTCCCGTGGGTCCCGGCACCTACGAGATTGCCAAGCTCTCGGCGGGCCTTGCCATCGCGGCCTGCGACGCGGTGCTGCGTGGCGAGCTCGACAACGCCTACTCCCTGTCGCGCCCGCCGGGACACCATTGCCTGCCGGACCAGGCCATGGGCTTCTGTTTCCTCGCCAACATCCCGATCGCGATCGAGGCGATGAAGGCGCGCCACGGGCTGGGCCGCGTCGCGGTGATCGACTGGGACGTGCACCACGGCAACGGCACCCAAGCGATCTACGAGGCGCGCGGCGACGTGCTAACCATCTCGCTGCACCAGGACCGCTGCTTCCCGCCGGGCTACAGCGGCAGTGAGGACCGCGGCATCGGCGACGGTGCCGGCGCCAACCTCAACATTCCGCTGCCGGCCGGTTCGGGTCATGACGCCTATCTCCGGGCCATCGAGCGGATTGTCGTCCCGGCGCTGGAGCGGTTCCAGCCCGAGTTCGTCATCGTCGCCTGCGGCTTCGACGCCAGCGCCCTCGACCCACTCGCCCGGATGCAGCTTTCGAGCGAGTCCTATCGCGCAATGACCGCGATGCTGATGGCGGCCACCCGGCGGCTATGCGGAGGTCGGATCGTCTTCGTCCACGAGGGCGGCTACTCCGAGGCCTACGTGCCGTTCTGCGGGCTCGCCACGATGGAGGAACTGGCGGGCCAGCGCACGCCCGTCGTCGATCCCGTCGCCGGCTTCATCGCGATGCAGCAGCCGGTAGGGCCGATGGCCGATTTCCTTCGCGACGTTGTCGACGACCTCGCGCGCCAGTTCGAGAAGGCGCCGGTTTCTTTCTGACCACCACCCTCGACGGCCCCCTGTCGTCATTTCCAACCAAGAGAGGACTTACCCCCATGACCCCTTTCAACACCGACACCGACACCGTCCCCGAGCTCGAAAGCTGGGGAACAGTCGCCGACCTCGGCTCCGTCATCCTCGAAGGCGAGTGCCGCGCGCTCGGCAAGATGGTCTACGGCGCGCCCACCGACCCGGTATCCTGCGCCTGGTTCGGCGCCACCAGGGGCGTCTTCCGCATGACCTATCCGTTCAACGAGCACGCCGTCGTCGTCGAGGGTGAGGTCACGCTGAAGAACGAGGCGACCGGCGAGTCCCGCACCTATGGCCCCGGCGAGGGCTGGTTCGTCGAGAAGGGCACCCCGGTGCTCTGGACCGTCCCCGGCGAGCGCTTCGTGAAGAACTACCTCGCCTTCGCCTGATGCTTCGACCCGCCGCGTCCGGTCGCGTGCCGGACGCGGCGGGCCATCGTCCGGTGCACCCGGCCGTCCCCGCTTGACGAACCCGCCGGCGAAGGCCGATCCAAGGGCCTGTCGGCATCCGGCCGGCGCAGCAACGGCAGACCCGGCCCGCATGACCGCATGGCGCCCCGACCCGGATCGTCTTGCCTACGGCCTGCGCACCGCCGCCGGGGCTGCCATCGCCATCTCCCTCGCCTGGGCCGTCGGACTCGAGCATCCGCAGTGGGCGGGCATGACCGTCTGGGCGGGGTCGCAGCCGGTCCGCGAGCACCTCGTCGAGAAGAGCGGCTTCCGCGCCCTCGGCACGATAGTCGGCGCCACCTTCGGCATCCTGCTCACCATCGCCGCCGCGCATGCCGGCGGGCACGTCCTGCTCGTCGCCGGGATCGCGCTCTGGCTCGGGCTCTGCGCCGCCGGCGCCAACCTGCTACGCGGCTTCGCGAGTTACGGCGCGGTCCTCGCCGGCTTTACCGCCGTCATGGTCGCGCTGCTCGACAGCGGCCAGCCGAGCCACGTCCTCGCGCTCGGGCTCGACCGGACGGCGACCGTGCTGCTCGGGGTGGCGGTGGCTCTGGGGCTCGGCCTCGCCTTCACCCCGCGCGCCGCCGAGGCCGAGATCCCCCGCCGCCTCCGCCTCGCCAGCGCCACGATCCTCGGCGCCGTCGCCGCCCGCCTGCGCGGCACCCCGGCCCCCACCCTGACCGCGACCCTCGTCGACCTCGCTGCCATGGACGAGGAGGTCGACGCCGAAGCCGCCGGCTCGCTCGCCGCCCGGCGCGAGGCGCGCCACCGCCGCGAGACGCTGATGGCGCAGGTGGCGGCGATCCTCTGGGTGCGCGCCGCTCCCGCCGCGCCCGACCCCGCCCGCGCCGCTGCCCTCGAGGCCGCCGCCGCGCTCTATGCCGCCCACGCCCCCGCGCCCGACCGCCGGCAGGCGCTGGCCCGCGCGGCCTACGGCGCCGACCCCGGCCTGCGGCGGGTGCTGGTCGAGCTCGGCGCGGCGCTGCCCCGGCGCGGCGAGGGCGCGCCGCCCGAGAAGACGCCGGAGCCGCTGGCGCTCCATCGCGACTGGGCGACGGCGCGCGAGGCGGCCGTGCGCGCCGCGCTGACCATGCTGGCGATCGGCGGCGTCTGGATCGCCTCCGGCTGGAGCGCCTGGCCGATGGTGATGCTCGGCACCGCCATCATGACCACGGTCTTCTCGACCTTCGACAGCCCCTTCGCGATCCTGCCCAAGGTGGCGCTCGGCCAGGCCGCCGGCGCCCTTGCCGCCCTCGCCTGCCGCTGGCTCCTATGGCCGCATCTCGACACCGAGCCCGGCCTGATGCTGGCGATGCTCCCCTTCATGGTTCTCGGCGGCGTCGCGATCGCCGTTCCGCAGCTGCAGGTCGCGGCCTTCGACTATAGCATGGTCTTCCTGCTGCTGCTGCAGCCGCGGCTGCCGCTGACCGGCAGCTTCGAGCACACGCTCCTCGTCGCGACGGCGGTCGCCGCCGGGCCGGTCGTCGCCTGGGTCGCCTTCCGCTTCGTCCACCGGCCGAGCGCCGACCGCCGGCGGGCTGCCCTGCTCGCGGCCATGGTCGGGGACGTCGAGGCGATGGCGGCCCGTCCCGGCGCCGCCGCCCGGGCGGCGGCCTGGCAGGCGCGCCTCCACCACCGGCTCCTCGGGCTGGTGCGCCGGAGCGGGCGCGGCGGCGGGGACGCGGAGGCGACGGTGGCGACCGGGCTCGCGCTCTTCCTCGCCGGCCGCGCTACCGTCGCCTTGGAGGTCCGGTCGGCCGACCCCACCCTGTCGAGGATCGGGCGGCTCCGCCTCAAGGTGGCGAGCGCCCGGCTCGCCGGCCTCGGCCGGAACCCCGGCCGCGCGGCGACCATGCTTTCGGCCGCGGCGCGCCTTGGCGGGCGCGACGCGGCCGTGGTGTCGGCGGCGGCCGGGGCGATCCGGCGGAACGCCGCCTTCCTGACCAGGGCTACGCCGCCGTGACCGGCTGCGGGCGGGTGGCCCGCGACACCAGGATCGCGACGATGAAGGCGAGCGGCACGGTGACGAGCGTCGGATAGTCGGACGGGAACACCGGCGCCGCATGCCCGAGGATCTTTACCCAGACCGCCGGCCCGAGGATGATGAGCACGACCGACCCGACGAGCCCGGCGAAGCCGCCCGCCATCGCCCCGGCCGCCGTCGTGCCCTTCCAGTAGAGCGCGAGGATCAGCACCGGGAAGTTGGTCGAGGCCGCGATGGCAAAGACCAGCGCTGCGAGGAAGGCGACGTTTTCGTGCTGGAACAGGATCGCCAGCAGCACCGCCGTCATCGAGATCGCGACGGTGGCGAGGCGGAAGACCAGCACCTCCTGCCGGTCGGCCAGCGGACGGCCGCGCAGCGTGGTGGCGAGGTCGTGGCTGCTCGCCGAGGCGGCCGAGATCGTCAGCCCCGCGACCACCGCGAGGATCGTCGCGAAGGCGATGCCGGAGAGGACGCCGAAGAGCGGCTGCCCGCCAAGCGCGGTGGCGAGATGCAGGACCGCCATGTTGCCGCCGCCGAGGATGCCCTTGCCGTCGGGCGCCTGGAAGGCCGGGTCGTCCATGACGAGGGCGATGGCGCCCGGGCCGACGAAGGCGAAGAGCAGCGCGAAGACGCTGCCGATGATCCAGACCGCGACGACGACGGATTTCCGCGCGGCCTTCTCGTCGGGCACGGTGAAGAAGCGGATCAGGAGATGCGGCAGGCCGAGGATGCCGAGCGACTGGCCGAGCGCGAAGGAGACGGAGGAGAACAGGTCCATCTGGAACCCGCCGGCGTCGAACACGCCCACGCCCAGCGGATGCACTGCCGCGACCCGCGCATAGAGCGCCGCCGGCCCGCCGACGTCGTGAAGGACAAGGATGCTCATGCCGACGACCGAGGCGACGAGCAGCACCGCCTTGACGATCTGCACCCAGGTCGCGGCGAGCATTCCGCCGAAGGCGACATAGATCGTCACCAGCACGCCGACGGTTAGCACTGCGGCCGTGAAACTGAGCCCGAAGAGCACCGAGATCAGCGTCCCCGCCCCGACCATCTGCGCGATCAGGTAGATGAGCGCGATCACGATCGACGAGGTGCCGGAGAAGAGCCGCATCCGCTCGTCGCCGAGCTTCGTCACCATGACGTCGCCGATGGTGTAGCGCCCGAGGCGCCGCAGCGGCCCGGCGATCAGGAGGAGCATCAGCGCGAAGCCGACCAGCGGGCAGATGTAGTAGAGCGCCGTATCCGCGCCCTTGGCGAAGAACAGCGCCGTCGTGCCGAGGAGTGTCGTCGCCGACAGGAAGTCGCCGGAGATCGCGAGCCCGTTCTGCGTGCCGCTGATCTCGCCGCCGGCGGTGTAGAGCGCGGCCTTGCTCTGGCTGCGGCGGGCGGCCCAGACGGTGATGCCGAGCGTGACGGCGATGGTCGCGAGGAAGCTGAGGATCGATCCGGACATGTCAGCCCCCCATCCGGGCGCTGAAGCCCGCGTAGGCGACCGAGAGCAGCATGAAGCCGAGGAGATAGGCGGGGACGATCCAGACCACCGCCGGCACCCCGGCCCAGTCGTGGGCAAAGAACCCGGCCAGGGCCGGGAAAGCCGCGATGATGGGCGTAGGCAGGAACAGCAAGGCGGCGAGCGCTACCCGCGACCAGGGTCGCAGTGGGGGCGTCGGGGGCATCAGGGCTTCCTCCGGGAGATTCGTTGCGTGTGCAACAAACCTGCCTTGACGGAAACGCCGTGTCTGTCAGCAGGACTATCGACAGGCCAATGCGGCCGGACGGACGTCAGGACATGATGGCGGCGAGGAGGTTGCTCGCCCGCGAGACGCCGAGCTTCTGGTAGGCGCGCTGGCGATAGGTGAGGACAGTGCCTATCCCGAGGCCGAGCTCCTCGCCGATCTCCCGCGCCGTCTTGCCGACGAGGGTGCGGGCGCAGACCTCGCGCTCCCGCGCCGTCAGGACCCCGTGCGCGTCCGCGAGCCGGCGCTCGACCTCCTCGACCAGCAGCGGTCCCGGCGCGGGACGGGTCGCCATCCGATTGAGCCCGGTGATCGCCAGCTGCGCGAGCGCGCCAAGCTGGGCGATGTCCGGCTCCACCCCGTCGTGGCGCTGGTAGAAGGAGAGCACCAGCGCGTGGTCGGCCTTGCGCCAGCCGAAGGTGATCTTCTCGACGAAACGCGGCCGCTCGAAGCAGAGCTTGCGGTAGGCGCCGAGCTCGATCGCCGCCGCCGGCACCCGCAGGTGAAAGCCGCTGCCCGGCGCCGTCGCCAGCCGCGCCGCCACCGCCGGGTCGCTGTGGTGGAAGCGCCGGGCATAGGCCTCGGTCCGCTCCCCGGCGTCGCCGAGGCCGCTCGACGACGCGAGCGCCAGCGGCGGTCGACCGTCGTCGATCCGGAAGGCGAAGAGCTCCTCGACACCGGCCGACGAATGCGCCGCCTCGAGGAGCCGCTCGGAGAAGAGCGCCGGGTCGCGTGTCTCCAGGAGCTCAGCCGCCCTGTCGGGATCAATCAGTCCACCGGAGCGCAAGCGCCTCCCCCCGATATTGTCGTTTTGCCGGGACTTTACGCCCGTGCCGGCCGGAATCCAACGCGCTGTCGATAGACCTGCGGACAGACGGGGGGCGGATTCGTCCGTAGCTTCCCCTCCAGCAGCGAAGAATTCGCAATCACTCTGGAGGAAACTACTTTGAGCAAGCCATTCGCCTCATCCGCCGACACGCTGGAGAAGAGCGACACGCTCGAGGTCCTCGGTGAGGGCGTCTACGCCCTGACCGCAGAAGGCGACCCGAATGTCGGCGCCGTCGAGGGCGAGGATTTTCTCGTCGCGATCGAGAGCCGGGCCACTCCCGCCGCCTCGCGCGACTGGCTGAAGATCCTGCGCGAGCAGACCGACAAGCCGGTTCGCTTCCTGATCCTCACCCACTACCACGCCGTCCGTGTGCTCGGCGCCTCGGCCTTCGACGCCGAGACCATCATCATGTCGACCGCCTCGCGCGACCTCGTCGCCGAGCGCGGCTTGCAGGACTGGAAGAGCGAGTTCGGCCGGATGCCGCGCCTCGCCAAGAATGCCGACGAGGTGCCCGGCCTGACCTGGCCGACACTGACCTTCGGCACCGACATGCGCATCGAACTCGGCGGCGACCGCGGCGGCCTCGACCTGCGCTTCCTCGGCCGCGGCCACACCGCCGGCGACATCGTCGTCTGGCACGACAAGACCCGGACGCTCTTCGCCGGCGACCTCGTCGAGGCCAAGGCGGCGCTCTACACTGGCGACGCGCATCACTTCGAGTGGGCGAGCGGCACGCTGGACGCGGTGAAAGCCTACAAGTCGGAGAACCTGATCGGCGGCCGTGGCGCCGTTGCCCGCGGCGTCGCCGAGACGGACGCAGCCGTCGAGCAGACGCGCAAGTTCCTGAACGGCATGATCGAGAATGTCGGCCGCGTCCACAAGGCGGGCGGCGATCTCAAGGGCGCCTTCGAGACCACCCGCGACGCGCTGGCGCCGGAGTTCGGCGCCTGGCCGATCTTCGAGCATTGCCTGCCCTTCGACGTGCAGCGCCTGTGGGACGAATTCGACGGCTTCGACATGCCGCGGATCTGGACCGCCGAGCGCGACCGCGAAGTCTGGGCGAAGCTGCAGGGCTGAGGGGGACCACATGGCGAACGTTCCCGGAATCCCGGTCTACAAGGAGATCGGCGCGACCCCGGTTCCCGGCGCCGCGACCGACAAGGCGCGCGTCGTCGTCGTCGGCTCCGGCCCGGTCGGCCTCGCGATGGCGCTCGACCTCGGGCGCCGCGGCCACGAGGTGGTCGTGCTCACCCGCCTCGACTTCATCGCTCACTGTTCCAAGGCGATCTGCTTCTCGAAGCGCTCGCTCGACATCCTCGACCGCCTCGGCGCCGGTGATCCGGCGGTGGAGAAGGGCGTCACCTGGAACGTCGGCAAGGTCTTCTGGGGGAAGGGCGACACGCCGGTCTACCAGTTCGACATGCTGCCGGTTAAGGGTCAGAAGCGCCCCGGCTTCATCAACATCCAGCAGTATTATGTCGAGGAATACCTGCTCGACGGCCTGCGGCAGCTGCCGAACGTCGAGATCCGCTGGGGCCACGACGTCGACGGCGTGACGCCGCTGAACGACGGGGTGGACCTCGGCATAGTCGCTGCGGACGGCGCCTACACGCTGCACGCGGAGTGGGTCATCGCCTGCGACGGCGCGCGGTCCACGGTGCGCGACCGGATGAACCTCGACTTCGAGGGTCGGGTCTTCGAGGACAACTTCCTCATCGCCGACGTCCGGATGAAGCACGAGATGCCGTCGGAGCGCTGGTTCTGGTTCGACCCGCCCTTCAACCCCGGCCGCTCGGCGCTGATCCACAAGCAGCCCGACGACGTCTGGCGCCTCGACTTCCAACTCGGCTGGGACATCGACCGCAAGGAGGTGACGAAGCCCGAGAACGTCGAACCCTACGTCCGGGCCATGCTCGGCAACGACGTGGAGTTCGAGCGCGAATGGTACTCGGTCTACACCTTCCAGTGCCGGCGCATGGCACGCTTCGTCCATGGCCGGGTGGTCTTCGCCGGCGACTCCGCGCACCTCGTGTCGCCCTTCGGCGCGCGTGGCTGCAACGGCGGTTTCGCCGACGTCGACAACCTCGGCTGGAAGCTCGACCTAGTGCTGCGCGGCGAGGCCGGCGAGGACCTGATCGAGACCTACAACGAGGAGGCGGTCGCGACGGCGGACGAGAACATCCTGAACTCGACCCGCTCGACCGACTTCCTGACGCCGAAGTCGGCGGCCAGCCAGGCGCTGCGCGACGCGGTGCTGGAACTTGCCCGCGACCAGGCGTTCGCCCGGCCGTTCGTGAACTCGGGCCGCCTGTCGACGCCGGTCAGCTACCCGGCGAGCCGGCTCTCGACCCCGGACGCCGACGCCTGGGCGAACGGCGTCGCCCCCGGCGCCCCGGTGCTCGACGCGCCGCTCGGCGGCGGCTGGCTGCTCGACGCGATCGGCGACGAGTTCGTGCTCCTCGCCCGCGGCTGGAAGGGCGCGGTACCGGTCGGCGTGCGACTCGTGGAAGTGGACGGCACGGCTGCAGACCGCCTCGGCCTGCCCGACGGCGCCGCGGCGCTGGTCCGCCCCGACCAGTATGTCGCGGCGCGGTGGAAGGCGGCCGACGCGGCCGCCGTCGAGGCAGCGCTGACCCGCGCCAAGGGAGGCAAGGCCCATGTCTGAACTGATCCTCACCCCCAACCTCGCCAATGTGGACGACGTCTACGAGGCACTGGTACGGATGCACGAAGGGCTGACCGACGCCGAAAGCCTGAAGGTCTGGGCGAAGTTCGCCCTGACCCTCGCCAACCACATCGGTGATCCGGCCATCGTCGCGCAGGCGATCGCCGTCGCGCGGCCGCGGGCCTGAACCGACCGCGCGAGAGACAGGGGCAAGCCATCGCGGTGGCTCGCCGAAACCCCACGCAGAACAACGCCGGCCATCAACGCCCGGCCCGGAGGAAAACCCATGCTCGACATGACGATCGGCGGCGCGGCTGCCAATGCCAGCGACCGCTTCGAGGTGCTGAACCCCGCCACCGGCGCGGTGGTCGACACCGCCCCCAACGCCACCGCCGCCGACCTCGACCGTGCCGTCGCCGCCGCCCGCGCCGCGCAGCCGGCTTGGGCCGCGTTGCCCGACGAGGAGCGGGCCGCGCTCTGCGCCAAGGTCGCGGAGACGATGACCGCCAACGCCGAGGAACTCGCCCGCCTGCTGACGCTGGAGCAGGGCAAGCCCCTCAACGGCCTCGGCTCGCGCTGGGAGATGGGCGGCGCCGCTGCCTGGGCCGGCTACACCGCCGGGCTTTCCCTCCCGTCGAGGGTGCTGCAGGACACCAACGAGGGCAAGGTCGAGCTCTTCCGCAAGCCTATCGGCGTCGTCGGCTCGATCACGCCGTGGAACTTCCCGGTAATGATCGCCGTCTGGCACTTCATGCCGGCGATCCGCACGGGCAATACCGTCGTGCTAAAGCCGTCGCCGCTCACCCCGCTCGCTACGCTGCGCATGGTCGCGCTCCTGAACGAGGTGCTGCCGGCGGGCGTTCTCAACGTCGTCAGCGGCGACGACAAGGGCTTCAACATCGGTGCGGCGATGTCGGCGCATCCGGGGATCGACAAGATCGTCTTCACCGGCTCGACGCCCACTGGCAAGCACGTCATGCGCTCGGCGGCGGACAATCTGAAGCGCCTGACCCTCGAGCTCGGCGGCAACGACGCCGGCATCGTCCTGCCCGACGCCGACCCGGCGGCGGTCGCCGAGGGCCTGTTCTGGGGCGCCTTCATCAACAACGGCCAGACCTGCGCCGCGATGAAGCGCCTCTACGTGCACGACAGCATCCACGACGCCGTCTGCGACGCCCTCGTCGCCTATGCCGAGAAGATCCCCGTTGGCGACGGCCTCGACGAGGGGTCCGTCCTCGGCCCGGTCCAGAACGCGATGCAACACGGCAAGGTGTCGAAGCTCGTCGCCGACGCCACCACCCGCGGCAAGGTGCTGCTTGGTGGCAAGCCGGGCGAGGGCCTGTTCTTCCCGCCGACGATCGTCGCCGGCCTCGCGAACGGGGACGCGCTCGTTGACGAGGAGCAGTTCGGTCCAGCCCTGCCGGTCATCCGCTATACCGACGTCGACGAGGCGATCGCCGCGGCGAACGATAGCCAGAACGGCCTCGGCGGCTCGGTCTGGTCCTCCGACATCGACGCGGCGAAGGCCGTGGGCGCGCGGATGGAATGCGGCTCGGTCTGGATCAACAAGCACGGCGCGATCCAGCCGAACGCCCCGTTCGGCGGCGTCAAGCAGTCGGGTTTCGGCGTCCAGTTCGCCGAGGAGGGCCTCGCCGAGAACACGACCGTCCAGGTCATCTTCTCCTGAAGCGCGATCCCCAGAGGGTGAAGACATGAAGACTGCGATCCGGGCGGACGCGGCGGCGGCGATGATCCCGGACGGCGCCTCGGTGCTGATCAGCGGGTTTATGGCCGTAGGCTCCCCGCACCGCCTGATCGATGCCCTTGTCGCTCGCGGGGTGCGCGGCCTCATCGTCATCGCCAATGACACGGCGATGCCCGGCCGCGGCATCGGCAAGCTCGTCCGCGCCGGTGCCGTGGCCCGCCTCATCACCTCCCACATCGGCCTCAATCCCGAGACCCAGGCCTGGATGATCGCAGGCGAGATCGAGGTCGAGCTCGTGCCGCAAGGCACCCTCGTCGAGCGCATTCGCGCCGGCGGGGTGGGCCTCGGAGGCGTGCTCACCGCCACCGGCCTTGGCACTACGGTCGAGGAGGTGCCGGCGACGACCGTGCGGGCCTCGCCGAAGGGTTGGTAGGTCGCATGCTCGCCGTCGGCGCCGGTGGCGTCGGTGACGAGCTGGATCGAGCCGACCTGGTCGCGGTGCAGGTAGGCCGGCTGATTGCCGCTGAGCCGGAACTCCGGCAGGGGGTAGCGCAGCAGCGTCTCGGAGCCGGTGCCGTAGTTCCGCACCTCGATCGGGCCGACGGTCAGCGTGGTCGACCCGCCCACGGTGCGTTTCAGCCGCGCGCCGTCGGCGCCGTAGACGTAGGTGGTCGTCACCCCGCCGAGCTTCGCGGTCTTCACGCGGTTCTCGGCGTCCCAGGTCATCAGCTTGCCGCCGAGGCCGGTTGTCATGTTGCCGTTGGCGTCGTAGGCGAAGCTGGCGCCGGCTACGGTGGCCGGCGCATGCGGCCGCGCGGCGCCGGCCGAGGGATAGACGTAAGCGCCGATCCCGGTCTTCGACTTCATCGAGCCCGCCGCGTCGTAGGTGAAGCTCTGGCTGTAGCTCGGCTGCCCGCCGGTGTTGGCGGCGCTCCGCAGCCGGCCGGCATAGTCATAGGCGAAGTCGAAGCGGCTGTAGGGCAGTTTGGTATATTGCCCGGTGATCAGCCCCGAGGCCGCCCGTGTCCAGCTGCTGTCCAGAAGCTCGGCCGTGCCCTTGCGCACCAGCACCCGCTCCTGCCAGCCGCGCTTCTCCGAATAGCTCCGCGTCTCGACCGTAGCGGAAGGCCCCGACCGACGCCTCCGCTCTGGCCGCTGCATTCTCGCGAATGAATGCCGGCAAAGCCAAAGGTTACGGAGAATCGCTTGATGCACGGCACATGCGCAAAGCATGCACAAACCATATGCTAAGCAAAAGAGTCGGGTTTTTGCGTTAACTCAGGCGGACCGTTCAAACGGTCAGGCTATCAGGAGAAGCGGACGTTGAGATACGCAGCGACGGGCAGGTGGGGCGGGCGGATTCCCAACCCCTACTTGCTCGATCGGCCCGACGGTCACCCCGCCGACCGTCCGTTTTAGCCGCGCCCCGTCGGCGCCGTAAACGTAAGTCGTGGTGACCCCGCCGAGCCGCGCGGTCTTCACCCGTCCTCGACGTCCCAGGTCATCGTCTTGCCGCCGAGCCCGGTCGTCACATTCATTTAGCTGATGGGCAGTTTGCCCGCCTTATTTTCTACAACCATCTTATGGAGTTCATCCTCAATAGCCAAGATTAGCCCCTCGGCGCTCTGCGCCGAAAAACTGATGCCTTTTTTGTCGAAGAAAGCGGCCGCGAGCCGTACGGCTTCGCGCAAAGAACTACCCACAAACTCAGGGATATTGAGACCATCGGCGACGGACGGGGGCACTGCGATCATTACGACCAATCCTTTCTGCTTCTTCGAAAAATGGCCGAGCTTATACCCCTCAAAATCAGGCTTTAGGATTGATCCCGGAACAATGTATATCGGATTGATCCATGCGTTCTTACCGTCGTTATAGCTCGAATCCCGTAAATCAGCGGCCACATTCATTGCTTTGTTCAGCATAGAGGCAATGACACTGCCGCGCTGTTCTGGGCCGCCAAACTGATTTCCCATCGCGATCATTGCTGCTGCCTTTTCAGCGCCTCGGCCCGCGCCTTCACAGCCCATGGCTCACGATTGAGTGGCCCTGGATTGGCGAGCGTGCGCTGCCGTTCAAGCGCCAGCATATCGGCACGTGGGCCGCTTTCAATTGGGTATAGTTCTTTGTCTTGCATGAAATTTTTTGAGTAGCGCTTTTGCACGTTCTGGGAGATACCGTTCTTAAGAAATTCTCCGGCCTTCGTATAGAGTTCGTAGAGAGTTGTTGTTTTCGGTGACAGCTTTGAATTTCCATGAATGCTCGCTTTACCAGAGGCGCGCCCTCCCCCACCACCAAAGAGCGATAGCAGTCCTCTAAACAAAGGGTCTTCAAATTGTCCCGGCAATGGCTTTGTATCCAGATGGCCAAACATTGCCTCCTCTTCTGTAGTTGGCTTTGGGTCATCAAACGGATTTGTGTCGAACGGATCCTCCAGCCCGCCGATCATTTGCGAGATCTCCGGGATGGCACCGTCGCCCGACGACCCGCCGGAGAGGGAATAGCTCATATCGCGGGCACTGATCACGCTTTGCGGGCCACCGGCGACCTGAGACCTGCCGAAGTCGCTCGTGGGGTCATACTGCGTCTGCTGGCCGGTCACTCCGTCTTGGAATATTCCATTCCCGCCCGGGTCCGCCTGATTGACCGGACTGTTCCCCGCGTAGGCGTATCGGTTGGTCCCCACCCCTGGTTCGGTGACGTCGAGCCAGTCGGGGGAGGTGAAGAGGCTGAGCTCCGGGTCGTAGTACCGCGCGTTGAGGTATTGCAACTCGGGGGCGGCGTCGTAGCGTTCGCCGATGAAGCCCTTGGTCTCCGCCGGAATCGTTCCGGCGACGACCGTGCGGGCCTCGCCGAAGGGTTGGTAGGTCGCATGCTCGCCGTCGGCGCCGGTGGCGTCGGTGACGAGCTGGATCGAGCCGACCTGGTCGCGGTGCAGGTAGGCCGGCTGATTGCCGCTGAGCCGGAACTCCGGCAGGGGGTAGCGCAGCAGCGTCTCGGAGCCGGTGCCGTAGTTCCGCACCTCGATCGGGCCGACGGTCAGCGTGGTCGACCCGCCCACGGTGCGTTTCAGCCGCGCGCCGTCGGCGCCATAGACGTAGGTGGTGGTGACGCCGCCGAGCTTCGCGGTCTTCACGCGGTTCTCGGCGTCCCAGGTCATCGCCTTGCCGCCGAGGCCGGCCGTCATGTTGCCGTTGGCGTCGTAGGCGAAGGCGGCGCCGTTCACCGTCGCCGGGGCATGCGGCCGGGGGCTGCCGGCCGAGGGATAGACGTAAGCGCCGATCCCGGTCTTCGACTTCATCGAGCCCGCGACGTCGTAGGTGAAGCTCTGGCTGTAGCCGGGCTGCCCGCCGGTGTTCGTGGCGCTGCGCAGCCGGCCGGCATAGTCATAGGCGAAGTCGAAGCGCCCGTAGGGCAGTTTGGTATATTGCCCGGTGATCAGCCCCGAGGCCGCCCGCGTCCAGCTGGAATCCAGCAACTCGGTCGAGCCCTTGCGCACCAGCACCCGCTCCTGCCAGCCGCGCTTCTCCGAATAGCTCCGCGTCTCGACCGTGTCGTTGCCGAACTCCAGCCGGACCGGCTGGTCGCGGAGATCCTTCCCCACACCGGCGCGAGATTCCTGGAAACCCGCAGTGCTTACACTTGTATTAGTTCTGCCAGTTTCTGAGCAACTACAAAATCTCTATTATTGACAATATCATCGACACATATCTCAACTCCTTCTGGAGAAGCTTTATGTAAAAACTCTGATATAAGCTTAATATAGTATGCAGTTTCCTCGTTAATGTCGTATATTTCGTCAGCTCGATCCATCAGAAGGTCGTCAAAAAGAGTATTGTACATCTCAATGGCGCCAATGTTAGATTTTTCAGGATTGTCTTCAATCCAGTCTTTTATAATATCTTTTCTGTCAGAAAGATAATTTAGCTGATACAGCAGTGTGCTTGGTTCAAGTTTTTTCTTCATTTAAAAATATCCTTGAGCTTATCGAGAGGAATGTGAGATTCTGGTGTCTTACTAGGCTTTGACGATCTAATTTCATTTCCATTTGAGTCAATCATCTTACCCCCTTTAGTCACCTTGGCATACGGGGCTTGACCTGAGTTTCCCGGCATAACGCGGATACGGTCACCAATTGGATTGGTCGGGTTTACCCAAACGCCGCCACCACCCTTCCCAGAGGGCTTCTCGTAGACGTAGTCCTCTGGAACACCATCAGGCGGTTCAGGTTGCCCCACATTGTCTGAATAGACGATGTTCGGACATCCCGCCGAGCAGTCGTCAATTCCAGGTGTAGTCGGATAGAGCGCGAATAGCGTAAGAGATACAGGGAAAGCCGCACCCCCTGCGACCTTGATGCCCAGTGGTCCCAGTGTCGCGAAGCCGTCCGCCATCCCAAAGGATCGTACGGCTACAGTGACGGCGGCTGTTGCGGTCGCACCGGCTTTGGTCGTTGGCTGGGTGATAGTACTCTGATTTGGGCTGCCTCCCGTGCTGGATTGGGCGCTTCCATTGCCGTCGCCCCAACCACCAACCGCCGTGCTGTCCCACGAGCCCCCGCCAAAGACGGAATCCCACCCTCGGCTGAAGGCTGTATCGTTGAAGAGATGCCCGCCCGGATCCGCCTGGTTGACGGGGCTGTTCCCAGCGTAGGCGTAGCGGTTGGTGCCCACCCCGGGATCGGTCACATCGAGCCAGTCGGGGGAGGTGAAGAGGCTGAGCTCCGGGTCGTAGTAGCGGGCGTTGAGGTACTGGAGCTCCGGGGCGGCGTCGTAGCGCTGGCCGACGAAGCCCTTGGTCTCGGGCGGGATGGTGCCGGCGACGATCGTGCGGGCCTCGCCGAAAGGCTGGTAGGTCGCATGCTCGCCGTCGGCGCCGGTGGCGTCGGTGACGAGCTGGATCGAGCCGACCTGGTCGCGGTGCAGGTAGGCTGGCTGATTGCCGCTGAGGCGGAACTCGGGCAGCGGGTAGCGCAGCAGGGTCTCGGACCCGGTGCCGTAGTTGCGCACCTCGATCGGGCCGACGGTCAGCGTGGTCGACCCGCCCACGGTGCGTTTCAGCCGCGCGCCGTCGGCGCCGTAGGTGTAGGTGGTGGTCACTCCGCCGAGCTTCGCGGTCTTCACCCGGTTCTCGGCGTCCCAGGTCATCAGCTTGCCGCCGAGGCCGGTCGTCATGTTGCCGTTGGCATCATAGGCGAAGCTCGCGCCGTTCACCGTCAGCGGCGCATGCGGCCGCGCGGCGCCGGCGGAGGGATAGACGTAAGA